>JBILKQ010000108.1:0-10503 GCA_044376655.1 Silvanigrellaceae bacterium
CGATGGCATTGCCGGATACCACTGACAGCAGGAATATTCATTTCACGAGCAACAATCGCGCAGTGCGAGAGCACGCCCCCTTTATCAACAATCACACCCCGTGCATGCGAGAATAAAGGAGTCCAGCCGGGATCGGTGGCCTCGGCGACCAGAATGGCATTCTCTGGCCAACGTGCTGGTTCAACCGCATGCGGATCGTCCACCACGACAACCTCGCCAAAGACAATTCCAGGGCTGAGCGCCTGCCCGTCCATGTGCCCCTGTCCCACTTCAACTTCGCCGTGAATAATCGACTCCACTTCACTGATGGTGACAAACTGCGGGAAAGAAAATTGCCGAAAAGCCTCAAAGCGCACCTTGCGCTCTTCAATTTTTGCGCGCAGTGAGGATATCTTCTCCAAAGAAGAGTGGCGCGCCAGCTCTTGCAGTTCACTCAATCGCAGCCAATGCACATCGCGCTTCAAGCCCAGGCGTTCTCCGAACTCCTCCACCATAAACCGGATCTGAGCGTAGGGTTTCAGAAGTTCCATTTTCCAATGTTCGCGAAGCTCAAGCATACCCTTGAGGAGTTTCCACTCGTGCAGAAGGATATCGCGCTTAAAGGTTTGCAGGGAGGCGATTTCCTCTTCAACAGTCTGTTGCGGAGCCGAAGAATTGGCATTTCGATTGCCCCCTGCACGCGCTCCCGAACCCAGAAATGCGGTGTCACCCATCTCCATCCAGCGCGGATTCGCCAAATCTAGTTCGCCGGGGCCACGGTGGCCGTACTGCGCCAGGAAAAAGGGCCGCTGCAAAGGCTCACTGCAAGACTCCTGATATCTCCTGGTCATCTCGGATGTCACCGTCCGCAAACCCTGACCCATCCAACGCCTGAGCATCTTCTCCGCTTCGTTTTTACCCACAAGCGTTGTGAGAATGGAGGTAAGCGTTTGCATGGAAGATTCGCTCAGAACAATCAACACCAATGGCCAGTGTAAAGTGTTGCGGTAAAATTTCTCGCACTCCGCAAAAAGTGCTTCGGCTAGCTTCGGAGTTTCCCAATTTTTGAAGCTTCCCGCATCAACAACAGAGGAATTCGAATTACGAAAATCGTTAATCTCGAGCCGACACCGTGTCAGCCAAGCCGAGCGGCGTGTGCTCAGGCTCCACCCCACCATCAACATGTTGATGATGGCAAAGGGAGCGTTGAGAAAGGCCTTGAGGTTCATTTTGCGCAGCGAGAACTTAAGGTGCGGGCGTGGTTTGGCAACCATGGTGAAGGGAATCGGACCAAAATAAAGCGTCGAAAGCTTCTCAAGATTCACATAGGCACGACCGAAGACACGCTCCAAAAGAGAATCTTTGCGCGAATCGGCCGAGGTATCTGCGAAACTGCGGTATCCGAGGGTGCCCAGCGCATTGCCGAAAGCATTGCGTGGTGAGAATGCATTGCGCCACAAACTAAAAGTAAAATAGCTCGGAAAACCCGTCCACTCTGAAAAAGTTTGACCATCCCAAACTGGATTGTCGGGGTACATTTTTTTCAACCGCGCCAGCTCACCGTCTACCAGCTTCGCCTGAGTCGAAAGGCTGCGCAAAGCGGTCACCGGCCGCGCCTGGAGAAGGCGAACATCGAGGTTTTGATCAAGAGCCCATTCCATATCGACTTCATATCCGAGAATTTCACGGACACGTGCGCCGAGGGCCAAAACCTTCTCGAAATTAAACGTATCGAGCCCTGGGACCGTGATTCCAGCGCGGTTTTCTGCAGTAATAAATACAGGAGTTTTACGGCCTGAGACGAGATCTTCTCCCAGCCCCTCTATCAGCTCGATGATCCACGTTTTCTCTTTGCCACGAGGGTCTTTGGAAAAATAAACACCCGAAAATTTCGGATCGACCATCTCCTGCAACACAACATTCATGTCGCCATCGCGCACGTGGCTTTGGGAAAAGAAGTGACGGTAGGTTTTGCTCGATTCTCCGTGAATGGATTCAAAGCAACGGTGCACGCAATCGCGCAATTGAACTTCATCGCGCACATTCAGGAATGACTGGTTTTGTCCCGCGTAGCTCAACTCATGAGAGTCTTCACCCAAAGCGGAACTGCGCACGGCCAAAGGTGGGTGGCCGGCACCTGCCCACCAGGAGATGATTTGAGTCCACTCGTGTTCGGATGTGGGTGGACGGGTGAGAATGCCACCGCTTGGAACTGGGAAGCCCTGCCCTGCGAGCAAGCCTAAAACCGCACCCTTTCCGCCCAAATGACCTTGATAAGTTGAAACCTGCTGGAACGGAACAAAAAACACAGCTCAAAACCTCCACACGAGTGCTCACAACCAACACACCGAGCCGAATTACACCTGCTACTCTTTAATCAGGTTTTGGTCATCAGGTTCAGCATCCTGGCCACCATGGCGTGAGCTGCCTCAATTTCCTCAACGATGACCTCGCTTGCCCCCAGCTTCAAGAGACGATCCCGGTCGGCTACATAATGTGTGCGCACCAAAATAGGCACTGCGCGGTTCTCTCGCCTCACTGCATCAATAATACGCAAAACAGCTTGAGGATCGTTGATCATCAACAACACAAGCTTGGCACTGTTCAGATGAGCGTGCCGCAATGCCTCAGAACTCGAAGCATCTCCATAGTAAATGGGCAATTTCATTGCGCGGCCAACACGAACATTGTTGGCATTGAGCTCTATTCCGAGAAAAGGCAGCTTGCGATCTGCAAGTTCACGCGCACACTGCTGCCCTGCCACTCCAAAACCAATCATCACAACGTGATCTTTCACGGTATCTCTTGGCATTCGCACAGAATCAATGCCCTTCACACCCAACAACTTCTCAAGCGGGGCAAGAATACGCTCACCTGCGGTCATGTGTGGGGCTGCCATCAAGAGCAATGGCGTAAGGCACACGCTCAACACACCTGCAGTGAGTACGGGTGCAACCTCGGGCGCAGTCACAACACCCTCAGCCAATGCCACCTGCGTGAGCACGAAACCGAATTCACCGAATTGAGCAAGCCCCACACCTGACAGCCAAGCCACACGTGCAGGAAAGCGCAGTAGCAATGCAGAGAGCGTGGCAAGAAAGCCCTTGAGAAACAAAAAGCCACACAAAAGCAGAGCGACTGTGAGGGGTTGATTGAGGATGAGATTGCCATTGAAGTACATGCCAAGTGACACAAAAAACAAACTGAGGAAAATATCACGCAGAGGGAGAATATCTCCCATGGCACGGTGACCATATTCTGTGTCGGCAACAATCACGCCAGCGAGAAATGCTCCGAGTGCCAGCGACAAGCCAACCTGTGCCGTTAGCCACGCAGTTCCCAAACAGAGGCTGATCACGGCAAGCAGAAAAATCTCCCGACTTTGTGTGGCATCAACCCACTTGAACAGTGTGGGCACAACAATCCGTGAAAGAAAAAAGGTACCGACGATAAGTGCAGAGGCTTTACCCAAAGCGAGCACAATTTCCAGCGAGCTGGAGACAAATGACTGTGTTGAGTTGAGCAGCGGGATCATGAGGACCATGGGAACAACACAAAGGTCCTGAAAAATCAAAGTGCCAAGGATAAAGCGTCCATGCGGAGCATCGCTCTCACCACGCTCAGAGAGCAGCCGTAACACAACTGCAGTACTCGAGAGAGCAAAGACGAATCCATAAAAAATTCCCTGTGCAGGTGAAACTCCCAGAGCACGAGCAATGATGTAGGTCACCACAATGGTGAGAATCATCTGAGCAGAGCCACCAATGGCTGCTTGCCTAAAAACATCGCGCAGCCGTGCCAAAGAAAACTCAAGACCAATAGTGAAGAGGAGAAGAACTACCCCAACATCTGACAGGCGTTCCATGAAATCATCGCTTCCGACCAGTGCAAATCCATGCGGCCCAAGCAGCGCGCCTGCACACAGAAAACCAGCAATGGTGGGGATCTTGAGACGCCTCAGTACCAGGCCGATTCCTGCAGCAATGGTCGCCACAAGAACGAGATCTCCAAGAAACGGGATGGTAGTCATATAAAAAGTCTCCCTATTAAATATAGGGTTTGTTCCTGATAATCGCAATCTAGTCGAAAAAAAAAGAAGACACGCAGGCGCGTGTCTTCCAAAAATCTAGGGGGAAAATGGACAGCTAAAATTTCAGTCGCAGCGCGACCCGACACTATTGAGCAGCTCACGCGCTTTCAGCACAGGCGCATAACAAATCAGTGCGCTTTTCTCGGTTGTGGCCATTGAGAAATCAGTCGAAAGCTTCACGTGGAGCTCGAGCGAGTTGCCATCAGACTGAAGTTCAGCGTTGAGCCGCTTCTTTGAAGGGGACAGCTTCAGCGCTTCAGAGCAAAAGTCCTCCTGGCAAGCGGCGTAACCCTTGGCCTTGAGTTCTGCATTCTGCTCTCGGCAGGCTTTGGACAATTCAAGCGCAAGCTGTGACTCTGCCGAAATCTTACCGTTGCACTTCACAATAGTTTGCCGTGCAATTTCGTGCTCGCTATGTAGAGACTGTGCGGAGGAACTTGGTTGCTTCTCAACACCACAAGCAACAACACCGGCAACAAGAAGAGCACACATCGAAAGAGTTTTGAACAGGTTCGTAGTCTTCATGGCAAATCCTCCCGAATGGAATCTGAGGACCACTGAGCAACCACTATGCCAGCTCAGTGCACCGAAATGACGGCCATTTTTCTGAATTCAAATGTTTAAAGCTTAGACACTGCTGTTCAACTCACCGACCGCCAATCGACCATCGGGCGCCCGACGCGCTGGAGAAATTCATTTGCTTTCGAGAAGTGCCCACACCCAAAGAAGCCGCGATGTGCAGACAGGGGAGAGGGATGCGGGGCTCGCAAAATGAGATGGCGAGGATCTCTGACAAGCGCCGCCTTTTCCTGCGCAGGGGCACCCCACAGCATGAAAACCAGCGGTTCGGGATGAGCATTGAGCGACTCGATCACTTTTTCAGTGAAACGCTCCCAGCCACGACCTCGGTGCGAAAAAGCCTCGTGTGCACGCACGGTCAAAACCGTGTTGAGCAGCAGCACGCCCTGACGCGCCCATCCCAGCAAAGAAGTCTCCTGAGGAGGAGGGCATTTCAGGTCAGCACTCAATTCCTTGTAAATATTTCGCAGCGAGGGAGGAATCTTCACGCCCTGATGAACCGCAAAAGCAAGGCCGTTGGCTTGGCGCTCGCCGTGATAGGGATCTTGCCCCAAAACAACAACGCGCACTTCAGGAAAAGGGGTGAGTTCGAGAGCGCGAAAGACATCTTGTTGGGGCGGATAAACAACACTCCCGACATCCTGCTCACGCGCGAGAAAATCAGCCAACTCCATCATGTAGGGTTGTGAGGTTTCGGTAGCAAGCAATCCCTGCCAGGAAGGTTCAAGCGCAGGGAAGAGCTGTGCAAGTAAAGAAAAGTCATTCATGCCAGGAGAGATATCCAGGAGAGCAAAAGATTGTCAAATTCGAAACTTGCTCAATTGAAGGAGATAACCTAGACGCACTATGTTTGAGCAAATTATACACCCGTGAACAGGAGGGTCTAAAATGCGTCGTCTATTTGTACTCATGTCCGCTCTGTTTTGTGCTCAATCGGCCTACGCCGTAAACCTCGATGGCGTCCTAAACCTCGAACCAGAAAAGTTTGTTGGAACCTGGTATCAAATTCAAAGCACCAACCCGTTTTTCCAGCGCGGCTGCAAATGCGCAAAAGCCGAATACGAACAACTGGACTCGAAAACAATTCAGGTCACAAACACGTGCGTGAATGAACAGGGAAATATCTCGGACATTGTTGGCAAAGCTAAGATTAAAGATCCGTCTAGGCCCAGCCGCCTCGCTGTGAGTTTCGGCCCCATTTCCTTCGGTCGAGTGAATTATGTTGTGACCGAATTGGGCGAGAACTATGAATACGCCGTTATCGTCAGCCCCGGCAATTCACCTATTTGGATTCTCGCTCGAGAAAAAGAAATCCCGCAAGACGTGCTCGCGGGAATTCGTTTGCGCCTCACTCAGGCCGGCGTGCGGGTGGCGGATCTCAAAGACACCGATCCCACACAATGCGGTGATTTCTAAGCCACCGACGGGTTCACTGGGTACAGAAGCTCTGCGAGAAGGCTGAAAACACAAACCCTTCAACCTGCTTGCCGTTGCATTGTGCCTTCACCCGCGCCCAAGATCCCTCTTTTCGAAGAAGCTCAGCTTTCGAACCGTTCGGAAGCATGCAGAGCACATTACCCGAGGGAGCCTCGCGCAGATTTACACCTTTGGGATCGGCCGGATCGCTGACCTTCACTGTGGTGCAGGGTGTATTCGCTTTCGGCGGAGCGGCCACTCCTGCAGAGAAGCTCTGCACCAGACCTTTGCCATCCGTGATAAGACCCTTGTTGGCCTTGACCTCGTTTAGAATCTCAACAGGAATCGTCAAAGTCACGTAGTAGTTGGTCGGATCGAGATCATCGATCTCAGGCAAACGAACCTGGATATCTTTGGGTGCACCGGCGGAATCCCTGTGCAGGTAGATCCAGGGAGTTGGCATCCACTTGCGGCGGAAGCCTTTGTTGTACCACTCCATCGGAATCATGTAAGGGAACCACTGACGCTGAGGATTGTTGTCGGGTCGATACCAGTTGTTGTGATAGATTTTTATGTATCCAGATTCATCAATATCGCCAACCAGCGCAATGTGACCATCGCCCGCCTGGCCCGAACAGTCCTTGTTCAAGCAACCGCTCACAAACGAACCAACAGGAATTCGGCCATTGAAAACTGTTTTCACCATCTTGGCGATCTCAGCACGGTTCTTGGGTAATTCCATCACCAAACCACCGCGCTTACGTACCGCATTGACCATGGTCATGAGCAGTGGCGAGCTGTAAGATCTAATCCCTGCCATTTCCAGAACACGAGATGCATTGGTGGCACACATTGCAGGCTGAGCAAAGTATTTCGCTTCTGCAACCTGCCCTGCTTCCCAGGCTTTCATAGCTGCAAAGATCTTCTCGCCCGTTGGGGTAATCAGATGAAAGCGGTTTTTCTGTAAAAACTCAGAGGGTGTCTGCTCGGTTGGAGCACTCACTACGTTGAGTGTTTCGGTATTGCTCTCTGTCTCTTGATTCGGCTGAGTTCCGCAACCCGTGAGTGCGACTAGGACCGCTGAGACACGCAATACAGTGCAGAGGAATCCCTTCATATTGACCTCGCCATCTGGAGTGTACCCCGTTGAAGACACAGTCGTGCCTTGACGACGCCGAGGTACCAGCAAATCCTGTTCCAACCTGTCGGCGTCTCGGAAAGCGTCGAGCCCGATAAATTATCTCAATTATTTCTTGTTTTTATGAGAAAAAAAATTCCATCTTGCAAAGAAACTATCGACACTGTTCAAACCTTGGACAATAAGGCGAGCGCTGGCCAAATTGCATTGGAGCGAACACGTTCATGAAATTTCAACATGTATCCGCCTTCGGTCTTTTCACGCTTTATAGCGCAACCGCGGTCGCACAAACAGAAAGTTTTATGTGCGTCTCTGGAACACTCTATAAACCCAACGGACAGGAAGTTTATGTCGGGCTTTCCGGCTGCGACGATGCAAAAATATTTGGACGAGTCGCATGCGTGGCAGGCAGTGTGTATTTAAGCAACGGACAAAACAGGTATGTTGGACAGGGCGCCTGCGCACAAGCTAGGATGAGCGCTTCATTTCTCTGTGCAAATGCAACTCTTTTTCATTGGAGTGGCTGGACACAAAGCGTAGGCAGCGGCTGTGCCCAAGCCGTTCTTATGTTCGACGCCGCATGCGTGAACGGGCTATTGTACCGCGCAGACGGTTCTTCAACTTACGTCGGACAACAAGGCTGTAGCGGATTCAGGCCACAGTGAGCCACCGCCTTTCTCACCGAATCTCTTTGAGCTCGGCTCGCCTCTTTCGCTATGCGACAAAGCGAAAATCGGCTCTCAGAAATTCTTCTCAAGGCAATAACGGGGATCCTTTTCAGTCTGGCACTTCAAGTATATTTTTTTGTACCTGACACGCTCATTCTCGAGTGCGCTGAATTTAATTTGCGATTTTTGTTTGCTCCTCTCACACACCTCCATTGTTGATGCGGAGAGTGGAACATTTTGACTCTTTGCCGACTGGGGAGGCAAGGGCAAGGTTTTACTTTCCCATTTCTTCATTCCTTTTGTCGTCAAAATCAGCGGCAAGTTAGGGCTGATATTCTCAAAAAACTGCGGCTCAATCCCCATTGCCAAATCTACACGGCCTGCCAAGGCACTTGGCAAGACAGCAGAAGCATCAACAAAAGCCGAGCGGGGCATAAACATTTGGCTCTCGCACACTTTGCGCATCAGGGTGTCTTTGAACATCGCATATGTTGCTACATCACCCGAACCCGCTCGCAGTTCCTTGAATGCTTCAGCAATCAAAGGCTCGATCCCGTTTGCGGGACTGAAAAGCAATTCATGCACAGGCGTAATCACAGCAAGATTGATTTTGAGGCGATTCGCCTCTTGTGACAAGTGCGCGCCATATTGATTCAAAAAACTAACCTTCGCAAAATCACCACTCAAGCAGCTCTGAACAAAAACCAAGGTTTCATCAACCTCAAGACCAGCAATCAACTGAGCGAGTTCTCGACCGGAGAAATAATCATCAGGATTTTTGAAGTCAGAGACCGAGTTATTCACAACCATAATGTATTCATCAGTGGCGTATTCACTCAGTGCAGCGCGACCAAACCCGTGTCCTGTCAGACTGAGAACCAACATTGTGGGTGCACCTGGGTTCTTTTCTTTATATGAGCGTATGCTGTTTTTCAGAGTGCCAAATTGCTCAATTACAAACGCCTTGGTCGGCTTTACTCCGCTTTTGTCATCCACATGAAAGCCACGCTGATAGTTACCCCCAGCTACGCTTCCAAAGGTTTCTTTGAGAACCTTAGCGAGATACAGAGTCTCTTTGGCGGGCATATCACCACCAATGGAAATCGAGGCAACCCATTTTCCAGCTGGAGTGTCTTTCAAGGTAATCGATTTTTCTGCAGACTCGGTCGTTTTGTTAGGCTTACAGGCCATCAGAACGAAAGTGGCAAAGAGCAGAGAAAAAATCCAAGTCATGCACTCCCCTTACAAGCCAACACACAAGCGCATGTAGGGATCGGTTCAACGGGCCCATGACTAAAGGGTTTGCACAACCGGAGCATAAATTAAAGCGTATGATTTTAGATACTTGGGGTAAAAAATTAAAAGCTCAGAGCTGGATATAGGGTTTGATAAATTCGAAAAACTTTATTGCGAACGAGAAGGCAATGCTCGCAACCGACAAAAAATACCCCCAACTGGTGAGGTGCATTAGATGCCCCAAAACGATCATCAGGCCATCACGCATCAGCAGACCAAGTGAAAAAAACGTAATCGCCAACGCCGGGAGAGTGTTTGTGAGAGGAATAACGGGCGGAATAGGGAGCGCCAAAGCGACCGCCGAGAGAATCATTCCCAATCCTGAGAGCCACTTCGAAATTCCGTATGTCATGAACTGAGCGCGAGGCTTAAGATAACTTTCGATGCGTACAGCGTAAGAATGACTTTTATTCGCAATGGCAGACACGGATTTGCCATTGAGAACAATCCGATCTGCAATGCGAGGCAAAGGCAGCGTGTAGGGTGAAATGATTCGGACTGTTAAAAGAATAATTGCCAAACCGAACGCAGTCGATATTCCCGGGATAGGCATTGGGAATAAAAACGGCAGACACAAAAATATGATTGTTAAAGGCGCGCCGTCATCACCGAACATCTCGTCGATCGCACGAAGCGAGACTGAACTGTTCGGGTCGATGTTCCGCACAACCTCTAGACGCTTCGAAACCATTGTATTCTCCTAGATGACACTCTGATTTCGCTGATTGGCTGGCAAAAGACAAGCGATACTCGAATTTTCCCCTCTCAAACCGCCATCCATGGCACAAACGCACCAAATATAACTGAGAGAAAACTCGTTCTTTTGCAGGATTATCAAAATCATTCTTCAAACCAAAAGCCAAAAGAACATCTAAGTGGGCCCCCAGGGCCGACGGCGAACATGGGTGAAAAAGAAAAACTTGCTGATACCCAAATCAATCCAAAAGTGGGACACCCTTCAGAGCACAATTCACTTTGCCACCGAGAAAAACACCCTCAATCCGGTGAGGAAAAGAATGAACTCTGCAGCATGGAAACTGTGCCTTTGGGCTGCACTGACCTTTCCCAGTGGACAACCTCGTGCCTACAATGAGCGCACCCATTCATCACAAAATCAGTCTGCAACAACATGGTCCTCAGGAATGTGGGCTGATGCCGCCTCGCCGAATATCCCCAAAGATGTACTTGAAAAATGGGAGATGATGCGCGCTCTGCATCCGGGCACGTTACAATTTGGGTGCGAACCGCAAATCTATTCCCCACCGCCAGGCGTCCGGTTCCGAGGCGTGGCGCTCTTACTGCATGGATTCTCTGCTTGTCCGGGGCAATATGAAATC
>JBILKQ010000109.1:0-10490 GCA_044376655.1 Silvanigrellaceae bacterium
GCTGAAAACCGATCCCTGCTGAAGACTCTGAAAGTTAATTTCTAAGCTCTAAACAAACAGCACAGGACAGAACTCTTGTCGGTCTTTGAGATTTTTTTATTACCTCTTAGATCCAGCATGTTACACCCACTTTTCCAAAATACTCTTTGAGCAAAAATCTTTCGGTTAAAGCATTCTATCTCAGACGCCGACGGACTCTCCAATAGACCGGTTCTAAAGAAGAGGATGTGGCATGAGAAAAACTCACCTTTCTCAAACCTACTGTTTTCTCTGCGTCACATTTTTGAGTGGCTGTGGGCTTGCAACGAACAAAGGGCTAAAGCTCGAAGAAACTCTTGTTGTGGATGCCCGCGACAACGCATTTGATGCGAATGTTTCGTCTAAATTTCAGCCATCAACCTGTGACGGCAAATCAGCAGGAAGCATTGAACAAAGGCTCAGATTTGAAAGGTCAAGTGTTTCTTTTGGCGAAGCATGTGCAACCGAAACACAAACTCGGGTTTGCAATGCTGGCAAGTGGAGCGATTGGACTGGCAGTTATTCCTCTGAAAACTGTGTTGTACAAAGATCGTTGGATTGTGTGGGAGGAATCAACGGCTCGCAAGAGAGCAGAATCCGTTACAAAGCTTTGTCTGTTTCGTTTGGTGAGAATTGCCAGCAGGAAATCCAAACACGCTCCTGCAACTCGGGCGTATGGAGCCCTTGGAGCGGAACATACGACGAAGGCGTTTGTGCTATTGGTGAGCCGAAGCAGTGCGATGGCAGGGGACACGGTTCAACCGATACTAGAATCAGGTACAAAACAGCAGAGGCCAGCTTCGGAAGCACTTGCCAAGGAGAACTCCAAGTTCGGTTTTGTGACAATGGTAACTTCACCGACTGGAGTGGAACCTATTCGAATGAATCCTGCAAAGTTCAGCAGCCCGCAGCATGCACCAATCCCACAATTGCACATGGAGGGATTGCAACGCGCATTAAGTACAAAGAGGAAACTCCTCAATTCGGCAACCAATGCGCGTCTGAGGTTCAAGTCGCGAGCTGCTTCAATGGCAAATCAACGGGATTCTCGGGCAGTTTCAGTTTTGACAATTGCAACGTGCAAGCCCCCAAGAAATGTCAGTACGCCGTTGACACAAGTTCACCTTTGAAGACCTTGAATCATGGCGATCCAATTGCGAAAACAGTTTATGAAACAGCTGAAGTTGAATTTGGGTCGCAATGTCAATTTGAAAATCTGGTTGGCATTTGCAACAATGGCCAGCTGTCCTTTGCTCCTTCTAAATTCTCTTCGCCAAAATCAACCTGTGTTGTTAAAAAGGCTGCTGCCTGCGAAGGACCAAATGGAAGTTTAACTGCAAGTGGCACTGTTGAGTCTGTAACCAAATATATATCCGCAAGTGCTAAATTTGGAGAGTCTTGTCAGCCTGAAGTGCGCAACAGAGCATGTAACAACGGAACTTGGAGCCCTTGGTCAGGTTCTGCGACCTTTGATTCCTGCAGCGTGGAAAAGCCAGCCTCATGTGGGTTAGTCGCGCATGGCGAATTGGAGAGGCAAGTACGCTACGAAAAGTCAGCAGTTGCTTATGGAAAAGCTTGTACGGCCGAGGTTCAACTGCGCACCTGTAACAACGGAATATTTTCTCCATGGAGTGGGAAATTTACAGAGCCCAATTGCTCCATCCTCCCTGCTTTGGGATGCGGCTTAATCGCCCATGATGGTGTTGAAACACGTGTGATGTACGCTTCTAGCTCAGTTCCTTTTGGTGGAAACTGTCAGTCAGAAGTACAGGCGCGTACATGCGCAAATGGCACACTCTCGAACTGGAGCGGCACTCTGACCTTCGAAAAATGCTCAGTCCAAGAAGCTGCCGCTTGCAAAGGTGACGTGGCGAGTGGAACAACTGAATCAAGAAAAATGTTTCTCTCGACAAACGTGGCATTCGGTCAAAATTGCCAACAAGAGACACAAGTCAGAACTTGTACCAATGGTCTTTTCTCGAATTGGTCGGGCTCGTTTACAGCGTCTGCCTGTAACGTTGAACAACCTGTCTCTTGTGGCTCGACTCCGCACGGTGGATTTGAAACGAGAACACGCTTTGCAGAGTCCATAAGCAATACGAGTGGGCAGTGCATCAGCGAGATTCAATCACGCGCATGTTCAAATGGCACCTTTGGTGCATGGTCTGGACAATATCCACATGAAAAATGTGAAAAGCGCGTTCCACAAATGAAGGCATTTGAATATTCCGGGAAAGTGGAGACTTTTACTGTTCCACAGGGTGTCACTCAAATCGAAATAAAGGCTTGGGGCGCGGGCGGCTGTGTATTTGATGAAACGCCCAACTACTCTGCATCGCACACGGCAGATTATGGAGGCGCAGGTGGTTTCTCCTCGGCAGTGGTCTCGGTTCAACCCGGCGAAGTTATATCGGTGCAAGTTGGACAGGGCGGACAAAAAACAAGTTCAAACGCGGGCGGCTATCCAAATGGTGGGGCCGGCTTCAATGGCGGCTGTGACGGTGGTGGATCATCGAACATATACTCAGGCACAACCCAGCAGAATCTCATTTTGGTTGCTGGTGGTGGGGGCGGTGCCGGTTGGTACACGCCTGGTGGCGCGAAGCGCCAAGGCAACGGAGCTGCTGGTGGCGGGCTGATCGCTCGAAGTGGCGAGAACAATCCCGGCGCAGGTGGAACACAGTCTGAGGGTGGACAAGTTGGAAACAACAAAGGCTCCGCGATGAGAGGGGGAGCCTCATCAGGTAACGGAGGAAGTGGGGGCCCTGGCGCTGGTGGTGGTGGATACTTCGGAGGTGCATCTGGAGTGGGAGGAAACGGCGGAACGAACGGTGGGGGTGGGGGTGGAAGCTGCTATATTGGTCTAGCAAACGACGGCTCGGTGCTTGGCGGCAACGCAGGCTCTAGCGGTGTCCACGATTACACGGATCCTGCGGGAGTGTATCGTTTAACAGGCGGGCGTTCATATTCCTTGGCTCGCTGTCTCAGCGGAAGCGGAAAAAATCCTCCCAACCAATCAGATATTGATTATGTTGCAGGGATAGGCATGGGCGGTGATAAAATCAATGCCGTTCAAATTCCCGGTTACTCCGCAAACTGGAAAACAGCCGTGGGTGGTCATGGGCGGGTAGTTGTTCGGTACGCAATTCCGGAGAGCTCTGTTACAGCTCCAGCAACCCAAACGACATCAACGATCGTAGCAACCAAGTGTGCCAGTGATGAAGCTTATCTCACAGGCATTGGATGCCTTTACAAGGAAAGCAATCGTTACCTTATTGGCATTATCAAACAAAATGTCCTTAATCCTACGCAAGTCTCTGGAGTAGTGCGGCCGGATGATGTTTCAAAAGTAATCGACGACGCGCGTTGGCTAAAAATCTGGAACGCATCAGATGCAACCACCGCGGGAAATTGGCGTTTGGTGGCTCAGATGGAGACCTCTGCCAATTCATGGGAGAGCGTGAGCGAACCGCCAGCAAATAATATTCACCTGATGAAAAATGCGAACCGGCTTCCACTTCTCAAAACTCTAGCAGCGCCTGTTCTTACAGCCTACGTTTATAGCATATTTCATCATGAAACGAGTGGTGACAGTTGGACAGGCAGCGACTACTCGGGAATCATTTACGGTGGAACTAACGGATACTCGACCTTCGGATGGTACAACCAGGCCGGAAACCCAAGTTTCTTCGGCACGGCCTACAGCTATGCCTCTCTTCGAATGAAACTCTGGTTATATCCATCAAGCGTTGATCTAGCAGGTTTAAGCACGCCGCCTCCATGAAAACTGGAATTTGCCTACACAGGCTCTCCTCAAACATGGACAGCACAGCGTGCAGCGACTCCCAACAATCCGCAATACACACTCCGAGGCGAATGCTCATCAGAAAGGCACTCGCTGGTTTTTTTATCGGGTTCACTTTTGAAGTGGGTTGGATTGGGGTGTGTCTTTGAAAACCCATTTTTTCTTGGATTTTTTTTAATTTTCCGTTCTGAATCGGTTTGCAACATAATGTGAGTTATCAAAATTGAACATTCCACAGTGTTACGTTACTCTGTTTAGTTTATTTACGTTTTTGTGATTAACTCACTTTAACGTTATTTAACTTATCTGATTTAACTTCCTTAAGCAGAATCGAAAAAAACCAAAAAACAAGATGAACTCAGGAGTCTATAAAGACCACCAAAAGAAAATAGAAAAAATAAGGACCTAAGAAAAAAAACAGAGTCGGCAGAAATAAAGTTGACCCGCTCACCTAGCAACACGAACAACTCCAACCGCAGAGCGAGAACGAAATAAGCAAGCAATCGCTTTATTTTGCATCTTTTCAGATTGGAAAATTTCAACTGAGTCTTTTCAAGGGGGATTAAATATCTTCGCCGGGGCTGCGATTAGCAGCTTCAGTAAAAATAACAGAAAGGAGAGACTCATGATGTTAAAAACTTTGGGATTCACTTCGATGATGGCCCTTCTGGGTTGGTCATCTTCCGGCTGGGCACAAACAGCACATTGGAAAGTCGAGCAGGCTGTAGCGAATGGAACAGGCTGCGTTATGGGTAGCGATACTATTGCCATCGCAGCAGGCGACCAAATCCAGTTCATCTTCTCGAACCTGGGTGTCGACCTCCCAGCAAACTCAGGTTTGCCTTATGCGGCCCGCAAAGCCTGTACACTGGCGGTCCCTGCACAAATCGCACGTGGCTTTTATGCTGCGAACCTTCAACAAACGCTCTATTATGGAGGTATTAAGAGCAGTGGTGCATCGGCAAGTATTGCTACCCAGGGCACGTTCTTCGGAATTCCGGTCAACCCACTTGTTGTAAACTTGCCCTATGGCACAACCTTCAACCAGCCAGCGGCTTATCGCCAGACCACCAACAGTTTCCTCGTATCTGCGCCTGGCTCAGCAATGTGGTGTCTCCCGTCGTTCAACCCCGTCGGCCTGTTCACCTCACGCCTGGTGGTTCAGGGAAGCAAGACCAGCGATGCTCAAAACCTGCTGCTGAGTGCTGACCAGTATGACATTAAGTTTTATGCAACCATGGGTTGGCTAACCTGCCCCGCGGGCTAAGATTTTTTGACTAAACTCTCAGACTCATTGGCCGATACCCTGAAAGTTGCATGGCCTTGCAAGTTTCAGGGATCGTTCATGTGAGGTGAGTTGTGAAGAGCAATCGTCAAAGAATGTTGTCTGCCCAGTTCGTGCGTTCTTTGTTCTTTTCTACGGTCATTGGGCTGAGTTTATTCACAGTCGTTGCAGCTCAAGCACAAGACGACGAGTACAACGACGAAGCGGCCACTGAACAAACAGCAGAAACTGAATCCGAAGGCGCAACCCAACGGCGCGAACCGGCAAAGGCGCCCCGCAACACCGCCCCTGAACAAAGCACTGCAAACACAGAGGCAAAGGAACCGACTGCCGCAGCGAACCCAAGCCGCGACGCAGTTGACACGTCCAAACCTCCCGCAATGATCAAGCCATGGGCGCTCACAACTGACCCCATTTTCAAGGGTCCAACCGTCAAGCGCTATCAGACTCCTGCCGACCTCACCGGACGTGACCGCCAGCTTCTTGAAACTCTGGATTACAAACCCACAGCCACAAAGATGCGCCTTGAACAAATCAGAAAACTTGCCGCTGACCTGAAAAAACTTTCACCAAAATCCGAGGCTGCAATCAACGCAAACCTCACCATGTTGCGTTACTATGAAGAGCAAGCATTGGTGTTTGAATGGATGCGTGTTGTTGGTGTCACTGACCCTAGCTATCCCGATCTTGCCGGAACACTGAAGAACATCCGCCGCCAACAAGCGCAACGCTACTACGACATGCTGCTCAATAATCCTAAGAATCCAAACGCGAAGCAATGGAAATATAAACAACTCATTGCACGCATGCGCTTGGGAGATCCCAGCGTACGTGATGAGGCAATTGCTGCAGTGAAGGCTGGTAACCCAGACGACGTGCGTGAATTGGCCGCTGTCGGTACGGCTATTGATGCCGGCGCTGGTCGACTCCCTAGCCCATTCGGAAGTCTTGAAAGCATTGCCCAGAATTCAACGGATCAATATGAATCGGCTGCTTTCAAACTTTTGATTGCAGAACAGCAAATGATCACCAACAAGCACAGTCAGGCTGTTGCCATTTTGCAGGAAGTGATCGCCACATGCCGTGGTATCCGACGCGGCGACAAAGAACGCACCCCGGGAGCCATTCTCCAGGCTGCCTCCCACATGTTGATTGCATCAGGACTCAAAAGCTCGGCAACAATTAATCCTGAAATTACCCAGACGCTCGTGAACAACGATCTTCTCGAGTACGCCCGCAGCTACCTTGAGCAATTCGCGCTGGCAAACTACAGCAAGAACCTCCAAGCATCCCTCAAGGCATACGGCGATGCGCTGGCTGTTGGCACCATCTCCGAAGACGTTAAGACTAAAGCTGAATTGCGCATGCTTGATTTGAACATTGCGTCGAATGATTTACGAATGATGCAATTTGCCTGGGAACGTGCCATTTCTCGCGGCGTTCAAAAGCAAACTCCGCTGGATTCACAGCTCGTGCACACGGTCAATTTGGTTGGCACGCGCTTTAAAATGACTCCCGAAAAAAACACAGCCGATCAATTTGTAGCGCTTCATGATCTCTTCGTGCGGGGCTTCGGCTACTATGCCGCACGTGAGGATTATGCTCTGCGTGTGATTGATGCGCTTTACCAGACCAAGCAATACAATGAAGTCATCAGGCGCAGCGAGCCGCTGCTCCCTCGATTCCGTGACAGGCAGAATCGAATCACGGCTCATGTGCTGAATCTCAAATCCCGCTCTCAGATGATGGGACTTGGAACAGACATCAAGATTGGATCTGGAGCCAAACTTATCGGCGATGCAGCTGTCCCTGCAGGCTACATCAGCAACGCAGACAAGCTGCGTCCACTCTTGCCGCCGCACGAGGCTGAGCAGTATCTTTTCTTCACCGCCTTTGTGCAACTGCTTTCAGGACAACAAAAGCCAGCGATGGTGCGATACGAGGAAGCCTTTACCAAGCATCCCAGAGGAACTTTCTCTCCCGACTCTGCGGCATTCCTCCTCGACACACTTACACAGCGCAAAGAGCTCGTCGACGTCGAAAAATTCGCGCGCATGTTTATACGCATGTCGATCATTCCGTCGCGCGACCCCTACAAAGACCTACCAAGGCTGCTCGAACGCACAGTGTTCGAAATTGCCAAACAGCAGTATGAAGCGAAGCAGTACGAAGCCAGTGCTGGCAGGTACATGGCATTCCAAAAGGAATTCCCTGTGTCGACACAGGCACCCATCGCCCTGGAGCGTGCCGGCGCAAGTTACTTCCAGGCGAACAAACCTGAGTTGGCTCTTTCTGCCTTTGAGCTCTTTTTGAAACAGTACCCAAAACTCGCGTCAGCCAAAGAGATCCGCTGGACCACAGCAGAGATGTCGAGCTCAAATAAACTCTATTTGAAGGCTGCGGAACACTATCAGATCTATAATACCCTGTATCCTCTTGAGGGCACGCAACGCATTGCTGCGCTGAAGGCTGCCGAAAATTACAGGCTCGCCAATCGCACCAATGAGTCTCTGTCGGAATATGAAAAATATCTTAAAACTTTGAAAAATCCGGCTGACCAAGTCAAGATTCTGCGGACCATCGCAGAAATAGCGCAGAAGGCAAACAACCAAAATGTTGCCTTGAGTGCTCTTGAAAGACTTTCAAAACTTGTGAAGAGTCCTGATGAGGTGATTTCAGTTCACTTCAATTTGCTCGCGGTTTATCAAAAGATGGGCCGTGAAGATATGGCAAAAAAGACAGTTACTGTTATCCTGAATTCAAAGCCAACGACAGCAGAAAGCTTCAAGCTACAGTCGAAGGCGAAATTCACAGCTGCAAAATCTGATATCAACTCTTTGCGAACGCGCAACGTCATGAATCAAAAAGACCTAAAGGCTGCGCTGCAGGCTCTTTTCAAAGACTACGAGAGAGTCAAAGCGGATCTGCTTGCACCATGTGAGATTCCGGGAGTCGATTGGTGTGCACTGGGATACTATGAGACATCCAAACTTGCGTCCGATTTAAGTAAAATGCTTGCTCTGGTTGAACCATCGAAATATCTGGATGAAGCGACCGTATCAGAAATTAAGTCTTTGATTGCCTGGAATAAGGACAAACTCAAATCAGAAGCGCGCAGCTATGCAGGACAAGCTGAAGAGGCACTGACCTCCTCGGGAATGCCCGATCAGGAGACCGCTGAGAAAATCAAACTTTACGCACAGCAAGTTAAGCTGACTCGCACAGAAGAAGAAGCCGCTCCAAGTTCAGGTGGTGCGCAAAACGATAGCGGGTTCTGAGACTATCGACATTCGGCACCGAAGAAAGACAGGCTCAAATTCTGAGCCTGTCTTTTTTGCAATCATCGACACTTCTCAAAAAAGATCTCAAGTTCCGTTTGTGTTCCAGGCACCACGCGCAAAAATGAATCCTCTTTTGCAGGCTCAGACCCAACTTTGTTTGCGTGGGTCAGGCCTTCAAATGTGAAATCGAGACCAACAATCTGAGCCTTGCCGCAAGGGGTTTGCGGCATACTCATGTCCGCTTGCGACCCAGGCACTAAATACAAATCCTGGTTTCGATGACGGGCAAACTCCATGGGTGGGATGTTCCACTCCTGCCGAGCCAACAACCGCTCTCCCAAGAGCAACAACACCCGTGAGCGCAGCTGCACGGAATCAATTTTCTTAGCTTGAATCTGCGCTTTGACTCCAAGATCCTTGATCCTATATCCCAGCTGCGGCTCGACCGTAAGCCGCACAGCACATTCGCGAACTCCAGAACCTCCCGCAGGAACGCTCAAAACAAAATCATCGAGGCCCAATTGCGCTTTGATGCTGCTCGCGGTACCGCGCTGAATTTTGAGATTAGTGTTTCCCGCTTTGGAAGATGCCTTGCATCCCGAGCCAAAGGCAAACCATTCCTTGATAACCAGGCTCGAAGAGCCCCCGACGGCACCACTCTTCGATGCGAACTGTGCGGATGCGGCAAAGCCCGAAGGTCCTGCAACAGCCATCACAAACACCGATAAACTAAGCATATTTTTTTCTGTACAAATTATCCTTCCGATTTTCCGCTGCAATGTCATGTTGCTGCCCTCCCCGCTATGCCAATCTAACGGAGAACTTAACAAACTGAATTTCCGGAAACTAAAGTTTTTTCTTCATGATTCCGAAAACAAAAGGGTTTCAGGGGAGGCCGGAGATTATGAAATCAATATTCACCGAATTTAAGCTGCAGTTCGGGACATCATTCGCACTCCTCGCAGGATTGTGTGTCTTGTCTGCGTGCAAGAAAACGGTTGTCTCCGACAAGATCGTCACGATAACCACCCCTACTCCAACGACAGAGCCACCTCGCAAAGGAATTGGTGATGGCATTGCCGACACCCAGGCGATCATCAAAATCACTGGAACAAAATGCTCGGCCGAGAGAATCACCGAGTTTGCAGTGAAAGTCGCGGGCCTGAAAAACACCGAGTGGATAAATTTCAGATGCAACGAAACAGACAAAGAGATTCGTGTGGACACAAAGAAAGGCTACTGCAACGTTCTCCAGCTGCGTCCGCGCGTGAGCATGACCAAAAACGGCGAAACCGAGGAATATTATCGTGAGTCTGCAAACTCAAGCCACAAGTTCTTTTTCAAAGCACGACCCACAACCTCGCAAAGTACAATTAGTCGGGGAGTGAACATCAGTTTCGAAGACACAACTGATTTGTACACGAAACAAACCTACGAACCGTGCAAAAAGGCGGCGGATGAGAACAAAGATCTGAGCGTGCAAAAGGTCATGGACGTGATCGAAGGCAATGAAAAGACATGTGCCCACATCCTTGGAAAAGTTCCAGACAAGCCTGCCGCAGTGGATTGGGATGACTTCCAATTTACCGTGGAAAGCGACCAAGTGCAGTTCACGGTCGAAGGATTTCCGGAAATCGGTTGTAGCCCCAACTGAGCTTAACCTTTCGCATTCAGAAGCTCACGGCAGGTGCTGAAAATCTGATCGAAAGCAGGCTCGGTGAGTCTGCCTGTGAAAGTGTTCTGCTGGCTGGGATGATAACTGCCGACGAGCCATCGGCTCGACTTCATTTGCACCTGCACACCGTGTGAAAACTTCACTCTCGGACGTTCAACTTCCCCCTCAGCTTCAAGTTCCTTCCACACCGCATCCCAGGCAATATTTCCGAGCGCCAAAATGATTCTGGCCGTCGATTTGCTCCGCTCCAGAGTCGTTTTTAGAAAAACACGACAGTTTTGAATTTCGTCGGGCAAAGGCTTGTTGTCGGGTGGCGCACAGTGCACCACGGCCGTAATCAGCGTGTTGCGTAATTCCAGGCCATCTGCACGGCTTTCAGAAAGCGCCTGATTGCTGAATCCAGCGCGGTGCAATGCACGGTATAGC
>JBILKQ010000110.1:0-10481 GCA_044376655.1 Silvanigrellaceae bacterium
ATCTCCTTGCCAAATCCAGGCATAGCTCCTTTGCCATTTTTGATAACTTCAACAATGGCGGCAACATTTTGCTCACCCTTCCAAGGACCAACCTGGAAATTGGTCGGAGCTGGACTCATCATCCGTGCCATAGTGGTCTGCGCCCGACCATCTGCACCATGACAGCTCGCGCAAAAGCGCCCGTAGAGCTTCTCAGCAGGGGAACCTTCACGCAGAGCAGAAGGTCCGACAGCTGTGGTGGCACCTTCCGAAGCTGCCACCGCGAGATCTGAGCCAGTGTTCTGGGGTGCTGCAGACTCTGCAATCAGGTCTGGCTTTTTGGGCGCACATAAAACAATCAAGCCCGAGAGCAGAGCCGTGGTTATGCTGCCAATGATAAAAACACTTGAACGCGACAGCGGCGAAGACTTATTTTCAGGAGAATTCATGGGGCGCCTCTTTCCATACTTTGAAAATAGACTCAGGTTGCAGACATAGCACGACGCCGTTCAACAGCAATCAGCAGCCCAACGCAACTGAGTACTGTGAGCATATGGCTGCCACCGTAACTGACAAGCGAAAGTGGGACTCCCACCACAGGAAAGAAGCCCAGAACCATGGCAACGTTGATGAAGAAATGAAACATAAAAAAGCCGGCAACACCCAATGCAACCAGCCCCGAGAAAGAATCTCTCGCCTTCTCAGCAATCTGAAAAATCTGCAGCAAAAGGAGAACGTAAAGCCCAAACACAACGAGGCAACCTACGAAGCCCTGCTCTTCGGCCCACACAGAAAAGGCAAAGTCGGTGTGTCGCTCAGGGAGAAAGCTGAGCTGGCTCTGAGTTCCCTGCTGAAATCCGCGCCCCCACACACCACCACTCCCCACGGCAATCATACTTTGGATGGAATGGTAGCCCGCCCCCTTGGGATCGCGCATCGGATTAATAAAGTTTAACACGCGCAGCTTTTGGTAATCGTAAAGGACGAAATTCCAAGCAATAACGGAAAGACTTAAACCCGAGAAAGCAACGATAGAAATACTCGTCCAATTGACCCGTACAAAAGCAATTTGAAACGCACCAATCATCAGCACCAAGCCAGCAGTTCCAAGGTCGGGCTGAACAAGCACAAGAAGAAACGGCAAACCAATAATTAAAATCTGTCTCCAAAGGGTCATGAGCGTGAACTCCTGAACACCTTTCACGAAGACAAAACTGCGCGCCACGATCAGAATTATAACAAATTTTGCAAGTTCACTGGGTTGAACACGAATCGGGCCGATGGTGAGCCAGCGCTGTGAACCTTTCGCAATGTATCCGCTGAAGTCAACAACGATAAGCATTGCGCATACAACGATATAAGCCAAAACAGACAACCGCTCGATTGAGCGCGTATCAAGAACCACACCCCAAAAAATCATGGCCACAGTGCCCAGCAAAACCCACTGAGCCTGATCGTTGAAACGCCCGGGGGAGAGCTCGCCACCGCTGGCACTGTACATATTCAAGAGGCCGATGATGATCAGAAGATAAACGGTGATCAGCAACGACCACGGAGTTCCTCGAAAACGCTCTTTGACAAGCTGCCAAAACAAAAGCACCGTATACTCCTTCGTCAATCGCTTTCGACAGGTTCATTCGCTTCGCTACTGCTTTCGCCCTCTTCAGGCTCAGTGGCCTCCGTGCCCTCAGTAGACTCAGTAGAGCCTGCGCCCGTTGTGGGCCCCAGTTTGGTTTTGCGCTCGGCGAGATTCTCAGAGTTTTTACCGATGGGGAACTTCTCGGGATGAGCTTTGCGCAAATAGGCATCGAGCACCCGCTGTACAATCGGGGCCGCTTGCGAACCACCACCGCCACCATCGAATTCGCTCAACGCGACAACTGCAATTTCAGGGTTATCCGCGGGAGCATAGGCGGCAAACCAGGCATGATCGCGCTGTTGAAACGCAATTTCATCCATATCTTTGGTGCGCTTCAATGCGGCTGTCTGCGCTGTTCCAGTTTTACCCGCAATCACAAAACCAGGCACCTGTGACTTGCGTCCGGTTCCGGTGGGCGCCATCACCACGTCCTCCAAACCACCACGAACGAGCGCCATATTTTCAGGTTTGAATGTTACGCGTCGGCGTAACAAAGGCTTCTCTTCGCCAACCACCTTGCCAGCAGCATCAACAATCCGCTTCAGCAAATACGGGCGATAGACTTTCCCCCCATTGCCAACGGCCGCCATCATGACCGCAATCTGTATGGGAGTCATCAAATTGTAGCCCTGGCCAATCGATACGTTGATGGTATCACCACTCTGCCAAGGTGCGCCGCGTGTCTGCAATTTCCATTCGGTCGAAGGGACAATCCCTGTGACCTCCATATTGAGATCGAGTCCGGTTTTTTCACCAAGACCAAACGCCCGCGACCATTTTGCAATGCGATCGACCCCGAGAAGGTTACCCACCTGGTAGTAGTAGATATCGCAACTTTGCTCGAGCGAACTGCGAAGGTTCACCACGCCGTGACCAGTTTTCTTCCAACAGCGCCACTTGCCGTTACCAAGCGAAAAGACGCCATTGCATGAATAAGTGCGGTTAGGATTTGTTACACCTTCTTCAAGAGCAGCCAATGCGGTGATGATTTTGAACACCGAGCCAGGCGGATATGCACCACCGGTCACCTTGTCGAGCAAGGGCTTGAAAGGGTTGGTTTGGAGAAGCTGCCAGTCTTCTCCTGTCAAACCATCTTGATACATCGACAAGCTAAAATTGGGGTGACTCACATACGCAAGAACCTCACCGTTCTGAGGGTTGAGAGCGATCACTGCGCCGTTCTTATTCCTGAAGGCATCAACGGCAGCGCGTTGAATGTCGTCGTCAATCGTAAGGTGAAGGTCGTTACCACGCTGACCATTCTTGCGCGAGTGCAGACCAAGCTCCATGTTGGAACTTGTTTGAAGACGACCAAAAGCATCAACCTGCAGCGAGTCTTTGCCTTCCACGCCGCGCAGATTGTTCTCGTATTTTTTCTCAACACCCATTTTTCCGATAATCGACCCGACACGGTATTGGTGCTCGCGCGAAATGCTGTTGAGGGTGTCAAGTTCGCGGTTGGTGACTTCGCCGAGGTAGCCAAACAAATGTGCGGAATAGCTGCGTTGGTAATCGCGCCGCGGAGCTGTGTCGACATCCACACCCGGCAGGAAGAATTTATTGGATTCCATCATGGCTACTTCGTGCAAGGTTAGATTGCGCTTAATACGCACTGGCACAAAGTGAGGAACCCCGGCCGACTCGGCCAAACGCTTCTCGATTTGCTCAATCGGAATACTGAAAAGCTCAGAGACAATCTTGAGCGTTTGCTCTCGGTTCTGCAGGTATTGTGGGATTACCACAAGGTCAAAAAACGGCCTATTGGAGAGCATGAGACTGGCGTTGCGATCGTAAATTTGCCCGCGAGGTGCCGGGCGGGTCACCTCACGAACACGGTTACGTTCAGACGCAATTGCAAAATCTTTGCCTTTAAGGATCTGGAGGTACCAAAGACGACCCGTCAAACACAGAACCAAAAATACAAACCCTGCAATGGCGAAGTAAATTCGCCTCGCGTCGATCAGGACTTCCGATCGGAATCGACTCTCAGCCACAGGCCACTCACTCCTCAGTTTTCAAGCAGCTCCTGGCGATGGTCTCGCCGGGAGCTTGCATCAAACAAACCATCGATAGCAGAAAAAAGAGCGAAGAGGGGCACCGAAAGCAGCGTCGTCACGACAACCGAAGGGGCCACCTCAAGAAAAAACGAACCAAAGTCAGCAACCCGCTGAAACTTAGACAAACTCACGTAAATAAGTACGAACTTGAGACAGAACACCCCAGCAAAAATCAAAAACTGACTGCTCAGCTTGTGCAGCGCAAAAAATTTCGCCAAGACGTTCGAAATCACCAGTGCGAGCAGATAAAACATCAAGTAAAAGCCGTCGGGGGCGCCCGAAAACATGTGCATCAGCCCTGCAACGACAAAAATGCGCACCAGTGCTCCCAACAAGAGATGCTCTATGGATACGTACACAACGAAAACCGTTGCGAGGTCAATGTGAAGCCAAGGCGAGCTCAATCGCCCTAGGATGTACGACTGAAAATAGACGATCACCATGGCGAGAACCACCATGAGAGTTGCGTGAACCTGCCAAGCGCGCAAGCGGATCATAGTCAGCCCCCCGAGCGACCAGGGACAGAGTCAACTAGCTTCTTCATCCAGTCGGTGCCGCCCACACGACGAATCACATCAACCTCACGGCTGTTGCGCAGAAGAATGAGAGCCTCTGAAACCTCAGCAAAGTTGACCGCTGGCTCGACCTCAATGACCTG
Organism: Silvanigrellaceae bacterium; assembly: GCA_044376655.1. GTDB lineage: Bacteria > Bdellovibrionota_B > Oligoflexia > Silvanigrellales > Silvanigrellaceae > RFOM01. The sequence goes on from JBILKQ010000110.1 coordinate 4,334, forward strand.
AGTCACACCATCGGGCTCAACCCGAATGCGAGAAACCTTGCCCACAACGATGCCGCGTGGAAAGGGCCCAGTCAGACCGCTTGTGACAATTTCATCGCCCACAAGAACACGGCTACCGCGGTCAGCATACTTGAAGAGCATGGTCTGCCCTGCGCTACCCTCCAACATTCCGCGCCGGCGGTTGCGGGCCACAATCACGTCGAGGTTGGAGTTGGGGTCGTTGAGCAAAAGGACATCGGATGCATTGGAAACAGTACGCATCACAACACCAACCGCCCCTTCAGCTGCAACCACACCCATTCCAGGAAGAACTCCCTCGGACTCACCTCGATTGAGACGAATGCTCTTATACAGGAAGCTCGGATCACCACTCTGAACGTGTCCGGAGACAAACTTGAGATTCACCTGCCGCACAAAATTGAGCAGCTTCTGAAGGCGCTCATTCTCTTTCGCAACTTCCTGCAGCATCTGAATTCTAACGGAAAGCTTCGCGTTTTCATCTTTGAGACGATCCGCTTCCTGACGTGCACCGCGGAGGTCAACATACGAGCGCACCAGGTCATGGGATTGATGGGTCAGAAGATTGAAGGTCAGCTCGATAGGACGGCTGACCGTGTAAACGAGCTTTTCCACGAACGAAAGATCGCGCCGTGTCGCCACGTCGGACGAATAGAATGCAAATGGAAACACAAGTGCACTCAAAACAAGCAAGGCAAAACCATATCTACGAAACACGAGCATGGCGACGTCCTAACGGATGAGCGTTTTTGATAACGCATTTATTTTAAAGCCAATTGGTTGAAAAAGGAAGCTTGCATGCTAAAAGAATTGGGAGGTTCATGTCATAGACTGTCATCAGACACGGAACCGACCCTTTCCTGGTCGGAGCCGTGTGATTCAGCCCAACAGAGAGGCATGCATGCGTTTGTCGACGAAAAAGCTTCTGTCCCCTAGCGTTAAATCCATGGCCGTATTCTCGGTCATTGCTCTTGGTGTGATTGCCTTTGCCGTTACGGGAATTTCTCCAGGGGGGTCATCGCTCGACCGCAATATGGCCGCAAGCGTGGGCTCACAGACAGTCACTATGTTCGAGCTCCAGCGCGCTTTCGAAAACCTCGACCGGCAAACGGGCAACGAACCTGGTCGTCGCGAGGCGAACATCCAGTCGGCTTTGAACCAGCTCATTCAAGAGAAGGTGATGCTCGAAGAAGCAACCCGACTCGGCTGGGTGGCGCAAGACCAAGAGGTAGCTCAATGGATTCGCCGACGCCCCGAGTTCCAAGATGAAAAAACCAAACAATTCGACATCGCAAAATACAAAAAATTTCTTAAGAACGGCTTTATCAGCGAGCTCGACTTCCACAAACAAGGACGCGATTCCCTCGCGTTCGAAAAAATGGGAACACTCATTTCTCTTCCTGATGCCGCACCCAAGTCCATTCTGAGCGATCGTGCAGTGCGCGACAGCACAGAATTTAACCTTGAGTTCGCTCAAGTTCAGCCGAGTGAGGAAAAGTTCAACGAGAAACTTTCGGCCGAAGCCAAAAAGTATGTCGCTGATGCAGCCAATGAAAAAAGCCTGAAGGACGCCTGGGAGAGCAGCAAGAACGAATTCGTGCGCCCTGCTCAGGTGCGCGCGCTTTCAATTCTTGTGTCCCATAAAGACGCCCAACGAGCAGAAGGCGATGCAAAAAACCGCAGCAAGGACGAAGCTCGCAAACTCATTGAAACCGTTAAAGCCAAGGTAGAAGCGGGTGAATCTTTTGCAAACATTGCTGGCAGCACCAATGATGATGCCAGCGCCAAACAAACCAAGGGCGACATTGGTTGGCTCGACAATACCAACATTGACCCAGCGACAGCCACAGCAGCCTTCGCTTTAAGCAAAGACACAGCCGTCTCCGACATCATCGATACACCGTTCGGGTTCCGTTTGCTGCAATGGCAGGAGTCGCGTGAACGTATCGAAAAGAAATTCGAAGATGTGAGGGAAGAATTGGCTCGGCGCGCCCTGAGTGAGAAAATCAAAACCGAAATGACCACGGAGCTTGAAAATGAGCTCAACAAACTGCTCACCGAAAACAAGGCTGCAGAAATAGAAACTCTTCTGCAAACCCATAACATCCAATGGAAGGTCGTAAAGAAGCCGGTCACACCGCGCACGCGCTTCATCGAAGACCTGGGTGGTTCCGATCCACTTATGCCGATACTTTTTACACTTAAAAATAAGGGCGACACCAGCAAAACTGTACTCGACTTTGGCGGCCGCAAATCTATTGTCCGCCTTGCAAGTCGCAAAGATGGCACAGCCCCCGATGCAGAAAAGATCCTCCGTCTGCAAGCAGCCGAACATCGCATCGCTGCGCAACTTTACTACTCCACCATGCAGCGCAAACTTTTTGATATCTACACCGCAAATAAAGACATCAAACGCAACAAGGAGCTGCTGCGGTGAAACTGCCGCACGAAACTTCGAGTCCCGTGCTCTCCGCCCAGACACCACAACCTGACGTCATTGTGATACAAAAGCGGACTGCCCTGGAGCGCTATGCAGCCGAGTTCAAATCGGACTCGGGCCGCTCTTATTTTTTGCGCGATGGACAAAGCGATCAAACACTTCAACGCGCTCATGAACAACACTGTGAAACGCTCGACAAACTCCTCACCGAGCTGACCACCAACAACATCTCCTTTGCACTGTATACGCTCGATGATCTCACCGCGGAGAGTCACACAGCGTGCAGCTTTTACCAATCCGGGAAGCGCTCAGGGCTGCTTCCCAAACGCAATTTGGTGATTTGCGTGGGAGGCGATGGAACCTTGCTCAGAGCAAGCCACTACGTGGGTGGCGATGTCGAGCTCATAGGAATCAATTCGGTGCCGCAGCACTCGGTGGGCCATTTGTGTGCACTCTCTCCAGATTCACTCTCCGCTGGGCTCGCCGAGGTGCTCGAAAAAAAGAGAAAGCCAAAATCTGTGCGCAGGCTGATCTCAAGAACATCGTCGGGAACAGTGCTGCCCTATGCACTCAACGACATCTACTTTGGCCACCAGCACCCCGCCTCCGCAAGCCGTTATTCACTCAACGTCGAAGGCCCTCACTCACGCACCGAAAAACAGCTTTCCAGTGGAATTTGGATCGCCACACCCGCAGGCAGTACCGCTGCCATTCGCTCCTACGGCCTTGGCCTCCTGGAGCCCACCGACCACCACTTTTTGCTAGCTGTGCGGGAACCCTATAGTCCCCCCGGGCACCAACTCAATCTCACACGCCTCACCCTCGATGGCGACCACGAACATATCACCTTGTTTTCGCGCATGCGGCACGGGATCGTCTGTGTCGATGGGCCAATGACTGCCTCGGTTTTAGGCTTCGGCGAATCTCTGGAAATTGGCCTAGGTCGAGAGGGAGTGCTGAAACTTTTCTTGTAGAATCTCTGAATGAGGGCATCGACAAGCCCCAGTCAGTTGTGATTATCTTAACATTCGCATGATGCGCTGCGCACTCCAAGGGAGTCCACTATGAAACACCACAGCTACGGACAAGAATTCTTTATCACTACCCAGGTCGACCAGTTCGTAAACTGGGCGCGCCGCAACTCTCTCTGGCCCTACCCGTTCGGAACTGCCTGCTGCGGCATCGAACTTATGTCCGTCATGGGCCCAAAGTATGACCTGTCACGCTTTGGAGCAGAGGTGGTCCGGTTTAGCCCACGCCAGGCTGACCTACTCATTGTTGCGGGTACAATTACAGAAAAAATGGCACCGGTCTTGCGCCGCATTTACGAGCAGATGTCTGAGCCAAAATGGGTTCTATCCATGGGCGCATGTGCCTCATCGGGGGGCTTTTACCGCGCCTATCATGTGGTCCAGGGCATCGATCGTATCGTTCCGGTTGACGTCTACGTCCCCGGCTGCCCACCCACGCCTGAGGCTGTCATCGATGGCATCATGCAGCTTCAAGAGAAGATTAAGCAGCAACGCGAGCAAGCCTAAAACCCGAAATGCAGCCTGTATTTCGTGCTTATTTGTAGAAAAATTGTGACACTCTTCACAGACACGTGATCTCTTTGGTAAGCCGAAGACGGGAATATCTTGGAGGCTTTTTCGTGTCTGAAACGACTTCTGCCCAAAGCCAAAGCACAGCTCGTTCGCGCGTCCTGATTGTCGAAGACGATCGGGACCTCAACAACCTGCTTAAATTCACACTCGAGTCGACTCGCGACTATGAGGTAACCTCACATTTTGATGGCAAAGACGCCGTTGAAGTCATGCTCAAATGCAAGCCTCAGCTGGTACTGCTCGATGTCATGCTGCCACACCTCGAAGGCACTGAAGTTCTGCGTGTCATGCGACAGCACGAGCAGCTTGCCCATGTCCCCGTCATTCTGCTCACCGCAAAATCTCAAGAGTCGGATAAAATCGACGGATTTGAGGCCGGTGCAGACGACTACATCACCAAACCCTTTTCGCCGCGCGAATTACTACTCCGCGTACAGGCTCTGCTGCGGCGTTCGGGAATTGTGATTCCCCTGCAAAGCTCAGCGGAGAAAATGGCCGCACAGGCACCCGTGTCACAGCCTGGGGTGGAATTGGAATCAGAGAAACAGATCACCATTGACTGCCTGACAATTCTGCCAGACCAGTTCAAAGTTTTGGTCAACGGCGAAAGTGTTGCTCTAACCGCAACCGAATATCAGCTTCTTCTTTACCTGGCTGAGCGCGTGGGTCGTCTTCAGAGCCGGGATGCATTATTGCAACGCGTCTGGGGCTACGAGGGACAACTCAACACTCGCACGGTCGATACGCACATCAAACGTCTGCGCCAGAAACTGGGCAACGCTGGCTCCCTTATCGAAACCGTTCACGGATTCGGTTATCAGCTCATCGACACCCATAAGAATATGCGTGGCTGAATTACAGCATGAGCTTTCTCTTCTACTGCGGCAACGACTTCAACATTTCACAGAGATAATTCTCAACAAAATGATCGTTGACCAAAGGATTCTGAGTTGCCGCGGCTGGGTTGGCGACCACCTGCTGTACCTTTGCGCCGTTGCTGCTCCAGTACTTACCATCCCACGCTGCATCTGACACGAATGTGTCTTTGGAGTACTCGGCTGCACCAAGCGTCGCCGGGACTCCGATGTGAGTGAAATTGGCTTTCGCAAATGTCATTCCAGAGAGCACGCTAATACCACTCAAAATCGCCAGTGTGGTGCCTCGTGTCGCCGGATCTAGAATAGAGTTGATGGCCGTGTCGGCATGTTGGCCACTCGGAGGAAGATGCGGAACAACATCGTTGGCATTCACAAAGCGTTTCTTTTTCCCAACGAGAATCTTTTCAGATTCCGCTGCAAAAGTGGAATTACCAACCCGTGGTTCACCCAAGGTCACAACGCCTGAAACGTTGACACCACGCTTATTCATATCGAGCGATGCGAGGGTTGCAAGTGCGCCACCGAGGCTATGTCCGACAAAGAAAGTCGGGAGAGACTTACGTTCTTTTGAAACGAGAACATCGCCTAAAACAGATGCCACACTGCGGTAGGCAACCCCAAATCCCTGGTGAACGCCTCCGGGTAGACCATCGGTCAGAGCTGACTGTATTAAAAATTTGGAGTCAGTCAGGACACCTTCTAGACTGTGCGTTCCTCTGAAGACAACCAGATTCATGCGCTCTGAGGTCGCCACAAACCCCTGCACACCATGAGCCTTACTTTCAAGAAGTTTGACCTGCGCAAAACCCACGCCGTTGAGCCACTTGGGTAGGGAAATTGGATCGAAGGGAAGTGCGGCCGCACCGATGTTAGCAAAACGCGACAACAGGAAAACGTTGGTCGGACTCAGCTGGTCTGAAAGTTTGAACGACACATCAGCAGGCGCATCACACCTGAGTGAGATAGGAGCTTTGCTTCGTGTGAAAACGGGAGTTTCCTCACGTTTGGCCGTTTGCGTTGTGTCGTCTTTGTTGACGACACCGCCCTTCTGCCCCGCGGCAGCCGCACGCTCACCAGCAGCAGTGCCCTTTAAGCCGCCTGACTTCTCCGCACATGAAACCAGGTGACCGCCTAAACTCAGCAATCCCAGAACGGAAAAGAGTCTTTTCATCTATGCACCTCTTAGCGCCCGTACGTATCGGAATCTA
>JBILKQ010000017.1:0-29044 GCA_044376655.1 Silvanigrellaceae bacterium
ATCGACCTTGAGCTCTGGTTGGTGTGGCTTCACTGCAGGAGTATCGACCTTGAGCTCTGGTTCGTGCGGCTTCACTATAGGTGTCTTCATTTCCGCTTCAGCTACCGAACCAGAGCGCTCCTCGGGAAGGTTTGAAACGCGAGCGTCCGCAACAATTCGAGTCTCGTGTTGCAGTAGCGGCGAGCGCTGGATTGTGGAGGCAAAGAGCATTGGATTTTCAAAACCGTCAGCAATCACACGGCTTGAAGGCACAACTTCCTGAGTGCTCAGGTAGCGTGTGAGGTCTAACACAATCTGCTCAGCAGACTGCGGGCGCTGCGCGGGATCTGCACGCAGGCAGCGGCGCACAAGCACATCAAGGTCGATTGGAACGGATGGCCGTAATTGATTGAGCGGCGGCACGTTGGCTTGAGTGATTTTGATGGCCAGGTCGGTGGGACTGGAAGAGCGGAACGGAAGTTGACCAGTCAGCAATTCAAAAAGAATGACTCCGAACGAGAAGATATCGCTGCGTGCGTCCACTTTGCCGCTTTGGATCTGCTCAGGCGATGCGTAGGTCAGCGAACCGATGAACTGGCCTGCTTGAGTCATTGAAGAATCGAAAGGACGGGCCACTCCAAAGTCCGTGAGTTTCACCTCACCGTTGATGTGAACGAGCACATTATCGGGTTTGAGATCGCGATGAACAACCGAGTGTCTGTGCGCCGCTTCAATTCCTTTGGCAATTTCTACCGCAACAAGGGCTGCGAGTACGGGATGCAGCGCGGGGCTAGGTTGGCTGGAGTATTTTCTTTGCGCGAGTGTGAGGCTGCGTCCATCAATAAACTCGCTGACGATGAACAGCTGCCCATTGTTATTGATTCCGAAGTCGTAGATCCGCACGACGTTGGGGTGGTCAATGCGAGCGGCAAGTTTGGCCTCTTGCTCGAAGCGCATGCGCAGTTCGCTCTGACTGCTCAGATGCTCGTGCAGAATTTTCAACGCGACAATGCGGTGCAGCCGAAGATCATAGGCTTTGTAAACAGTGGCCATAGCCCCTGAACCCACCCGTCCTTCGATGCGGTAACGCTCGTCTTTGTTTAACTCTTCGAGAGACAACCTCCAACTCCTTTGAGGCGTGCAAGGCCCCAATAACAATCGGAAGAAATTCAGAGAACTCAAGTTTCTGGCTGCCGGATCGAAAAAAGGAAAACTTTTCCTTCCAGGGAGTCTCTATGGGCCTGCGCTGGAACATCTTCAGCTACTTGGCTGTGTTTTCGGTCCTCCTGGTTTCTTGTTGGTCACGCAACAATAAGTCGGCGGACTCGGAATTGGACGCCATCACGGCAGCGAGCAAGCGGATCTTTGGCCAGAACGTCCGCGGTTACATGTGGGCCCTGACCACCGACAGCCCTGCACTTTTTGCCCAGGCCCCCGTCGGCCTAGGCTCAGATTCCAGTTCGGGCGTTGTGGTTTACGACCCGTTTGCTCCCGCTTCTTCTCCCGTGAGCGATGAACTCCCCCAGCGTGCATCTGCACCGTCCGGAGGTGCTGTACGGAAGCCATTGCTCGGATCCGACAACGATTCGGGAAACGTGAATCCTTTTGCGGCGGAGTATTTTCAGTGTTGGTACTACGCGGAGACAGAAGTTTATGAAAAACTTGAAGGTGAAGCGCTGCGTAAATTGTTTCTAAACAAGACCAAGACCAAGCGGGTCAATAACAACTTTCTCGATGTCAAACATCTTTACAAGGACCTGGAGCGCACAGAGGCACTCAAACATCTCGAGGCGTTTGCGCTTTCAGCACTTCCGGGAACATGTTTTTTGTTGAACAGCATTGGCCCACTCAAGGGCAAGGCTAAGGGAGCACTGGCCAGTGCATTCTGCTCTGTGTCGTTGGCGAGCCTTGCCACCACCCGCAAGCCAAGCGGTGATGGGTGGGGGAGCGATAAGGCACGCCAACACATTCAAAATCAGTTGAAAGCAAGAGTGACTGAGCTTGATGAAGTGAATTGGGATGTGCTCTATCAGCTAAAAACGAAAGTTGCCGAGTTCAACTCGGCAAGCAAATTTTCAGAAACAACTCAGGTTCAGTGTCCCGCGAATGAGTCTTGGGTAGCAGCCCTGATGGGCTATCCAAAGAACTAAAAAAGTCAGCCCTTGGTGGTACCGCTCGCGGTCTCTTCGGTGGCAGCCTGCTGAACGGATTTCTTGATTTCCGACTGCAGATCTTTTTTCGCGTACTTTTTGATTTCTTCCATGATGAAGTGCTTGGTTTGGTATTGGGCGTCTTTAACGATCACTTGCTTGCCAGTTCTGTTCTTCAGATTGAAAACCAGAGGTGCCTTGAGATTCGCGCTCATCTTCTTTGGGTCGGATGGAATGGTCACAATCACAGAGATGACGGCGTCGTCAGGTGACTGAAGTTTCAGAATGGAGATCTCTTCTTCGGTCACTTCGACGGTGTAGTCGGGACGGAAGGTCAGTGGGCTAATCACAACGAAAGCCATCGTGCCATCATCGAGCGACTGCAACCATTTGAAAGGTGAGTCAGCGTCGTGGTCGAGCAGCACGTAACGAACCAGCTCTGGGAATCCAACAAGCCCTTCGGGCAATGTGATGACGTCGGCACCGTCGACTTCGATTTCGCCAAAACGAGATGTCTGTACTTTCAAGAGACCTCCCAAAAGCCAATGCGTCTGCCGGGCGTGGCCAGAACTTAACGTTCCTGACTCTGGCACCAAGAGCCCCTGCTTTGAACAGAAACTCGTCGGAGACTGACGTTGCCATCACTTGACTTGATTTTTCACTTCCCAGAATAAATGACAAAATCAACTTTCGCAACATCCCGGTGCAGAGTTGTTCCCTGTCAAAGATTTGTTGGTAATTTCAGGGCCCAAGCCAGAGTCACCCAGTCGGTACGGCAGTTGGTTGGGGTATCATGCCCAACCGTTGAGCAGGTTATCCAGGCCTCGGGGTTGAGTTTGCGCTTCAGGCTGCGTGTGAGCCCCAATCGGTAACTGTTGTTTGGATGGCTTGAGGGGAAATAGTTGAGCCCCAAGGTCATCAGCAGTCCCTGGGTGCCAGGGTTGATCTCGAGGGGGAGTCGGAAGCTCGGAACTGCGCCTGATGGGGAGCGGTAATAGGTAGCCCCATAAAGTCCTGTTAGGGTGTCGCGGTTTTGCTGAATTTGAATTTCACCCCCCAGCGTTGCACTCCAGGCGGGAGTCGAGCTTGCTCCGAGAGTGTTGGATACACGTTCAAACTTGAGTGTGGCCGAGCTGTCCAAAGCTTGCCAACGCAAATGCGATTGCATCGAGAAGAGTCTCCAGCGGTTCTCCACTGATGCTCGGCTTTCCTCCGATGCATTTGGGCGGTTTCCTGAGATTTGACGCAGCTCTCCTTGCGCATCGGTATACCACTCCAGCCCGGTGGCGAACGCAACATCAACGGCTGCAAATTTCCAGTTCAACTTGAGGCGCGGACGTGTGCGCTGAATTTCGACACGCTTTGCTCCGGTGCGGGGTGCACCGAGGAGAGAAGTCCAGCCGTGTTCAAGTTCGAAAACTGATTGCAGCGATTCTGGAATGAGTTTTTGTTCGAGTGGATGAATCGCCACAGCCAGGCCAGAAAAAATTGGCCGTGGATTGCGTTCCAGCAGAAGTGATTGCTCTTCCCGAAGTCCTGCGCTGAGAGAGACGCTCCGCATTTTACCATAGGACAGCCAAAGTGAATTGAGGGTAGGAAGCTCCGAGGCTGCGCGGTATTGCAGTGGTGCAAACCGTGTGAGCTCCTGTGAAAGCGACCAAGACGACTGAACTTGCCAGTTTGTTGAAAATTGAAAAAGCGTACGTAGATCTGCGGTTATGCCGGTAAAGCTGTTTTTTGAGTCCACAATACCGGAAAGGCTTTGCAGTTGAATATCTGCAGCCCAGTCGGGGCGTGACAGACGTTCGAAATAGTCACGACGTAGCTGATTCAGCTGCGAGCTCTTTTCAGTGAGAAAGGGTTGTTTGGATGCTTCGCGGGTTTGCACCAGAATGTCGTTAAGCTCTCTGTCTCGCAGGGTTTCGAGCGGTGTGGCAAGAGCGGGTGAGGAACAAAAAGCTAAAAAAGCTGACACGCGGAAAAAAAATCCCACACCCAATCGTCCGGACTTTGAGGGCGGATTCCGATGCGACCGGTACAGGGCGGAGGGAACCACCGTGACAGAGCCAAAAGTCTCTGAGCAACTGACCGAGGAAAGCGTCGAACTGACGAGAGCGCTTGTGGAGCTGCGGGAGTGGAGCGCCGAGCGCAAGAGAGTCCTGGATGAATACGAGGGGTACATTCAGCACGCCCTTTCGACGAACAAGATGACTTGGCGCAGAAGCCCAGAGTCAGGCAAAAAGTATTTGAGTGATCGCATGATCGCCACTATGGCCCTCGATTGCAGTATGTTCAAGCGCAGTATCTTGATGATGGCGAGCCGTGAGCGCCAGATCCGAACGCGTCTGGCTGAACTTGCAAAAGCTTCATCAAGCTCTTCTTCTGAGGTTTCCTCGCAGCCGGCAGAAGAGAAAAAAAGCGCCTAAACTACGTGTTCAGGGTTTCACTCCGGTGTGCATCACTGCTCGCTGTGCTGGCGGCAAGAATGTCTTTGAGAATGACGCGAGGGACTCCAAGGCCGCGCAGAGCCGAGGACACGACGTTTGATATAGATTCCTTTAGGGCGAGAACTTTTTGGCCATCGCGCTCAACGTAAACAGGTTGGTGTGCATCGATGAGGACAATCGCGTCGGAGCCAAGTTCCATTTTCAGGTAGTCAACGCTTGGTTGAACGTTCTCAATGTAAAACTGAAAGCGGCTAAATAGAGAGGCTTCGTCATCATCGGCGCGACCACGATGCTTTGCGCGCTGAATCATTTCTTGACGAGAAATGCTCAGGTGAAGAACTTTGATGACCGGGATGTTGAGGCGGCGAAGAAATTCAAGCAAGTGCTTTGCAGCAGCAACGGTGCGCGGATAGCCATCAAGAATGAAGGGACGCGAGCGGAGGCCGGGTGCATGCTCGATGTGCGCCGCGATGAAGTTTTGAGTCCAACGGTTTGGAACCAATAAGCCGTTCATCGTGCAGAATTCGAGCCATTCGAGCTGGCTAGTGAAGCTGTCCATACCACTGCGCTGAAAATACTTTTCAAGCTGGGGAAGATAATTGCGCACCTTGCGGGAAAGATCCTCTGTGGTGTCGATACACTGAAAGATATTGGAGTCGGCGCTGATCTGGTAACGTTCCGCAAGAAGTTTTGCGTATCCAGAGTCGGATTTTGCATTCTGGAAAGAGCTGCGGAGAATCTCTCCCATAGAGAGATGATCGGATGGAGCTATCGACATGACTCTGCAGAGTGCAGCAGCAACTTCGCCTTTTCCGCAGCTCGAAGGCCCTGTGAGAATAACCACTCCCGGATGCCGCATGGAGATTTTGTCGACTCGGATACAGGAGGTCAGATCGTTGGAAGTGATCATCCTTGATGCACACCTTTCACAAAATTGAAGGTGCCCTGCACGGCACCTTCGGACTTGTTTATTTCAGAAGCTCGATACCTGCATTTTTGACCTTATCGAGCGCTTGTGCAACTGCACGGATCTCGCTTTCCTCGAGGGCGGTCAGTGGAGGACGCAGAACGTTGTGCATGACACCCAGTGAATGCAGAGCCCACTTCAACGGAATTGGGTTGGGGGCACAGAAAAGCTGTGTATTGACGGGGTAGGTCTCAAGGTGCAGGCGGCTCAGGGTAGCAAGGTCCCCCTTTTGAGCTGCCTTCCACATGTTCAGCATAGCTCCTGCGATGACGTGAGTGGTGACGCTGATCACACCGCTTGCTCCGCAAAGAAGTGCAGGTGCGAAGGTGGGGTCATCGCCACTGAGAATGCTGACACGCTCCGACAATTGCGCCTCTTTGAGGGCAATGCTCATTTCGCTAACCACACGCACATCACCTGCGGCTTCCTTAATTGCAACTACGTTAGGGCATGCTTTGGCGATGCTGACGAGAGTCTTGGGCTGCAAAATGCAACCCGTGCGACCCGGGACGTTGTAGAGACATACAGGGGTGTTTTGAACGGCGCGCGCAACGGCAACAAAGTGCTCGGTCAGTCCGGTTTGTGTGGGTTTGTTGTAGTAGGGAGTCACCACCATCACGCCCGCAGCTGTTTGGTTGTGAGCCTTGAATTGAGCAAAGTGCTTTGATGTTTCGAGTGTTTCTGCGGTTGAGTTCGACCCTGTGCCTACGTAGACGCGGAACGTGTCGGACTGGAATTCCAGGGCAGTGGCCACAAGGAGTTCTTTTTCGGCCAAAGTGAGCGTTGGGCTTTCGCCTGTGGTACCACAGACAACCACACCGTGCAGGCCGCTGGCTTTTTGCAGTTGAAGAAGTTTCTTGAGCGCACCCACGTCGATCGAGAGATCGGGGTTGAAGGGAGTTGCCAGTGCTGTGAGAACCCCTGTAAATGGTTTGCTGGTCATAACATTCCTTTCGGGTGACGTGGGATGAGTTCAGTCTTCTTTAGTGCAAATGATTTGAAAATGCATCCGCTCTTCGACTGTGATGCGTTCGGAAACTTCGAATCTCTCGTCAGGCCGCTCATCCTCTCGTTTTTGCAGGATACGGAAGGCAGGAGCGCTGAGCTCGAGCTACTTTTGCTGAACAGAAGTGCAAATTCAAGAGAGACACTTCCTGCACACGTGACCACATCTTCCATCGTTTTGAGCCCTGATCGCCGGCAACTGTTGTTTCTTTTGCATAAGAAAATTAAAGAATGGGTGTATCCGGGAGGGCATGCGGATGGTGACTGGCACTTGCTGCGGTCCGCACTGAGGGAGTGTTTTGAAGAGACCGGACTCCCAATGGTCGAAGTTCTGCCTCCACGCGTTTGTTTGCATCAGTCTGGGTCTGTTTATTGCCCGCATCTTTTCCAGCGCTTTGCAATCAAGAGCACCGCGCGTGAGCCTGAGCACATCCACTACGACGCCGTCTTTGTTTTTCAAGCCGGCTCGCGTGATGTTGCTTTTGAGCCGCTAGAAAGCAGTGATTGCCAGTGGATGGATTTGGCCACACTCAAGGCACACGCGCTGCGTCCGTTGGGGGAGTTGCGGGATAGCTTTGATTCGCTCACCGCTCGTGTTTGCCTTGCCGCAATGCAAAGCGCCCTCGGGCCGGTTTAGCCTCGAGGGCGCTCAAATATTGACCTGCAACAAGGGCTGGTTTAGCGTTTGGGTGTTGGGCCTGTAGCTAAATGGTTACGGCAGCGTGCTCATAACACGACGATTTGGGGGTTCAAGTCCCTCCAGGCCCACCACTCCTCGCTTACTTGGCCACAGGTGCCTTGTCTTTTGCGCTTGCAGAATTGTCGTTTGTTGTCCGCACTGCGCCTGGGAATGACTGAGTCAACACATCAATTAAAACCGCAGGATTGTTTGGAGTCACAATACGACGACCGCTTGCGATGTAGGTTGGGGTTCTGTCAGCGCCCGAAGCTTTGAGGTTGTTCACAACCGTTGTCAGTTCATCCATACCATCGCCGCTTGTCATGCACTTCTCGAATGCTTTGACGTCGAGGCCAGCTTCGGTCGCAGTCTTGATGGCTTGCTTCTGGACTTCATCAACTCCCGCACTCTTCTGAAGGAGGAAGTAGGGCGTATTGTAAGCGCGCTCGGAATACTTCCAGAAGGCATCGTTGCTTTGGCGCTTGGCGCAGTAGGCACCTGCAGCGAGTTGAGCCATTGGGGCTTTCACGTCTTCTGTTGTGATGACCTGTGTGTAGCGAATGGTATCGCGATGTTTGTCGAGGAAGTTTTCCAGGTCACTCTTGAAGTAGCGGCATGACGCACAGAAGAAATCGCCCACAGCGACAAGTGTTTCCTTAGCATTGGCATCGCCGCGAGTCGGAAATTTGCCAAAGTCCATGGCGACCCGAGGTCCGCAGGGGCTAGGCAACATCAGCTGATAAGCTTTCTTGTCGCGCAGCGAAGCCATGGTTTTGCGAATACCATCTTGGTTGCGCTGTGTCTCCAAGTGGATGCGCAGATTTTTCTGCAACGACTCAAAAGTCATGTTGGGAGGAAAGCTCTTCTTCTGAGCTTCGTAGAAATTGCGAACGTCTTGGTCAGTGACTTTCTTGTCGGAGAGAAGGTCAGCGAGCTCAGGAATCTTCGAGGGATTAACCATGCCGCCTTTCTCTTTTGCGAGCGCGAAGCGTGCAGCATAGGCTTCGAGCAATTCACGCGCGCGGAGATAGTTCTGCGATGTGAGTTCATAAAGTTCTGCTCTCACATTTTCGGGAAGCTCAGCACCAACCACGGTTTGGTTACCAACGGAAATGACGGGGCCCTCAAAACTAGCATGCAGATTTGCATCGCAACCTGCGGGAGCTTCGACTTTGGTTGCGCCAATGCCTCCTGCCAATGGCCCACGCGCAAGACCAAAACCAATCAAACCACCAATAACGATCCCGCCGAATCCAAGCAATGCATTCTTGTTCATGTCTTTACCTCACTCTTTTGGCCTATCTTTCGTCTGCAATTATGCCTGTTTTTTGTAATGGTGGGGAGATGCAGCTAAGTAAACAACAGCTATGAGTCAAAAACTCGTCGTGGAACAAAAAAAAAGGAGGCACTGGAGTGCCCCCTTTTACCATTTGAGCCCGAAACTCCCCGTTAGTCGAGGTCGGAGTAGCTCTCTTTGCCAGGATGACCGATGTATTCGATTGAGTCGAATTCGGGCGACTCGCTGCCGAGACCATCGAAGATGGTGAAAGCAGGGTTGCGCTTGACGCGACCAGGTTCGACCTTGACGTTGCTCGAGGCGGCGCGCTTCTTGAGCTTCTCAACGAGCGTTGTACGGTTCATCGAGAGCAGCTGTGCAGCACGGTTCTTGTTGTGATTGGTGCGACGCAGAGCTTCAGCAATGAGGCGGTTTTCAAATTCTTCAACCACACGGTAGAAGTCGATACCACTGCCGAGGTCGATATCTTTCTTGATGAACTGCTCAATTTCGGTGTTCTCGTCGTATTGCGAAGACAGGCCGGAGCCGAAATTGCCTGGAGCGTTGTACATCGGGTTGTAGGCAGCGGGATTCCTGTTCTGCCCCATGTAGTTCATCGTGGGGGTCACAGGCATGCTCTGCTGTGCAGGAACCCGGTAGTTGTTTGGAGCGTGCTGCATCATGTTTTGGTTCATTGGGCGCTGCTGAGATGGCTGTGCATTGCCTTGATGTTGAGGCTTCTGCATTTGTGGCATCTGCATGCGCTCGAAGAACGTGTCGATGTTGTCAGTTACAAGGTTGCGCAGGCGGGGTGGAAGGTCGTTGACCTCGATGCTGCCTGAATTCTTCAGAACAACAATGCGGTCAATGAGGTTTTCCAGTTCGCGCAGGTTGTGTGGCCATGTGTGTTGCAGCAGAGCGCTCATGGCGTCGGGAGCTACGCCATAGATCGACTTGCCTTTGGCTTGATTGAACTTCTGGATGTAGTGTTCGACCAGTGGTGCAATATCTTCACGGCGCTCGCGCAGTGGCGGAATATAAACAGCACAGCCGGCCAGACGATAGTAGAGGTCTTCGCGGAAGCTGCGCTCGCGCACGGCGAGGTCGATGTTGACACTGGTCGAGCAGATGATGCGCACGTTGGCTGTGCGTGTCGACTGCGATCCCACGGGTGAATAAACACCTTCGGTCAAAACGCGCATCAACGCCATCTGCAATCGAGACGAGAGCTTCGACACTTCCTCAATGAAGAGTGTTCCGCCGTCAGCGATCGAAAGTCGTCCTTCACGCGCCTGATTTGCACCAGGAAACGCACCCTTCTCGTGGCCGAAGAGTTCTGCTTCGAGGAGGTCATCGGCAATGGTGCCGCACTTGACAGGGACAAAAGGCCCCGAAGCACGAGACGACTTCTCATGAATGGCACGCGCCACTATTTCTTTGCCTGTTCCGGCTTCGCCGGTAATCAGGACTGGCGCCTCTGCTTCTGCCACCTTCATGATTAGGTGTTGCACATGGCGAATGACAGTGCTTGAGCCCAATAGTGCGGACACTACGCTCACGAGAATCTCCTCATCCCCGCTCCCTGCGGACTTAAAGGTTCCAGAACCTCGAGCGACCGCAATTCATCCTTGAACTACGGACCACTCGAATCTTTTTTAAATTTTTTGGATTGCTTGGCCAGTATGACAGGAGGCGCGACGGATGACAAGCAGGTTCAGGGGGTCGGCCTCAAGGATTTTACGATTAGAAAAAAACCACTTCGCCTTTTGATAAATCTTGCTCTTCATTGTTTTGCGAACTTCTTGGAGGAGCCACCCGTGTTGACGCGGGGTTGTTGGGTGAAGTGGAACCTGTTTGCACTGCTGTCAGAGTCGTGACGCTTTGTGTCGGCTCAGCCCGAGGTGGCGCCACAGTGCTGGCGGCGTTGAGGCTGGGGAGGGCGGGTTCACGACGGCCAACTCGAGTGAGCAACTCCTCGACGTTGATCTTGATGCGCTCGAGGGGCTGCATCGCATTGTCGATCTGTTGTTTGGTGATGTCCTGGAACTGAAGGCTGAGCACGATTTTGTCGATGCTCTTGGCAACACTTTCAGAACTGGTCACAGCATTTGCGATGAGTTTTGTGAAGACCTCGGTGCTCTCCTCGGCCGTCTGCACAAGCTCGCTTACTGCTTGATCAACATGTGACTTCTTCTCTGAGTTTCTCTTGATGCTGTCGAGCAGGTTTTTGCTCATGTCGCGGATGCTTGAGTTTACCTTGCTGACGATCTTGATGATGCTGTTGGAGGCAACGCTAGTGCGGTCCGAGAGCTTGCGCACTTCCTCAGCCACAACCGAGAAACCGCGTCCGTGTTCGCCGGCGCGCGCTGCTTCGATTGCTGCGTTGAGCGCAAGAAGGTTGGTTTGGTCGGAAATATACTGGATTTCATCGCTGATTTTGTTGATTTCAGTTGTGCTTACTAGAATCTGCTCGATCGAGCGCGAAGATACCGCATTGAGCTGAGAATTCTCTTCTAGCATCGAGATCATTTCTTGCAGCAGACCTAGGCTCTTGTGGATAACCTCGCTCAGGCTGGTGCTGGAGTTTCGGCCGCCGGTGAACTGTGCGGATATCTGGTGTGACTCAACCAAGTGTTCTTGAGCCTTCTCATAAATATAGCGAACTTTGTCGCCAATCTCGATTGCGCTTGATTCAGTTTGCTTCGTAACTTTGAAAAGTTGATGCGAGATTTCTGGAATCAACGCAACCATTTCCTGCAGGAGGCGTTGCTGTTCAGCCACACTCTGCTCATGAATGTTCACTTCTCCCTGAATTCGTGCGAGCCGCCCCGAAAGTTCCTGGAAGCGGGTGCTTGCTGATTGTGAGCGGTTTTCGAGGGAGCGGTTGAGATTGTCGAACTCTTTCTTTTGTAGCAGGAGGCGACGAGACAGGTTGTCTGCCTCCTGCTTCCAGAATTCCACCGATTTGGTCAGAGTTTGGATCTTGGAATCGTATTCTTGTGTTGAGGCCTGAAGGTTTTGCTTCTGGCTCTGCTCTTCCTGAGTGCGCTGCTGGAACTGGGTGGCTGCGCTTGCCTTGGCTGCTATACGGGCTGCGCTTGCTTCGGCTTGCAGTTGAACAATCTGCTGCTGGAATTGTGCAATTTGTTGTTGAAAGCCAGCAGCATTCTGGATGGCTAGCTCAGATTTCTGATTCAGAAGGTTACGCTCTTCCTCCCAGCTCTTTCTTGCTGTGTCTGACTTCTCGGCCCACTGAGTCTTTTCATCTTCCCAAGTTTTGCGGGCGTTCTCGATGCGTTCCACCAAAGAGTTCTTTTCGTCGTCCCAGGTCTTGCGTGCAACATCGAAGTCCTGGCTGAGCTGCTCGTAGTCGCGCCGAGCAAAATCGGCCGCTTGCTGTACATCCCGTGCCGCCGATTCACGACTGCGCTCGATCTCGCGTGTATAAACCTCGCGCAGGCGTTCGACGTCTGTTTTGGTCTGATCGCGCAGGCGTTCTAGTTCGCGCTGTGCAGCGTCGCGGGCAAATTCAGCCTCGCGCAACGCGGCTTCAAAGGCGATCTGGGCGTCGTTGAGAAGCCCTGCTTTCATATCTTCAGCTTCGCGTCGTCCACGTTGGTAAGTTTCCTGCAGTTCTTTCTTTTGCGATGACTTGAGTGCTTCTATCTCGCGTTCAGCTTGGGCTTTGAGGGTTAAGTTTTCATTCTGGAGTTGGATCAGATTCTTGCTGGTATCTTCTTTGGCGCGATCAATTTCAGCTTGAGCTCGCGCACGGGCGAGTTCGATTGCAGAGTCAGCTTCCTTGCGTGCTTGTTCCAGAGATTGGGCGGCCAGCATGACGCGTTCTTCTGAAGACGACTTGATCGCTTCGAGCTCTTCAGAATGAATTGTGTTGAGCGCTTCAATTTGTTCCTGCAGCGGCTGGCAGGCCTGTTGAATCGCCTGATCCCGGAGATCGCGTGTCTCCTGAAGTTCTGCAAGGGCTGCATCACGAATCTGGTGCGCGAGTCTCAGGTCATCTTCACATTGCAAACGAATTTCAGAAATTTCGCGCTCTGCTGATTCACGGGCTTCTTTGATTTGATTTTGGGCACTTTCGCGAATTTCATGAAGGTGCAGTGCAGCGACAGTACCCTTGGAATTTGCCTGTGCGAGGTCGGATTCGAGTTTCTGGTTTTCGCTCTTCGAGGAGATGAGGTCTCTTTCGAGACGGTCAAGTTCGGAGCGGA
This sequence comes from Silvanigrellaceae bacterium, assembly GCA_044376655.1. Taxonomy (GTDB): domain Bacteria; phylum Bdellovibrionota_B; class Oligoflexia; order Silvanigrellales; family Silvanigrellaceae; genus RFOM01. Next base: position 12,733 of record JBILKQ010000017.1, read on the forward strand.
GTCGCTCTTGCTCTTCTTTGTAGCGGGCGAGTTCATTGTCGGCTGGTGCGTTGGCTGTGCGCAGGTCGCGGAGCTCATTTTCCAGCTCGGCCATGCGGCGTTTGTAACGGGTTTCAATTTCCGAAACCACTTCTGCCCTCAGAGATGCTGCAGCACTCTCTGCGAGTCTGTCGAGCTCAACTGTCGCGCTTTGGGCGATTTGGTTGCATCGTTTCCAGAACCAAGCAGCAAGCACCGACAAAGCTGTTACGTTGACAGCGAGTGCCAGACGGTAGTCCGAGAATATGAAGGTTCCCACCACCACAAACACAAAGAGGGCGGCTACAACCAAAATCACAGACAGAGGACGTATGCGGAGTTCTTCCATGACGATGTCCTTTGCAGCACCTGCAGATGCCGGCGTGTTCCAATTTGACGTCTTATGTATCGTCCCAGTTTTTTCGCCATCCGACGGTGCATTCTGGCACCACGTCAAGAGCCTGACGAAGGAGCTGCTGCAAATTTGGCCGCGTCAGGAAGGTGATAATGAATCGTACTGGAGATTCTGGGGGTGTGGCATGATAAGGTTACATAATCACTCTGGGTCATGGGAGTTTTGTGGAACAGAGGATAAACAGTTGGTTTAGAAATTTTGTCGGGACGATTCAGCAAAAGCTCGATCCGTCTAACGCAAATTTTCCGCCATTTTCAACAATTTTGAAATGGTGCTCGATCGTCGCGGCCGCAATTTTTGCTTCCGCTGCCGCAAACTACGTCCTAATAAAATTTGTGTTTTTCTCAGAAATAAAACTTGTAAAACCTGAGAAAGTTGATGTTTCTTCGGTGGCTCTTGTCAAGGAAGCAGATTCGTTGACGGCGGATGAATTCAAGGCGATATGGAAACGCAATCTTTTCAATTCAGAGCAAAAAGAGGAGGTTGTTAAAGACTCTTCTTTGCAGGCCGCCTGTACGGCAGCCAAATCCGACCTGCCACTGCGTTTCACTGGTGTGATTTATGGTGGATCCAAAGAAACAAGTCTAGTGTTGCTTGAGTCTGCTGCCACAAAGCAAGCGGATACTTTCGTGTTGAATGATTTTGTTCCTGGCGATGCGAAGATAGTTGATATCCAAAGAGACAAGGTTCTGTTTGTCCGAGGTGGAACGGGTTGCCCCGAATTCCTCGAGCTTCAGCAGCCTGAAGCGCTCAAGCGTCGCGTTCCCAATCAGGCACGTTCTCGTTCGGCTGCACCGAAGGCTGCGGGTGGTGGTGCTTATGAATTCATGGAATCGGGATTTGCGCGTGCTAAAGACGGCAATATCCTTGCTGACAGACGCTGGGTGGACAAGGCATTAACAACGGATTTTGCCAAGACACTCCAAGATGCGAAAGCCAGTCCGAATCTTGTCAATGGCGAGGTGAAGGGCTTTGTGCTGACACGAATTCGTCCAGACAGTGTCTACGAGAAAATGGGTTTTCAAGATGGTGATGTGGTAGAGCAGATTAATGGAATTGATTTGAACGATGCTGCGCGCGCTATCCAGACCTTGAACTCCCTACGTAATGAAAATGCGATTGAGCTGATGGTGAAACGCAACGGCGTAGCCGTGCCTCTCAAGATTCAGGTGAAGTGAATGAGTGGTCGTTGGTATGAACCCAAGCAGAAGAAGAGTGTGAAGCAGATTCTCGGGGATCTTTTTCTCATTCTGCGTCAGCGCCTGACCAGAGGTCGTGGTGCAAGCTCTGCCACGCGGCGCTTGACTCAATCTAAGTCATTTACCCAGTTCAAAACCAAGTTATTCAACTGGACTCTGGCGTTCGGACACTGGTTCCAGGTCGCTGTTTTGCCAGTGCTGCGCAGGTTCAACTGGAAGATGATCCAGGGCCTTCTGGCCGTGCTTGTGGTTTCATTTTTCCTTGCAAACTCTATCAGCACTTTTGCGGCAAATAGTATTTTGTCGCTGACCCGAACTGATACCAGCAAAACCAAAAAGAAGGCATCTCGGACTGCTGCTGGCGACGATGGACAGCCAAGAATGTTGGGTGGAGTGGCCTTGGGAAGTCCACAATTGGCAAACACCGGTGCAATCAAAAAAGACATTCTGGGACGCAATCTTTTCAATGCCGATGGAAAACTGGCACCTGAGCTCAACAAGGATGACAACCGGGCCGTTCGTAAGGATTTGAGTATCGATTTCGAAAAAGAGCCGTGCACGAGTGGTGAGCTTCCTGTGACAATCAACGGCACCATTTTTACAGGCGATCCGAGCAAGAGTTTTGTCATTCTTAAGGATCCCAAAATTGCCGATGCAGACATCTACAAACCAGGCGATGCAATCATCGACCACGAAGATTACGAAATATACAAGGTTGAGCGTGGCCGTCTTGAGCTCCGCAAAGGGAATACCAAGATCTGCGTAGCGATCAGTGGATACGGCACGAGCGAGACTGCGAACATGGGCGGAGATTCATCTTCTGGTGTTGGTAAGCCTGCTGGAGAATCGAAAGAGTTCGAGTTTGACGCTGCATTCATTTCCCAGGAGATTGGCCCAGGATTCGCCACCATATTGAATTGCGCGAAGTTGATTCCCGAAATTGACGCGGCTGGGAAGATGCAGGGCTTCAAAATGATATCGATTGCTACAAGTTGTTTGTTTGATCGGATCCAGATCCAAAACGGTGACGTTGTTACCGAAGTGAACGGCGTGAGTCTGAAGGATCCAGGTCAGGGGTTCAAGCTGTACCAGTCGCTCCAGGAAGAGCGCACCACAACAATCAATATAGTTAGAAATGGTGAACCAATTACTCGAATCGTGCGGGTGAAATGAACATGAAAAATGGGAATCGTGCTGCAGGAATAATGAAAAGGGCGACTCCGGTTGCAGTTGCGTTGTTCGCAGTTGCTGGAGGTTCAAACATCATTCCGATGAACCTGGTGAATGCGCAGGCACAGGACGCTCCTCCTCCGCCACCACCACCACCACCGCCGCCAGAGGACAATCCTCCTCCAGTCGACGATTTTCCGCCCGTCGATTCAGGCAGCGATTTTGATTCTGGCGGGGGTTCCTCTTCGAGCAGCAAACCCAAAGCACCTTCAGCGCCTAAGTCGACCATTCCAGCCAAGAAGGTTCCGCGTGGTCAGGAGCTGGTCAGTATCGACTTTCCCGAGCCGACACCCATTAAGGATATCATCAAGGCCGTGTCCCAGTGGACAGGTAAGAACTTTATTCTTGGTCAGGGCGTTTCTTCAGGTGCCAAGGTTGCTATTATTTCGCCGCAGCAGGTAACCAAGGAAGAGGCTTATCAAGCCTTCCTGAGTGCTTTGAACGTTGCTGGTTACACGACAGTTGATACCGGCAAAGCAATCAAGATTGTGCCGACACGTCAGGCGACGGCCTCGAACATTAAGACGTTCTATGGTTCGAGCTGGGCGCCCATGACCGACGAAATCATCACCCAGATTATTCCGCTCAGCTACATCGATGCACAAACTGTCTCCAACCAGCTGCGCACGATTCTGCGCGAGTCCAACCCGGTTCCCTTCCAGACCACCAACTCGTTGATTGTCTCAGATACCGGACATAAGATTCGCCGCCTGCTTGAAATTATCCGCTTGCTTGATGTGAAGGGGAATCAGCCTCAGGTTGCCATTTTGCCGATCAAAAACACCGATGCCAATGACATTGGCAAGAAGGTGCAGGACGTGTTTGGTTCGCGCGGCGGTGGTGGGGCACTGTATCTGCAAAAGGTGATTGTCGACGAGCGCACCAATAGTCTTATTCTGATTGGTCCACCTCGTGGTCTCGACGATGTGGCACGCCTGGTTGCACGCTTAGACCGACCTCTCGACGATGCAGGAACGCAAGCGCAGATTCATGTGCGTCCACTTGACTATGCTGATGCTGAGAAACTTGCGGGCACACTTCAAGCACTCGCGCAAGGCAGTGCTTCGTTGCGTAACCGCCGTGGAGCCACGAACAACAACGCTCCTGCGGCTCCGGCTGCGGGTGGGAGTGCGACAGCTGACTTGGGTGGTGTAAAAATCACAGCCGACAAAGCCACAAACTCTCTGATTATCCAGGGATCAAAAGCAACGTTCAATGAAGTCGATGCGATCATCCGTCAGCTCGACAAACGTCGCGATCAGGTTTACGTCGAAACAGATATTATCGACGTCAACCTTGGTAACCAGATGTCGCTTTCGACGTCATTCCTTGCGGGCGCAACCGCAGCTAACGGCAAGATCAACACTCCCTTGGGCTGGAAGCCTGGTGGAATGGCCCCCTTTGCCATCACCAACCCCAATGCCAGCACAACTGAGCAAACAGACCTTCTCAGTAAAGCCATTCCATCACAGGCACTGTTGGGAGTTCTCAGTAGCAAGAAAGTGAAAATCGGCGGAATCGAGCTGTCGCCTGGTGCGTTTATTTTTGCTCTGAAACAGGATAGCAATTCGAACGTTCTGCAAACTCCAAGCTTGCTCGTTGCTGACAACGAAGAGTCTACCTTTGAAGCAACCGAGCGTGAAAACATTCTCATCAATCAGGAAGATCCAACGACCAAAGTGCGCACACAGAAGATCGAAACCCTCGATGCCACACTGGGTGTAAAGATTAAGCCGCAGATCTCCAAAGCAGACTTTGTCAGCATGGAGGTTCAAATCAAGGCCGAAAGCTTTGGTCGTCGAAATTCGGAGAACCGTCCTGAGCAAACCAACAAGCGCTCATTCAACACCAAGGTCACAGTTCAGAATCAACAGACAATTGTCGTTAGTGGATTGCAGCGCGATCTTGAGATCGACGGAAAAGACAAGGTTCCGTTGCTGGGTGACATTCCAATCATCGGTTGGTTGTTCAGAAACTCTTCAACGACCAAGGCCAAAACTACGTTGATGATCTTCCTGACACCACACGTTGTGCGCTCGTCGGATGATCTCGAAAAAATCTATTACAAGAAGGTTGAGGCGCGTAACGAATTCCTTGAAGCTTTCTATGGAAGCAATTACAGGAAAAAGGATGTCTTCAAGCGCCTGCGTACCTTGGATGAGGGCAGGGTTCCTGCGAAGCCACCTGCGGGCATGAGTCCGGATGCTGCGTCGGCTCCTACAACCGATCTTAAGAATTCGGCCCCTGCATCGGCCTCTGAGAAGCCTGATGAAAGCAAACCGCTGCCCAGCAATGATGCCAATCCGATTATCGTTCCAGGCGCGTCTGGCGGTGGTGGCGGAGGAGGCGATTCGGCGCCTTCCGCACCACCGCCACCACCACCGGCTCCAGCTGGAGAGTGAGGTCAAGTCATGGAAAAGGCTCAATCTGCAGATCCGATTTTTTCGGTTCTCGACAAAGTCAAAGTGAAGAACTCCGCGGGTGAAGCCGGGCCTGGGCAGGTCACACAGAGTATGCCGCAGCGCTTTGGCCAGAGGACCTTGGGCGAGATTCTTGTCGAGCGCAAGAAAATCACCGAGGAGCAGTTGCGTGAGGCACTGCGCATTCAGGCACAACGCGGTGGCATGCAAAAGGTTGGCGCCATCTTGCTCGAGTCAGAGTTGATTGAGCAATCTGACATTCTCCAGGGTCTCGCTATTCAGCTTGAGCTTCCTTACCTTGAACAATTGCCCATCAATGAGATCGATGCTGAGCTGGTTCGCGATCTTAGCATCAGTTTCTGCTCCCAAAATTTGATTGTGCCGATCTCGCGAGATGCAACAGGTGTGACTGTTGCTGTGCATGATCCGCTGAATATCTCTGCGGTCGATGACCTGCGCCTTATACTCGGCAGCAACATCTTCAGAGTTGTTTGTCCAAAGAGTACGATCGAGTCAGCAATCAACAGTGTTTTTGAACGTCAGGATATGTCGCGAGAGTCGGCACAAGGATTAGCTTCCGACGATGGTGACGACTTGGCTGGTCTTGAAGAGGCCACCGACCTTCTTCATGACACAGAAGACGCGCCAGTGCGTCGCGAGGTCAGTACCATTATTCGCCGCGCGATCAGTGAAAAAGCATCTGATATCCATATTGAACCCTTCGAAGATCGTGTGTCCGTGCGTTTTCGTATCGACGGGGCTTTGCGCGAGGTGCGCGCCATTCCCAAGAAGTACCAAGCCAACGTCACCACTCGCATCAAGATCCTCGGAAAGCTGAACATTGCTGAAAGCCGTATTCCACAGGACGGTCGAATTTCATTGCGTGTCGGTGGACGCGACTGCGACGTGCGTGTGAGCTCGCTCCCAACCAAATTCGGTGAGCGTATTGTGATGCGTATTCTAGATAAAAGTTCTGGTGTACGTGAGCTCTCTGGAAGTTTGCCGGAGAAGGTGTTCAAGCCATTCGAGCAGCTTGTCCACTCGAAGCATGGCATTGTGCTTGTAACAGGCCCCACGGGTTCCGGTAAAACCTCGACCCTGGCATCGTCACTGATGCACATCAACAAACCCGACATCAACATCATTACCGTTGAAGATCCCGTCGAAGTGGCCTTGCCCGGTGTTGGGCAGGTTGAGGTGAACGAAAAGGCGGGTTTGACTTTTGCTGCCGGTCTGCGATCGATTCTGCGTCAGGACCCCGATGTGGTTCTTATTGGTGAGATTCGCGACTCCGAAACCGCGCAAATCGCTGTGCAGGCCGCGATGACTGGTCACCTTGTGCTCAGCACGCTGCATACCAACGACACTGCCTCGAGTGTGACCCGCTTGGCTGACCTCGGCGTCGAGCCCTTCCAGATCACCACCACTGTTCTCGGCGTGTTGGCCGTTCGCCTGATGAGAAAGGTGTGCTTTACTTGCCGTGAGTTGAGCAACCACACCCCCGAGGAACTTGCTCTCCTCAACATCACGCCGGAACGCGCAGCCGGAAAGAAACTTTACCGGGCGCGCGTGAACGGTTGTTCGTCTTGCAAAAACCTTGGTTACTCAGGGCGTGCTGGTATCTATGAATTGCTGGTTTTTGATGAAGCTATTCGCCAACAGATCGTAAAAAGTGTCGACGGTGCTGCATTGCGAAAAATTGCAATGACACGGGGCATGACCACGCTGCGCGACTCAGCGGCAGAGCGCTTTCTGAACGGTGAAACGACTCTGGACGAGGCGTTGAACAAGACCCAGGTGGATGAGTGATTTCGCAAACACTGACTTGGAATTGAGGGCAGAGAGATGCCGGTTTTTGTCTACACGGGCCAAAATGCGCAGACTGGTAAAAAGGTCAAGGCGACTGTCGACGCGGATTCGCTTAAAGATGCGAAGCTGAAATTGCGTCGTCAGAATATTTTGGTCATCGACATCAAACCACAGGCTGTTGGGGCTAGTTCATCGGGTGGGGGGCAGGGACTTCTTGAACGTCTCAACGAGAAGAAGGTGACCCCCGAAGATTTGGCTATTGCAACCAAGCAGTTTGCCATCCTGACCAAAGCTGCGGTTGATGTTTCGGAGGCCTTGCGTTCGATCTCTGAGCAGGTCGAGAATCCTAAGCTCCGTGTTGTGTATTCCAAGATCCGCGAATCCGTCTCTGAAGGACGCTCGCTTTCAGATGCTCATAAAGAATTTCCCGACATCTTTCCGAATGTTTATGTAAACATGTTGGCAGCTGCCGAAAAGGCTGGTGCTCTGCCGGTGGTGTTGCGGCGCCTGGCTGAATTCACGGCTTGGCAGATCGCCATCAAGCGAAAAGTTGTGGGCGCACTGATTACGCCCGCGATCATGGTTGTGGTTGCTATCGGTGTTACCCTCTTTTTGTTTGTGAACGTATTGCCGAAAATCACCAAAGCTTTCTCTTCGCTTAAAGTGACCCTCCCTTGGTACTCCGTTATGCTGAACAATATATCAGCGTGGCTGCAGGACCGCTGGTGGCTCGTGGTGATAGCGATGATTCTTGGCGTTGTTGGGTTTCTGCGCTGGAAGGCCACTCCCAAAGGTCGCCGTCAATTTGACATATTTACTTACAATATGCCCGTTTTTGGCCCGCTGGTGCAGCGGGTTGCTGTGTCGCGATTCTCAAAAACACTTTCGACAGTGTTGAGCTCTGGCGTGCGTATTGTTGAGGGGCTGCAGTTGACACGCAATGTTGTGGACAATGCAGTGCTTGAAGATGCCATCGACGAGTCTATCAAAAGAGTTCAAGATGGCGAAAAGCTCGCTGCCGCGATCGAGAAAACCAACCGCTTTCCTGTGATGGTTGTGCATATGTTGCGAACGGGTGAGAAGACCGGCCGCCTCGAAGAGATGCTTGCGAATATTGCCGAAGCATATGATGATGAGGTGGATTATAAGATTGAGGCGACAACCAAGCTCATAAACCCATTGATGACCGTGATGATTGCGGGCATTGTAATGCTGATGGTGATGTCCGTTCTCGGTCCGATGATGCAGGCAATGAACAGTTTGAGATGATGAATTTTTGGAGTGAGGGGTCCATTATGATGAAAAAGGTTCGTGCACGTCTTTTTGGTAAAGCTCAGATTTCTTCAAGCCGCTCTGTCTCGCAGGCCGGTTTTACGCTGTTGGAAATCATCATCGTTCTGGGAATTTTGGGAACGCTGATGGCTGTTCTTGTGGGTGGAATTGGTTCAGGCGGTACAAAGGCAAAGATCAAGGAAACTGGAGTAAAGGCGGCGAACATTCAAGCCAAATTGCTTCAGTATCAATCTGATGTTGGCAACTTCCCTTCCACGGCTGACGGGCTTCAGGCACTGATGTCAAACCCCGGCTCAAGTGCCAAGTGGGGCGGCCCTTATTTCACCGCTGAAGATGACGTCAAAGACGCGTGGAACAATCCCTTTGACTACGAACTGACAGCCAAAGGTAACAAGCTAGTTTCTCCCGGTGCAGATGGCCAGTCGGGAACCGAAGACGACATCAGTTATCTGAACGGTCGTGAAGTCAGCAACACAGCAGCTCCGACTGCCGCTGCTGGCGAGGGTGGTCAGGCTAACTAACAATTCCGGTCGAGCATTTATGCCCGCTTGAGGAGAGTTGAGTCGTGAAGTTTGGTTCAAGATTGAACAAGCCTCGGCAGCGCTTCTCCCAAGCGGGCTTTACTTTGCTTGAAATCATTCTGGTGCTGGCTATTTTTGGCTCGATTGCTGCGGTTATCCTACCCAACGTGGGTCTTACCATCGGCTCCAAGATGTCTATGGCCCTGCGTGAGCTCTCCGGCACTCTGCGTGCCACCTACGATAACTCTGTTCTCACTGGGCGTATCAATCGTTTGGTGATCAACCTCAAAACCAGCGAGTATTGGGTTGAGGCAGCCCCGCCGGGTTTCAATGGTCGCGCATCGGCGCAAAGCACAGACCGTTCTGCAACAGAGCAGAGGCTCGAGGATAGCCGTGTTCGTCTGCTCGAGGAACTCGAACGTGCGGCTTCAGAGGTGCGCAAGGCGGGCGGCGGCAGTTCCGAGCGCAGTTATACTGTTCGTTCGGTTCTCGTGGCCCAACGCGGTGTCCTCAAAGAGGCGAAGTGGACAGAGGTTGAAGATGCGATTCTGACACGACGCAGGCTTCCAACTGGTTTATTATTCTGGAGTGTCGCCATCGAAGGGATGCAGCGCGCCGTGAGCTACTCTGAACTTCGTGATGGTGAAACTGCTTTCATTTATTTTTTCCCTTGGGGAGAGGCTATCCGTGCGCAAATTCAACTTGCCTCGCAGCTTCCAGAGGGTGGTGGACTGGATGAGAAGAGTCCCAAAAATACACTGGCCTTGGACTCGTTGTCAGGGCAAAGCACAGTCCTTGAAGGACTCCAGGACGCGGAGTTTCTCCGCGACCGCTAAAGCGCTGCGCCACTCACCCGGATTTACTCTGCTCGAATCACTGCTGGCTATTGGCATCCTTGTGACAGTGTTTTCTCAGATTGTGGGGGTTCAAGCGAGCTCACTTTCAGTTGCACGCAACAACAAGGCCAACATTCAAGCTACCTGGGCGCTGCGTTCGCTCGCCTCACAAATTGAATACATCGTCGATGTGCGTGGTGTGAAAGCACTTCCTACTAACTCATCTCAGCCACCGACCATAAAGCTTAACGGTGAAGGTGATGATGGCATCAGTTTTCAATACACCAACAAACAGGCGCTCATCAGCGCATCAAAGTTTCTTCAAGTCTCCATGAACCTTGGTATGAACGTGGCCGGTGGCGGAGCAGAGGAGGGTGGCAACGAGCAGTTCAAGCAGTTCGGTGAATTGCTTGATTCGCAGCTTCCCAAAGATATTTATCGCAGCATAAAGTTGACAGCACTTTGGAAAGACGGCGAAACGCAGCGTTCTACGGAACTTGGAATGTTGCTGATCGACCGTAAATCCGTGCATATTGGTATTCCGGGGTTGACCCAATGACGCTGCGGCAGAGAGAATTTCACATGCACAGCAAAACTCAATCTGGCTTTACGCTTATTGAGATTATTATTGCTATTGGTATTCTTGCTTCACTTTCGCTTTATGCTGTGAACGCTCTAACCAATCAACTTGAGACAAGAAACAAGTTGCAACGTTCAAATGAATCAATCCATGCTGCACATGCGGCCATGATGCGACTCACCGACGACCTGCGGCACGCCTATCTGCTGACAGGAAATGAGGAGCAGGTGGCTCGCTCCAACAGTGATGTGATTGGTCGACCAATGTTCGTTTTTAACAGCACGCCGCGTCTTCTGTTGATGACTCAAGCGCACCAGTCGCTGATGGCTAACCGTGCAGAATCCAATCTAGCCTATGCACAGTATATTGTGTGTCCAGACCTCTCGGCTCCGTCGGACATTTGCAGGCAGAGTGATTCTTCGTCGTCTGCAGTTAAGCAGCTTGTTCGAATTGTCGATCCTTCAATCAAAAAAGTCTCTGATGATGCTGTTATTTCTGGCGTTGCACAGGTACTGGTAAATGATCTCAAGGAGCTCAAATTCTCTGCCTGGAACGGTCAGGATTTTGTGCCTGAATGGAACACGGAACGGAGTGATTTTGGCAAGCGACTTCCCAAAATGGTCAAAGTTGAGCTCTCTGTTTTTATGCCTGAAGATGACTTGGTAAGGCAAGCGCGGCTAGAAAACTCGGCGAGTGTCACGACCGAACGTCCATCGATAGCGCTGAGTACGATTGTCTATCTGATGTACAGCGCTGGTCAGGCAGATCTCAAAGAGGCGAAGGCTGAGCCGGGGTGGGTGCAATGAAGATCGGCAATCACACGTGTTCTCTTCGTTCGCGTTTGAAAAATTTGCTCCGATTGCGCGGACGTGAAAAGTCACAGCGCGGTATGGCCCTTATATTTGTTTTGTCGCTCGTGGGGGTCATCATGGCCGTCATGGGTGAAGTGTTTTTTCAAGCTCAAATCACGGTGCGTAGCTCAAACGGCGAACAGGAACGCATGCGTGCCGAGGCGGCAGCACTCACAGGAGCCCAGTTCGCTCTTTTCCTGATTGCGTTGGAAGCACAGGTGAACGACGTCGGTGAGAATAAAAACCTTCCCCCGGCCTTGTCGTCGCAGCTTGCTGCGATTCCTGCGATGGTAAAGAGCCAGTTGGGTGGCAAGAATCTCTCTGAACTTCTCAATGGATTTCCGATTGGTTCACAAGGCCTCGAGACCATCAAGGATCTCTCCAAAATCAATCTGAGTGCCAGTCTCGACGAGGGTCTTCTTGAGGCACTGCAAAACATCCAGGGTTATTTTGTTGTGGATGTTTCGAACGAAAGTGCAAAGCTCAATCTCAATCTATTCACCTATCAACCCTCGTCGGACGTGACCTTCGAGGCCTTGCTGCGATTGTTTTCAATGCCGCGGGAGGCACGTTGGCTTGAAGAGAAGGGGTATTCCCCCAAGCGTCTTGCAGCGAACATCAAAGATTACATCGATCGCGACAAAATCGACTCCGCCGATGCTGGTGATGAAGTTTCCCAGTATGGTGATGGTCCTGGTCGTGTTCCTGGACGCCCTAAGAATGCCGCTCTCGAATCTATGGAGGAGCTCCGTAAGATTCCTGGATTTAATGATGACGAAATTTTTCGAGTTTTTTCACCTTACTTCACCATCTGGCCGTTGGCTCCCAAGGATAGCAAGCTGTTGGATTTTAATGTTGCCAAGATTGAGCTTCTGTCTTCTTTGGTTACCGCACCTGGGCAAGAGATCGAGGACACAATCGTTGACCGTATTGAAGATAAACGCGCTGAAGGCGCATTCGTGAGCAAACCTCAGGAGCTCGACGATTTGATTTCCTCACCCGAGCGTATGACGCGCGAAATACGCTCGCGCTTGTTCTTTTGGAAAACCCAAATCTACCGGGTCAATGTGCGTGGTGTGTCGGGCAATGTGGAACGCACATATCAGATGGTTCTAGAAAAGAATGCAGCGGCAGTGGATAACCTCCGTAAGGACAAAAAACCAGCAGCTCCAGCGGGCTCCGCACCCGATGCTGCTCCAACGCCCGCGGATCCTGCTGCAGCACCGCCAGCGGACAATGCCGGGGCGCCTGCTTCCCCAATCCTGGATTCGCAAAAGTCACCCCTCAGGATTGTCTATCAGCGTTTTCTTTGAGGTGTAGCTTTGTTTTTCAGACTTTTGTTGGCCATTGCAGTGTTTGTTTGCATCACGACGCTTGTGCACGTCTATATTTTTCAGCGTCTGGTCGAACCCTTTTTGCAACCCCAGCATCAGGTGGTTGGCATGTCAGCGGTTGGCGCGCTCTGGTTGATGACCATTGTTGGTTTTCCGCTAGCGCGTGCGATTCCTAGGTCGCTCCGCAGTCTTCTCGAGATGTTCATGTTCACGTGGATGGGCTTCGCTTACCTGTTGATGCTGGTGTGCGTGCTCACCCTGCCTGTTAGCGCTGTGCTGCATTTTTCTGGTCGGTCGGAATCTGTTCTTGCGGTTTTCGTATTGGGAATTGCATCGGTTCTGGCTTGGCGCGCCGTTCACAAGGTGGTTCGTCCGGAAAAGCTTAAATATCAGGTCATTCCTATCGATAAACAGCTCCCTAATGCGATTGAAAATCTCACCGCTGTTGTTCTTTCGGACGTTCACGTGGCAGGGATTGTGGGCGAAGGCCGCATGCGTCGTTTGGCCAAGACCGTCAATGCGCTCAAGCCCGACTTGATTTTTGTGACAGGCGATCTCGTTGATGGAAGCGTGCGTCAATTGGCACGTGCAGTGATGCCACTGGCGCAGATGAAGGCGACCTACGGTGTTTTCTACGTTACGGGAAATCACGAGTTTTATAGCAATCCGAAGCAGTGGCGGGAATTCTGTGCACAGAAATTGGATTGGCGTGTGCTTTCCAACGACGCGCAGCAGATTCATGTGGGTGAACACATCATCAATATCTTTGGAATTGAGGATCGCTCATGGCTCCGTCAAGCGAATGGGATGGTCCGCAATGACGACCGTCTCACGCAGGCAGTGTCTCGCATTCCGGAGTCTGACCGTGAAACAGCGTTGAACATTTTGCTGGCGCATCAGCCTAAAGACACCCAGAGCACCAAGCAGCAGCCCTGGATAGACGTGCAGATTTCAGGCCACACACATGGCGGACAATTTTGGCCTCTGCATTTTTTTGTTTATCGCGACCAAACCTACAACACGGGGCTGTACACAATTCACGGCTCTCGAACCAAGCTCTACGTCACCGAGGGTACGGGATTTTGGGGGCCACCGATGCGGCTGGGTACCAACTGTGAAGTCAGTGTTCTCAGGTTCGTGAGTGGCAATTCAATGAAGTCGATTCCCCCTATTTCAGAGGAATCTAGCCTCCCGTCATGACCCGCGAATTCACTTCTGCTTCTGTGCCGTGTAGAGATACACAATACTGCCACCGAGTGTTTTGTACTGTGCCTTTACGAATCCTGCTTCGAAAAGTTCGCCTGTGAATTGCGCTCCGGCCGGAAAGGACTCCACAGTTTCAGTATAATAGCGGTAGGCTGGCATGAAGCCGGAGATGCGGCCCCCAATATAGGGCAGCAATTTTGAGTAGAACTTATAAGCCGCCCCTACGCTTTTGAGCTCAGGCCGACCACTCTCTAGAACAACCAATGATCCACCTGGTTTTAGAACCCTCAACATCTCTCGCAAACCTTCCTGGAAAGGGTTCACGTTGCGTATGCCCCAGGAGATGGTGATCACATCGAAGGTGTTGTCAGGGAAAGGTAGATTGCGGGCGTCTCCGGACTTCATGTCTACGGCAGCGGAATGCAGTGAGGCTTTCTTTTCGAGCTTCTCGCGCGCTACCTGAAGCATACCCTCTGAGGGGTCGACCCCGGTGATGTGCAGATCGCCCCGCAGTTTTAGGATACCGAGAATAACATCTCCCGTGCCCGTGGCCACGTCCAGCAATTTACCGCGGGCGGGAGCCAAACGCGCTGCGGTGCGACACAGACTGTTTCGCCATAGGCGGTGCAAACCAAAAGTCATGGCGTCGTTGGCGAGATCGTAAGCCGGCGCGATAAGATTGAATCCAGCAACAACATTGTAGTTTTTTTGCACAGTCGACTTCTCCCGCAAAAGCGTGTGAATATGAGCCTACAAAGTTCTTAGTAACCTTCAAGTTGTGCGGCGGTCGTAACCGCTGGCTCTAGCTTCTTGACATCTTGGGATCGAGCGGGTAGGGAACGCTCTGCCCTATGCGCTCGTAGCTCAGCTGGTTAGAGTATCGCCTTGACATGGCGGGGGTCCCCTGTTCGAATCAGGGCGGGCGCACCATTCATCTCCCTAAAATTTCACGCAAAATTCGAACTAAGGTAATAATTTCCTAAGAACTTCCGATATCGGCTTCAATCGGGAGGTTTGTCATGTTTACCAAGGCAAACAAAAAAATGGTGCTGGCTTTGTGCGCTTTGTCGCCCATTTTAGTCGTCAGCCTGCTCGCCTCCTGTGCAAAGCCCGTTGATAGCAAAGACATCACTATCAAGAGCAGCTCCAAATTAGGGAGTGCCCCCGCAGAGCCAAAGATAGTGCCAACCCCATCCCCAACACCGGTGGTCCCCCTCGACGCTGCCACCGTCATGCTGAGATTGCGTGAAAATTGTTACGGCTGCCACGGCATGGGCAAAGACAAGAGCAGCTTCTGGCAAACTCCTCCGGAGTTCGAAAATCCAACGGCAGCTGAACTTGAAGTTTTGAAGGCAGAGGCGCGTGCTCAGGGCAAGCCTGAGCCAACTGTCGAGGCTTTCGAAAGTGTTGTCGCAAACAAAGAAAACCTTGAACGCATCATCACCCGGATGGAAACCGACCAGTTTTCGGTCGAAGTATTTCAGTCGATCCAGAACAAGATTCTTGTGGATGACGGCAAGGTTATGCTTTCTGCTGCCAATCCAAAACCGATGCGACCCGATATGGACGATGGCACGCGAGCCCGTTTTATTGCTCTGATGGATGAGCTTTTGAAGCCAACTCCAGTTCCATCAGCAAGTCCAACACCAACACCAACAGCATCTGCAACACCGAAGGCAGCTGCAGTAACTCCACTGAGTCTTGCCGAAGCGAAATCCTGGTGTGTTGGTTGCCATTCTCCCGGTGGCAGTGCAGCGAACGTTTGGAGCAAGGCCAATGGTAGCGAACAGGATTGGCGAAGCTTCGCTGCGACCGCGAAAGATTCGGTTCAGGCCAAACGCATGCCAACTTCGAAACTAAAACCTGTCGAGCGTGATGAATGGCTGCGGATGTTGGCTTTCTTTCAGCGTCGCATGCCAACTGTCGTGATGGAAGCGCGCGGCAAATATCACGGCAACAAGCTAGAATTGGGTGTGCCAGTTGATGTGAACTACCAATGCAAGACTGTGCGCACAGGTCGAGAGTTCATCAATGAGCTGACGCTCAATGCTCTCAACAGACCTCCAACAGCAGCCGAGCTGGCTTTGGTTCCCAATGATAGCGCTCAAGTGACACGCGAGACCCGGCGTTTGCTTGTGGAACGCTTGGGAAATCAATGGCGCGAAGAGTTTATCAGCAACGGTATTAAGAAGTTTGCAGAGAAGGTGAGCTCGGCTGAAAAGTCGCGCACCTCAGCACTGCTGGGCGATCAGAACCTGAAGAATGACATTGCAGGTGAATTTTATCAGCAGATTCGCGCGACAATTAGGGCCACTAAATCATACAAAGACGCACTGACCTCAGACAAAGTTTTTGCCACCAAACGCACTGGTCCCTTCTACGGCCCGACCTGCGCCGCAGCAACAGCATCACTTGCAGATGGACAATATATTGAGTGCAATCTTAAAGCTGATAACTCACCGCGCTCGAGTTTCTTCACCACACTTGGATTCTTGTTCCCCAAATCGTCCTCTGTGTTTCAGGAAAACAACAACTACGGCCGCGTGGCTGCGATGAACGAAGTGATTCGTGGCGAACCCCTGAAAGCAAATACGGCTGGC
>JBILKQ010000248.1:0-3249 GCA_044376655.1 Silvanigrellaceae bacterium
CAGGACGACAGCTGACCATCACTCACACTGCTTTCCTAGACGGAACAATCAAGTGCACAGCTGATAACAAAGACTCCACCTCACCCACAGTGCAGGGCGGTATCTCACGCGTGGTATTAAAACTTGCAAAAGGCGACGCTGTGGACATCGATGAAAACTCGACCACAGCTGCACGGACAGTTACAGCTGGCAACGACAATGTAGGGGTACACAGAATACAGCTTTACACGAAAGCTGGTGGAAATGAGGTTCAGCTAACCTCAGCTCAATTCGCTTTTGCAGCCGAACCGCTGGAATTTGTAACGACAGCTGTAAAATCTGTGATGACAAATGCAAAATCAGTAGTTCCCGCAAACCCAACTTGCAACTTCAGCACGGGAATCTGCGGAACAGGAACCGACCTTGCTGGAACCCCCGTAAAACTCAGCCTCACTCGGGCAGGCGGCGCCGGCATGAGCGATGTTGCTGTGAAGGTGCGTGGCGTGACTTCAAACAATATTTCAATGCTCGTGAATGCAGGTACTACCACCAACGTAACGGTGACACCCGTAGGAACTCAGGTGGCTGGAACACAATTCGACCTAGAACTCAAAGGCTTCGATGCCCAAGAGAATCCGAGTTGGTCGGGTTGTACAGCAGTCAACATGACAGGTGGGCAGAGCTCGCTCACAGGTCCAGGCAACACAGCCCTCGCACCGGCGCTCACCCAACCGACGATAGCGAACAACGTCGCCACTGCAAGGGTGACACTATATGCGAGCGGCAATCACCAGCTCCAATTCACAGGCACTGGATGCAATTTCAATGCAACAACAACCGTAACTGTTAATGCTGCGAATGAAAACCGAGCAATTGTGAGCAGGGTGGACGCAAACTCCGTCGATTCAATGCCTACATATTTGGCCAATGATGAAGCGACTGCTACAGAGGTAGCTTGTACACAGTTGAATGCGAACAACAATGGTGTCACCTGCCCGACCCTCTTCGCTTACAAGTATGATGTTTACGGAAACAAAGCGGCCAATGGCTTCAATGGAACCTGCAATTGGCAGGTGAAAGCACATCCAGCCACATCTTACAGTGGTTGGGTGTCTAGCAATCACAGCGCGACGCGATCCTCAAGCTCCACCACGCCAGCAATCGATGAGTTAGTAAGATGTGATGGTGGCAACAATCATGTCCGCCTGTACGGTGGGCCAGCGAAGCTCACAATTGCGACGATCCCAGCGTCTACGGTGAATGCAAACGGTGTTTATGTTGTGCAAGGAACAGAAATGTTGGCTGGGCTGAGCAATCTTGTCATCACAGATGTAGCTTTGAAGAGCACAAAAGCTGGTACAACAGTTGAAATGCCTGGACTTGCTGGCAAGACCGACCAAAACATAAACATTGCAAACGTCGATTTTGCAAACAACACCTTTGGAGCTAACGCCAACACCGATGCCTCAGCGGCAACGATCACACAGTGTGCGTTCAACGGCAATGGAGAATGCTTCCCCTCAGCAAACATGAATTTCAGAAAAACTGAAAACTCGGCAAAGAAATTCAGGGTGACAGTGCGGGGTGCATCCATTGATGTACAACTGCCACAAGTTCAACCCGGACCAGCAGCAAATCTCGAAATTTCAGGTATGCCAAGCAATGACGATTTCAGTGTCGATGAGTATACGAATCAAAACACTTCGATTGCTTTAACAGTAACGGCAAAAGATCAGTTTGAGAACACCACAACAGCGACTTCAAACGGTGCTGCAAATTGCAATCTTTCCGTCTCTGGTAATGAACCTGGGCCGTATGCAGATAACATTGCGATCACCAACAACACAACTACAAGCCAGGCCAACCTAAAAATCTACAAAGCGAAAACACACACGCTTGCGTTCTCGAAGTGCGGTGCAACGGCAACAAAAACACTGACCATTACTGCAGGAAAAGTTCAACGCTCGATGCTTACGCGTCAGGCCAATCAACCTTCAACCTATAACTGTGTCGATGCAACAGATAACGTTTTCACCGCTCGCGAGTGCAACAATGGCTTCGTTTGCGAAGCTGGAAATCCAGCAGGCGGAGCAGCTTGCACCAGCTTCTATGCTTGGTCTTACGACAAGGCAGGGAATCTGCTCACCACGACGCCGACATCTTGCGATGCAAATGATGCAAATCTCAAGCGTGAGTTCACCAAAACCGGAAATTCGGATGATGTAGCGTTTAGCAACGTCACCAACGGTTTCACAGCAGCTGCAAGCAACGGTGGTTACATCGAAGGCAAATTCCGTTGCAAAACAAAGGTCGACGGAGATGAATTGGGTGGCAGGGGATTCAATGTGACAGCTCCTGCTACCAAGACCATGAATGTGGAGTGTACTCCGTGGATCTATGGAACCGGCTCCGCGCCTCAATCACTCTGCACTTTCAAGAACGACACAGGGGTTTCACTTAAAGCAATTCCGTTCATTCCTGAGCAAACGGTGAGCAGTGAGGAGGCGCTCCCTACATTGACGCTCCCCGCCGGTTCTGTAGACAAGGTTTATCAGCACAATAGCTATGGTCAGTTCATTGTGAACGGAACAAACTCAAAAAAATCGGGTTTATTCAAAGTTAACTTTGAGTCAGAGGATCCGAGCCGTGTCTTAATTCAGGATTCCGGGAATTTACGAGTCCCCTTGAGAGCAACAAACAACCTGGCGAATGTGGGGTCTGCGACGCAACAACCCGCAAAAGATGCTGGAACAGATTTATCAAAAGCAGAGCAGGCCGAGATTGCCCATGCAAATGACAATACAACCAAAGGTAAAATTACGATCAACTCTGTCGACTATGCACGTAGAACATGGCTCTACGGACCAACTGATGCAAACATGACTTGGACCAATGCATCCGCAACCAATTGCTTGAACGGACTTCCAGCAACGGGAAACTGGAAATGCCTTAAAGATATGTTACTCGGAACACGCACTGTAGATGCAGTAACCGATATTTCAACAGCCTCATCCATTTATCTCAGAGATTTTGATAGCACCACTGCTCGTCAACAGGATAAGATCAACATCTTCAGCACTGATGTTGTAAGTCTGGAGCCAATTTTTAAGGTCGAGTATCCTGCAACAGACAACACCGACAACTGTTCCAATGACGGCGAAATCACGGACAATACTGCCAGCGCCTGTAAGTTTTCAATCCGCGGCAATGCAGATCATCCCGGTATACGAGGCGCATTCTGGATCAAGGACAAGAAGGGACGTGTCTTCT
>JBILKQ010000249.1:0-3228 GCA_044376655.1 Silvanigrellaceae bacterium
TTAATAGCAGCCTTATTTGGTAAAATCTTATGTTCAAGACTACCAAGCGTCCATAGTCTAATGTTTGAGATAGCACCATCTAAGGCTGACATATCTGCTAATCTCATCTTTTCTAACATGATAATATCGTCTAGAATAGCATAGATCATAGGATTAGCCCACTGTAACCAATCATCTTTCTTATAATGAAAAACATTAACTCTAGAAGCATCAAGAGGAACTTCTTTTTGTCCATTGTTTAATGCGGTTTTGATATTATCTGGTAAAGTATTAAATACGTCGGTTGGTATCTCGCCATCAGTAAATCTATCAAAAAACGTACCTAAATTTATGGTATAGTTAGGCTTGCCTAAAAATACAGATAGCTGACCATCTTTTAGTTTGACATTAAGAGGATTGAAGAAGTTATACCTCCAAGGAATTTCATTCTTGGTAGGATTTGGGACTTCAACTCTAATATCAGCAGCTAAAGATTTCATATACTGAGCAAGCTGCGGTGTTACTTTAGCATTACTGCGATATACAATTACATTACCAGCTTTATAGAGATTGTTGAGGAAACGTTCTGATCTTTCTTTACCGTTGATATTCTTAAACCACTGTTGATAAAATTTTTCTACACTCTTATTCTGGTGAACAATACTTATTCCTTGGCAACCAAAATCGCCCATAAGATCAATAACATTTCTGATGATGCCAACTTTATCGTAAGCATCCATGCACATTTTGATAGCTCTACTTTGAGTATTTGGTACAGCTTCATTTGGTCTAAAAGCATAATAATCTAGGTGTGTAAATTGTGGTCTAACAGACTTACTAGGTTCAATATCTAGGAATGTGCGATAGGTAGAACCCTGTGTTTTGGTAACGCCAGTATATTGATCCACATTATCTGTGAATTGAGCCATAGCTTGAGCTTTGCTCTGAGGATTATCGTCTGACCACGAAACCATATCTTGATTATTGCTCATTTTGACCTCAATTGGATTGTAATTGGATTACCAACTATTAATACACATCTTTCATGCTATCGGTGAACCAGCTTGGGCCGACATATAGCTTTTCTTCGGAGGTTTTATTGAAATGACCACCGGTAGCAAAACCTCCATAAAATCGATATTCTTCTGGAGTTGGGGTTCTCTGCAAAACTCTAGCGGCCATGTTAGCCATCAAAAGAGCAGAATATCGGTCCTTTCTCATCTTGCTTTTCTTGCCCGTTCCTACTATAACTTCTGGAGTATCCCATCTATCTCGACCGGCATTTGTTTGCGTCATTTGTATCATAGAAAGTTCGTCTTTTAGTTCTTCAATTTCTAAAACACATTCTTCTAAAGTATCAAACATTCTGTGCTTAAGTTCGTCTTCTATATTAGAGACACTAAGACTAATAGGGTCGAACATTGGAAATAATAATACTTTATCTTCAAAGTCTTTTCTCATACCGTGATTTGCTTCTGCAAGCCATTCATGACGAGCAAATTGACATGGTTCTATAATATGTAATCCTCGTTCTCCGTCTGTATCTTTTGGTTTGTTATTATCAATGGTGGGCCAAAGTGGCAATTCTCCTTCTTTAAGTTTGTCTGCGTCATGAAGTGACTCAATAACAGCAACGCCACCGCCCTGTGCATCAATGGATATATGGATACATGGAAACAGTTTCATTAAATCTCTAATTTTTCTGGCGCAATATGAGTAAAAATCAGTTTCATTGGCATAACCCTTTTTGACTTTCTCTTTATGCTCTGATCTTGTTGTAGTCCAGCAATATACTATTCTTCTATGAGATGGGTTTGCCTCTAGCACAACAATACTGAAATTATCTACTTCCGATGCGGGGTCAACTCCAAAAATATATCGTTTGCTTGTATCACCAATAAGAGCAGCAGTAAAGTTAATTAGATTTCCATTTTCATCTTTGATTTCATTATCTTTGTTGCCTACAACGCAAGACTCTATCAACGACCTCTTAAAGAAACCTTGACTATCTCTTGTAAAACAGGCTCCATATTCCATTTGATAGATACCAGCATGTACTGTAGCCTTAGACCTCGCTACTTGATCAGCATCCATGAAACCCGGAGGTAGTAATTCATAAGGCATACGAACAATGGAGTATTGCTTCCAATCAAAATTATCTGGTGGATCATCTCCGTTAAAAATTTCTCTTAGTAAAGTTATATTACCTTGACTCTTAATTATAGCCTTCCACTTCTTCCAGTATGTTGCAAAATGATTAAAATCGTAATAAGCTGTTCCAGATAAGATAATTTGATTGTCTTTAATTTCTGGATTGTCTTCTTCTGTTTCTAGTTCTATTCCAAGTTCAGCGGCTTTCTTCTTAGCTGATAGCCTTTTAACATTTTCTACTGGATTAGCACTGACAGCGGCGAAGCCAGCAACAACGTTTTCAAAAATATCCCTAGGAATAGATGCGAACTCGTCCGCGATAATATCATTTGCTCTCTGTCCTCTAATCTTTTGACCGTCACCAAGAGGTAAGCAGGTGATAACACTTTCATTGATTCTCATTGTGCATCTGTCAGTATCTCTACTTGGTCCACTATTACCATCACAAATATCTCTAAGCATGGGCGAATTACGCCAAATAGTTTCCATATATTCGAAAACGACCTTAGACTGTCTAAAAGCAGCACCAACAATAACTATCTTTCTTCTAGGAAGCATCAACGCCCTTAACATAGAATAGATAGCCAATTTAAAGGATTTTCCAAAACCTCGACTAGCAATAAGCATTGGGAACTTACGCTGCCACAATTCGTGTAAGATTAAAGACTGCGATGGTAGTAATTGGGTATTTAATAAATGATGAGCAGTAAATGACAAATATTCTGGCCTACTCATTAACCAAGTAAGCCTTAAATGGAAATCGTCTTCTGATGGATTTAATATACAAGTAGGATTAAAGAGATGAGATTCTACATTATCTAATCCCAGCCACGCTTCTTTAATTTCTTTTAATTTAAGATCGCTCATGCTACGAAATGCCAATCGTTTAATATAGCGTCAGCAAAACCATAATATACAGCTTCTTCTGCATTTAGAAACCAATCACCAGATTTCAATTTTCTAATAAGATATTGCTTAACCTGTTTCTCACTTGGCTTTTTACCAAATTTCTCAGCAAAAAACTTCCCCTCTACACATCTAGAGGCATAGATGTTAAACATAACATCACATAATCTCCTGTCAAAATCTGACCAATTC
>JBILKQ010000111.1:0-10255 GCA_044376655.1 Silvanigrellaceae bacterium
AACTTGTTAAACAAGTTCCTGTCATTCTTTACAGCGAAGATCTCGCGCATCTGCAAAATTTGCGCGGCAACCTGCTCACAGAGGCAGCCTCGGGGCGTATCCCACTCAAGGCTGAGCAGCTCACTCTGCAACCGATAGCCGATCAGAACTGGCGCGAGTCTTGGAAAGCATCTTTCAAGCCCATCGACATCGCGGGTCAGTTCGCCATTCTTCCTCCCTGGGAGAATCCAAAAGATTTCAGCCAGCCTCACAAGATCGTGATTGACCCGGGAATGGCTTTCGGAACAGGCCAGCACGAAACAACCAAGCTCTGTCTCGAACTTTTGCTCGAGGCCAATCCGGTACCGGTAAGTATTTTCGACGTCGGAACAGGCTCAGGGATTCTTGCCATTGCGGCAGCCATGCTCGGCAGCACAAACATTCTTGGCTGTGATATCGATGAAAGCAGCGTTCACATTGCGAAGGTCAACGCTCACGACAACGGCATCAACAACGCGCGCTTTGTTGCAACTCCGATCGACAAAATTGAGGAAACCAATTTCGATCTGGTCTTTGCCAACATCCAGCTTCGTCCTTTGACGAAAATTTTTGGCGACATTGTTGAACACACGCGCCCCGGTGGCACAATCATAGTTTCTGGGATTCTCAAGACCGAGATTGATGACTTTTGTGCCCTTGTGAGGAGTCACAATGCACTGGTCAAGAAGACGGTCACCTTGGGACATTGGTCGGGGATAGTGTGTGAGCGACCCGTCGCAGGCAACGAAAAAATCTGACGTCATTGTGATAGGCTCAGGCCCGCTGGGATGGGCCTGTGCGCAGCTTCTTTCCAAAAATAAAATCAGAACACTCCTAATAGACCCTCGCTCTGCCGCCACTCCTCCCGGCTGGATGGAGCAGGGTCTTGGAGTCTTTTGGCCTTCTCTCAATGACCCTCCCACGCGAGCAGTCGTTGCACACGGCCTTGAGATGGCACAGTGGCTGCAAGACTTTTGCGCTCGTGGCATTCGCGTTGCAGAAAATTTGCTTGGTAAACACAATATCGAACGTGTTCCCACTTTGCGCATCGCCCTGGAAAATCATGAGATCGTTGAACTCAATACAGCCTGTCAATCACAGTTGGGACTGAGGCCCTACCAAAGTGCGGGAGAAGGTCTCTACGAAGAAAAAATTAATGCAGGTGTTTTGAAAAACTGGGGCCATACAAAAAAATCGGCGCGCAAAGACATCAATGCACTCGAATTTTATGCGGCTAAAGCCTTGAAAATTGAAGACTCTAAAGACGTGTGCAGAGTATATCTTGACGACGGTAAGGTGTGTGAAAGCGAAATGGTGATCTTGGCCACCGGATACCACATTGCCGATCTCGAACCATGGCTCGCGCACATGCTTATTCCAATGAGTGATGTGCATACTCTGTGGAAAACAAAAATCCCTGCGCAGCAGAACGCAGTGCCCGTTCCCTTCCGGGCAGCAAGTGGGCACGTCGCGGGAATCTTCTCCCCTCAGCTGAATGAACGGGGGCAACGGTTCTGGAGCCTGCGCCTCACTGGACCACGTTTTTTGCTTCCCCAAGCAGGCGCAGGAATCGATCTCTCCCAGCAGCCCATCGACACTGCACTGCCTAAAAAAATTGAATCATGGATCAGCAAACAGCTGCTGGCACATGCAGCACCACTCTTGTTGGCAGGGCTCACAGCAGAACACCTCAACTCGGTCGCCAACACCCCACTGCAGCTGCAAAGTATTGGCCTCGGAGTAGATTGCCTGCCATGCGACGAGCTCCCCATGCTGGGAGAACTCGGACATCAGGGCCGAATCTTGGGTGCGACGGGTTGGCTGGGCTGCGGCTGGTCGGCCGGATTTCAAGCTGCTGCCGTGCTGGCACAGATTGTTCAGAACGGGAAAGCTGAGAATTTGAAGGGACTGCTGCGCCCCTCGCGCTGGAGAAGCGGCATGAGCGAAGGTGTAGGTGGCGTCACCGGCATGACTTGAACATGCGACCTGTTGTTTAGGAAACAACCGCTCTATCCAGCTGAGCTACGGCGACATCACCCGATGCAAAGGTTTAGCCTAAATGTTGCGTTTCTTGCAACGTTTGGGGCTCGACAGATCTGCACTCTCATCTGCGTGCTGGCCCAAGAAGGGCCCGGGTGCCGCTCCCCTGGGTTGAGATCCCCTTGTGAATGACAATGCGTTCGCCCTGCGCCCGGCCACTGTCGTAGTGCTCACCAAGAACCCGGCCTCCGGAGCGCACTGACGTGAGGCGAGGGAATCGGGATTGAACAAATTTTTTCAAGCCGGGGTCATTGAAGCGCACAAGAGATTTTGCTTCGGCCTGCATCTCTGCAAGTTTCTGCTCGGAGGCAGACGCTGCGGCTTGTGAGCTTGCACCACGCCGTGCGCTGCTTTCCATTTGATCGAGTTTTCTTTTGAAACCAGCCACAACACCCGTCTGAAAAGACATTTTGGGAGCTGCACCTTTGAGTGCGTTTTTATGTCGATATTGTTCCCACAACGATTCAGATTGCTGTCGTAAAAATCCGTAAACATACTCAGCCATGTAAACATTCTGCTCGGTGCCGAGAATTTCCATGGTTTTATGGACAACATTTTGCTGCGCATCATAGAGATCGGAAAAAACAACATCCACAAAATAATAGCCTGTCAGGAGGCCAGCGATCATGCGCTGGAGCCTATCGACTTTTTGTTTGCGGTGGTTGATGAGCAGAGACACGTAGCGGTTTTTCTTGTGGTGCAGCACACGCTCAAGATTGTATTTATGAATGAGTTCTTGAACCCGCGCCATAGCAAGAAAGGCTTCATTTTCGTTTGTCGACTCTGCCATAGCCAGAAGTTTTTCAACCTTGCGAAGAACCACTGCATCTTCTTCGGGGACTTCAGACATCTCTTGCCAGGTCCGCAGCGGCTCACCAAGATCCAGACCAGCACCACGGTATTCTTCCGGCACTCCAAGCAGCTCACAGGCACGGTGGAAGTCGGGCCCGTGCGATGCATCACCTTTCAAAAACTCGCTGACAAACATATGTGCCAGCTCATGTTTGAGCACTCCCAGAACATGATGCCAGCCATGCGACTGGATGAGCGAACGGCTTAAAGCAATGGTGCGGGTGAGGGGATCCCATTGCCCCCACTGGGACTTCATATCCCGAACCTCGAAGACCGGTTTGCGCAGATTCAGGCGAAACTGAAAACAGATGGAATCAAACTCAGCATAGAGCTGCTTGAGCCATGCTTCTTCAAGGAATGCGAGAACCGGCTTGGTTTTGGACATGCTGACTTTTCCCAAAAAACTTGATGCCTGCACATTAGCCCAGCAAAAGTGAGCGAAGCAAGCTGAAGCATTGGATTCAAAAAAATCAGGCTGATTTGGATGCTTCCTGGTCATCCGGGGAGGTGGGAGTCACTTCACCAGGCTGTTGCGTCTGGGCCGTCTCCCCCGTTTCCGGATCGGATTTTTGCAAGGTCGCTGAGTTGTTTCTGCGCACCATCACCACAGTCATGTCGTCCTTCAATTCGGGAGCGTCTACAAATCCTTGTTTGTTGGTCTGCAGCTGCTTGACCAACATCAGCTCTGGACGATCGACACTTCCTGCAGTGACCTTGCGCTTGATTTGTGCGGCCCAGCTGGACACCGTGGCTCGCAGCGGAACAACCCCATCAGAGTAGAGAACAAGAAGTTCGTCGCCGGCGAGGGCTTCGGTTTTCGCGTTCCAAAGCAAATCTCCCAGGACATCACCTCCCAACCGCTCTCCCTGAGTCGTGAAATAGCGGAAGGACTTCTTGCCTATGGCAATAATTCCAGGATGGCCTGCAGAACAAAATGTGATTTCATTTTTGACCGGGTCAAAGATTGCAAAAATAGCTGTGCAGTTCTCATTTTCACGCAATGCTTTGAGGCCCGAGTGAATCGCATAGGGTGCACGCTTGATTGCATCATGCTTTGCTTCAGAGGTCTCAGGAAATCCCGATTCCAACAAGCGGGTGCACCAAAGCCCCCAGTGCGAACAGATCACACTGGTCGCCAAAGAAGAACCGACACCGTGCCCGGTCACATCGGCCACACATGCAACCAACAGTGAGCGACCATCAGCAAAATTCAATTCACGAATATCAAACCAATCACCAGCCAATGCCTCAGCAGGTAAGTACATTGCACGCCAATGCCAGGAAGGTGTTGTTGCCCGCATACTCGGAAGCATGCGCGACTGGACTTCTCGTCCTACGTTCAATTCTTGCTCAATCAAGGCTTTGGCAGCCATGTCGCGACCAAAGTTGAGCATCTTTTTGGCCGTCGAACCCACTTCGAGCAAAGCTGCTGTCATGAGCGAAGGCATCAAGATCATGGTTTTCCAATCGAGGCGGCTCTTCAATTCAGATTCAGTGGAATGGCCTATCAGGTCGCGCACATTCACCCAGCCATGGACGGCAAAAGCTATACAAACAATCGCCAGACGCGTGACCACGAGCGCAACGCTCGCGCGACTATACGATTCAGGATTGCTGGCCTTGGTTTCAGCACTCGGAGGGTTTCTGAAACGGTCATAAGCTGCGTAAAGAATCACAAGAAAACATGAAAAGATTGCGAGAGAGTCGCCCCACAAATCACTTGTGGTCGAGAAACTCGGATCAATGTACTCACCAACACCGAACAACGCGCCCATGACAAACACGAACATCCATCGGTGCGCCAATTTGATTCGGCGCACATTGAGTCCAACAATCAGCGCTGTGAAAAGAACAAGAAATGCGAAACCCGTACCCACAGAAATAAAGTAGATCTTCTGCTCAAAGGCATGGTGTATGCCCGCCTCCATCCGGAATCCGATGTAGTCGTGGATGGCACGCGAGGCCGCATAAAGTGAGAGGTACGACATCACGGTACTGTGGTCGAGAATGATTGCGATGGCCGCTAGCACCACAGGCAAGCCCAGCTCAAGTTGGCGGGTCAAACTTGATGCTTGCTTTTGCATACCTATCAGAGACAAAAACTTAGCCAGCTCCCTGGGACGCACGAAGTGTGCAGGAATGTCCGACGGACCGAAAATGGGTAAGCCGGAAAAGTTGATGAGCAGTTCGATCTGGTTCTGTGCCAGCAAATCTTCGCGTGCGAAGGTGAAGGTCGTATCCGCTCCGAACCCTGCCTGATAGCTGAAATTGTTGCCTGGCAGGAGCAAGTACGTCCCCTGATGAATATTCCTCGAAAGGGCGAGCACAGCAGCACCGCTGCTCTTGAACCATTCGTAGTCTGCATCGCTAAAGCGGTAGCGGATGAGAGCCCAGTTGGCCTGTGCACTCTGCCCTACGACGGGTGTGATTTTGGGGATTTTGATGATCTTGGCGAGAAGTGTCTCGTGCACAACTGGCTTACCAGACTCCTCACGATCACACTTGCTTTGGTCGAGATCAAATTTCTTCGGACAGAGCAGATAGGTG
Source organism: Silvanigrellaceae bacterium (assembly GCA_044376655.1). Lineage (GTDB taxonomy): Bacteria > Bdellovibrionota_B > Oligoflexia > Silvanigrellales > Silvanigrellaceae > RFOM01. The sequence continues at coordinate 5,458 of JBILKQ010000111.1, forward strand.
ATTTCAACATTTTCAAGTTGTCGAGCCTGGCCCTGCTTCAAAAGCGATTCCAAAGTGGCGTTGACGTCGTTGCGTTTGGCCTGCTCGTTGAGCTGGCTTGCAAACAGCGCGACGCAAACGAGCAGAGCCAAATACAGCACTGCCCTAAAGATGTGGGCCTGTATCTTAGTGTTTGGCACTAGCTTTTGAAGAATGCTGGATGCCATGCTCCCTCCCCTCCGTGGTATCGGCGTGGAGGAGGGACTCGAGCGCTGCAGTTTTTGCAGGTGACACAAAGTCGAGCGCTTTGATTTTTGTGAAAAACAAAACCGCCTGCCAAAAGGCAAGCGGTTTTCATGGTCAGGAACCCATTTTCAGAGGAAGAAGTTAATTACTTCTTCTTCTTCTTGGCAGGAGCCTTCTTGGTTGTACGAGCGCCCTTCTTAGCGCCAGTCACTTGTTCCTTGAGGGACTTAGCTGGACGGAAAGCAATCTTCTTGGATGCAGGAATGCGGATTTCTTCGCCAGTCTGTGGGTTGCGGCCCATGCGAGCAGCGCGCTCTTTAACCTGCAGGATACCGACTTTGTCGATGCGCAGCTTACGGCCGTTCGAAACTTCGCTTTCAACAGTTGCGAGGAAGTCTGCGATCACTTCCTTGGTCACTTTCTTAGGAAGCTGAGTGAACTTGTCAGCAACTGCAGCAATGAGTTGGCTCGTAGAGACAGTGGTGTTCTTTGCCATGTGGCGGATCCTTTCATGAAAAGAAACGAGTGACATTTTTGACCGAGGGTTGGTAACAACCCAAGCATTAAATCGGACTTTTACACATGCCTGACAGAAAATAAACAAGAGGCCTTTTGCAAAGTCAAGTGCCCCTAGAGAAATTTGTATTTTCAGAATAGGCCGTGCATAACTCTTCGCACAGCGGCGCCCGGTTCGGGGCATCACCGACTTCGCTCATTCTGCAAAAAGGGAGGCTTCCAGATGTCAAAAATCATGACCATCAACGCTCGACAAATCCTTGATTCACGTGGAAATCCTACGGTTGAGGTGGACGTCCACACCGAAGATGGAGTGGTCGGTACGGCGAGCGTTCCTTCGGGAGCCAGCACAGGTGAGCACGAAGCTTGCGAGCTCCGCGACGGGGACAAATCCATCTATATGGGCAAGAGCGTGCTCAAAGCTGTGCAGAACATCCACGACCATATCGCCCCCATCCTCGAAGACGAAATCGATGTCAGTGAACAGTTGGCCATCGACAGACTCATGCTCGAAATTGATGGCACAGCCAACAAAACCAAACTGGGCGCAAATGCGATTTTGGCTGTATCCATGGCCTGTGCGCGTGCCGCTGCAATTGAGGCAGGGCTGCCTCTTTATCAGTATCTGGGCGGCAGCTTTGCGCGCGAACTCCCCGTTCCACTCATGAACGTTATCAACGGCGGCGCACATGCCGACAACACCGTCGACTTCCAAGAGTTCATGCTTGTTCCACACGGCTTCCAAACATTCTCACACGCCCTGCGGGCAGGTGTGGAAATCTTCCACACTCTAAAGAAAGTCCTGAAAGACAAAGGACTGAACACGGCTGTTGGTGACGAAGGCGGCTTCGCACCCAACCTGGCCAACAATGAAGAGGCCCTCGCACTTATGTGCCAGGCGGTCGAGAAGAGCGGCTACAAGCTCGGTGAGCAGGTCTCGTTTGCCTTGGACGTGGCGGCAAGCTCCTTCTTCAGCAACGGCAAGTATAACCTCGAAGGAGAAGGCAGCCAGAAGAGCTCCGATCAGATGATCGACATCTATGCTGCACTCTGCAAGAAATACCCTATTGTGAGCATCGAAGACGGTCTCGATGAAAACGACTGGAATGGATGGAAGAAACTCACCGACACGCTGGGCCAAAAAACTCAACTCGTAGGCGATGATCTCTTCGTTACTAATCCAAAACTTCTTGGCCGCGGAATCGAGGCTCAAACGGCAAACTCAATCCTCATCAAGCTCAACCAAATTGGCTCAGTGAGCGAAACTCTCGAGACCATCGAACTGGCTAAACGTAACAGCTACACCACGATCATTTCGCACCGCAGCGGCGAGACCGAAGACACCTTCATCGCCGACTTGGCCGTTGCCACCAACGCTGGACAAATCAAAACAGGAAGTGCCTCGCGCACGGATCGCATCGCGAAGTACAACCGCCTCATCCGCATCGAGGAAGAGCTGGGAGTACACGGTAAGTTCGCATGGCGTGGCGGTCGGCGCCCTTCTTAAGGCGCCACCTGAACCTGCCTGCCAAGCCCTGGGAGAGCTATGGATTCACAACACCAGGAGATCGACCTGAGCCAGTACAACACGGTTCTCAACGTGTTTATTGAGCTTCGGGGCCGCGGTGTCACGGTCTCGACCCAGGATCTCGAGGTGCTCAAAGGCTGGGCCAACGAGCGCCTCGACCCCGAAGCCCTGTGTCAGGGGATCGTTGCAATCTATCGAGATTGCGAAGAAAAAGGGACGAGATTTGCAACCTCCTTGAAGGCACTAGACCGCCCCCTCAGGCGTGCGATACGAGAAGCAAACGAGTACTGAGGTCTGCACCATGTCCAACGAGTCGCCACTGAATCTGCAATCTGCATTTGAGGAATTGGAACGACTCGCGCGCGAGCGGGAGAAACACTCTCAGCCTCAGCATATTCTGCCAGGAAGCCACGCAAACACTTTGGGCGGACTCGATACCCGAGGCCAACACACTGACCATGTTTGTATTTGCGGTCAGCATCAGCTCGGCATTTTTCTGAACACCGAAGGCGGTGCCAACGAGTTTGCTGTGTGCCCCGCATGCGACCCACAGCCGCGTTGCGAAGATTGCCAAGGCACAGGACAGCTGCGTCGTTTCAATCTGATGACCCTCAAAGACGAGTTTATCCCCGGAGCGTGTGCCTGTCGCACGGGCCGCCGACGCGCGGAATTGCTCAACCAAGTGGGTTTTCCACGGCGCTACAAACAAGCCACCTTCGAAGCTTTGCAGATGAGGCACGTTGGCCAAAACAGCAAACATGCCCACAAACTGAACGATTGTCGCGCCCGGGTTTTCAGCTTTTGTGAAAGTGTAGTGCCATTTCTCAATCACAAAGGATCAGCCCCCGACAAAATCTTTCTTACCTTGCTTGGTCCCGTGGGCACGGGCAAAACCCATCTTGCTTCCTCAGCCTTGCGTTGGCTGGTTGAGGAAACCGGCTGTTCCGCGCGTTTTGTTGATTTCTTGTTTCTCTTGAGTCAGCTGCGCGAGAGCTATTCGCAAAACTCATCCGAAGAAAAAATTCTCAAGCCGCTGCGTGAAGCCGATGTTCTCTTGATCGATGAATTGGGTAAGGGGCGCGCCGAAAAAGCTTGGCAGCTCGAGAAACTCGATGATCTCCTCAACAGCCGCTACAATGAAGGGCGCATCACTCTTCTGACAACCAACTACCTTCCGCCTGAGTTCTCTTACGACCCCGTGCGCTCAGGGTTCCGTTCAGCACCTGCGAATGAATCTTTCTGGGAACAATCTCTCCCGGAACGCATCGGAGCACGGATGTACGACCGCATCGTGGAGTCTTCAGTTTTTGTAGATTTCATAGGTCTGCCGAGCTTCCGCAGAGCTCTCGCCGACACTTACCTCGAACGCTACAAAGCAGAGATGCTCAAAGAGTCTTGAGCTCAGTTTTCTTGTAGCTAATCATCGTGCGCTTGGCATCGAAAAGATTTCGATAGCTCTCGTAGCGTATTCTGAGTTTCTCAGATTCGGCACGCAGCTGAGCAATTTGCTCGAGCAGCTGAACGTACTCGGTGTCAGCTTCGGCAAGACGCTTGAGGCGACTTTCTGGAATAGAGGTTTCGCTGCCCGCCTCTGCCTCAATGCGGTTCATAATCTTTGCCCGCACGGTTGTTCTCAACAACTCCAAACGCTCTGCCTCACGCCTTTTATCGACGTATTCGAGCCCAATTTTGTTCGCGAGTTGGATGATTTCTTCAAGCGACAAATCGCGCTGTGAACCCGACGAAGACACAGGCTGGTGTGCGGAGTGAGGATTGTTCGGGTCATTCTTATCCAAAATCATCTCCCATCTGCGACAGGCTTTTAGGCCCTCGTCTTTGCACACCGAATCCGGGCAATCAGCTCATCTGCAGCATACGATCGAGCGAGGAGCGCGCAAGCGAACGTTGGGGTTCACCCACGGCAATCACGTTGACCGGATGACCCGCAACGATGGAATCCATCGCCCAAGCCAAATGAGCGAGATCGATTCTGTTCATAGTACCGCACAGACACATAAAACGGTTGAGACTTACGATTTTTTTGGTGGGATTTTCCTGGGCGATACGGTTGACCAGGTTCATTTCAGTTCCCACAGCCCAATGCGAACCGGCCGGACTTTCGGCAATGGTCTTGACGATAAATTCAGTGGAACCAACCTCATCAGATGCGTCGACCACCTCCATCGGACATTCGGGATGCGTGATAATTTTGATGTCCGGATTCTGCGCGCGCAGCGTGTGGATTTGCTTGAGGGTGAACATTGCGTGCACAGGACAGTGCCCTTCCCACAAGAAAATACGACTGTCGCGAAGCCTGTCGGGTGACTGACCTCCCAGCGGCACACCAGGTTTCCAGAGCACCATGCTTTCAGGAGCAAAACCAAGTCGCTTACATGTGTTGCGCCCGAGATGCTGATCGGGAAAGAAGAACAAAGCTTTGCGCTGCTCCAACGACCAGCGCACGATTTTTTCGGCATTGGAACTGGTGCAGACAATTCCACCCTTGCGCCCCACGAAAGCTTTCAATGC
>JBILKQ010000223.1:0-3208 GCA_044376655.1 Silvanigrellaceae bacterium
AAGACCGCCAGATAAGTGTGGAGAGCAAGGAAAACATTATGACTTTGCCCGACCTACGAACAATAGCCGAGAACGCGCAAAAGGATGCTTACAGCATCGATAGAATACAATGGCACAAGGGAGTGGATACTGACCGCCATTATTTCCCGGAGATGCTGACCCCACTCTACCACTGTGCATCTTACAGGACCGTTCTCGATGACGACGACCGCAAACTCTACAATCAACTTTATGCGCAATACATCAGCGAGCAATTCATCTTCCTAGAAGACCGCTTTCTTTGCAGGGTTGTTGATGGCCTCCTACCTTGGGCAGCAAATGTTTCATGGGATCTCAAACGCTGTCTTGAGATATTTCTGGAGGAAGAAGTAAAGCACACAGAGATGTTCAGGCGTTTGAACCGTCTTTGCAGCCCGGAACACTATGGAGATCGCGACTTCCGCTTCCTGCAACTTCGCCCCATCGAAAACAAACTGATGGATGCGATGTCCAACTACCCAAAAGTCATCAATTTTTGGATTTGGATTGCCCTTCTTTTCGAAGAGAAGACCATCGATTGCTTCACACATTACCGAATGCAGCAACGTAATGAACAAGCTCAAAAGATAGATCCATTGCACTTGCAGGTGCATCAATTTCACATGCTCGACGAGGCACGACACGTTCAAATCGATGAACATTTATTGCGATACATTTTTAACAAGGCGAATCCTGTCATCCGACAGATGAACATTGCACTTTTGAAAAGAACAATGGCCAACTATACCAACCCAAAGCGCGCGAATATTATGATTGTTGAGGAGCTTTGCAGGACGCACAACCGCTTGCGTTCTCAGCTCGAGCGCTTGTCCAATGAAGTTCGGGCACAGAAGGGCCAGTCCGGATATCAGGTTGCACAATATTCAAGAAAAAACTTCCCCAAAACGTTCGGCTACTTCGACGCCGACCCCGATGTCCGAAGCGCCATGCGGAAAGTTATCCTAACCTATCAGCCTCAGGAGGAGGTCGTTTCTGCTTGACCAAAAGAAGTCTCGAGGTGTCGCGCCATGACGCGGAGAGTTGAGATAACAAAACGTTCAGAAGTTCACGGCCGTGAGCAATTTGATATCGATTTTGTCAGTTTCATATCAGCGGCGAGCAGAAGTTCTGATTCATCAGTGAATTTGGAGAAACAAGGCTACACCAAATTTCTATTGAACTATGCAAATCAAAGAAAATGCGAGTTTTGGTTGGCACGCGCGCATGACAGCGGCCAAATTATAGCTCGTTTAGGAGCGGATATTCCCGATTCAGTGTCGAACATGGGAAGCATAGGCTTCTTTGACTGCGAGCCAACACCTGAAGGACGGTTTGCAGCGACGCTGCTTCTAACCGAGGCCTTTGCATGGCTCAAAGGGCATGGCACACAGTCCGTGTTCGGACCGATGGACTTCAACAGCTGGTTTCAATATCGCTTTAAACTGAAAAACACCGAGGAAGGTATCCCAGATTTTCCCTGGGAGCCGCCTCCTGCGCAGGCTCACTTGGACGTCTTTAGGGAGACTGGATTTTCTGAACACATCCGCTATTCGAGCTTCTTTTTTGAAATACCAGACCTGAACATTTGGGACATGTACATAGCGCGTCTGGAGCCTGATTATCTGCGCGTTATCGATAAGGGATTTACCATCACTGGAATTCGTTTGGACGAAAATCTGGACTCAGACCTCCGAAAAATCTTCAAGTTGCTCAACCGATCCTTCGCGCAAAGCCCCATGTTCGAGCAGATCCCTTTTGAAATTTTTTCAGCAACTACGATTTCGACACTCAAATCCAAGAACTGTTCGGGCTCAAGCCTCTGCTTTACTGATCAAGGAAAGCTTGTGGCATTTCTCTTCGCCTTTGTGAGCCATGGTACCCTCATTTACAAGACGATTGCAGTTGACCCTGATTTTCAATCTCTTGGGATTGGTAACGCGCTGACTCTGCAACTTTGCAAAGCCGCACGGCAAATGGGGATTCTGAAAAGTGCAGGGGCCCTCATCCGTTCCGGTAACACGAGCGAAATGATTGGTCGCGGATTTGCAAAGTTCGCGATCGCATCTGGTCAAAACGAATATATTCTTATGCGAAAGGACCTGCTGTGAATAAAATGCTCAAGAAAATTCTCCTGGTCTCGCTGTTAAGCTGCTTTGCCTCAGCTCAAGCATTTGCCCAAAGCTCAAGCAAACCCATTCGTGCAGGATTCTCTTTCGGCACCATCCGAACGGGAGGGGCAGCGATTTCAGTCGATAGTGGACCAATGTTCAGTGACAACATCAGTGCGGGATTTGAATTTTTCAATCTGAATCTGGTGTCATTGCGTGCACTGATGTGGGAACGGCCTGGCAATATGTCAGGCTTCAATGGTGGTCCAAAACTCTACCTGGGCTTCGGCTCAAAATTTGCACTCGAACCTGGTGCTGAAGTTGGCTGGAACTATCGCATGAAGAACCGCATCGATGTTGGTGCTGGAATTGACCTCGTGTTCTCGAATGCAATTGGAGGGTCAATCAAAATTGGCGCAGGACTTTTGTTCTAAATCTATCTAGTTCTAATGATCTTTTTGACTCTGAGCTGTGGCGACTTGAGTGCTTGTTGATCCAGGTTGTGGCTGCTGAAAGTGGAGGTGGTTCGTGTGTGTATTCAGAGGTATCATATTTCATTTTTTTATCATGGCGCCGCTTGTGATGTCGTGTGCGAACCGCGGACAACTCTCTGAAGCCACAGAAGCCAAGAGCTTCGAAGTTCTTCTTGTTGCACTCGACTCTACCATGTTCAAAGAGAGTACCGAGCAGTCTTCACGACTCTCTGCCCACCAGAAATGCAGAATCGAAAACGGCGAATCCATTCTCTTGAGGGATGAGGCAAAGCTCGTACAGAGCGAAAACGGGCCACACTACAAAATCACGTTGCTGCCTGAACAACAACTCAAAACGCCCTGCCGTATGGAGAGCGGCTATGTTTTCGCTGCGCACTTCAGACAGGAACTTTTTCAAAGCGGAACGAGAAACACGGCAAACCCACCCTCAGAGCCCACCACACTTCCGCAAACACCACCTCTTCCTCGCCCACAGGGTGAAGAGCAACGCTTTCTTTGGCCAACACATTCGGGTGTCGTAACCTCTGGCTACGGTCAGCGATTTGGTGTGCTTCACGAGGGGCTCGACATTGCCCTCAGCACAGGTTC
>JBILKQ010000224.1:0-3204 GCA_044376655.1 Silvanigrellaceae bacterium
CTGAGGGGCTCCTGAAACTATCAGAAATGAACCTCGAAGGTTTGCCGCGCGATCCACGCGGAACACCTAATGCTGTTGTGTTTGTTGATTATCTCTGTGAAGGCTGTGTGCCCTTTATGGTTGAACTCGCCCAGAGTGTCGAGACTCACAGGGGTGCGCTTCGGCCTGTTTATGTTCCATTTCCATATACGCAGCCTGAAATTTCGATAGCTCTTGCACGTGGTGCTCTGTGTGCTCATCAGTTGGGTGAGTTTGCGTCGTTTCATATGGCTGCCCTCACCAAGGGTGAGTTGCTCTCTGAGGTTTCCGTTTTTGACCTAGCCCGCTCGACTGAAATGAAAATGTCGGAGTTTCGTGCTTGCTGGCGTTCAGGAGAAGGTTTGGCTGAATTATTGGGTAAGGCTCAGAGGCTGGCGCGACAAACCGGCCTGATGCAGACCCCCGCCGTGGTTTTCGGCGGGCAGATCTTTGAGGGAACTGGTCTGCTCCGTGCTCTTGATAACGCGGTTATATCGCAAGGTCAGGCGGAAAAGTTGACAAAACGCGATCTGGACAATAAATCACGCTGACTTGTTTGCAGCCGTAGCTCAGTTGGTTAGAGCACTGCCTTCACACGGCAGGGGTCCGGGGTTCGAGTCCCTGCGGCTGCACCATTCCCCTATCGGCATACCGCATCAGATTTTGCGGGTATCCCTCTTGTCTAATTCACAGCATTTTTTCTCAGCAGGGTTCAGGTCGACGCTCTCTTTGTTTTCTGGAGCGACGGGCGCGGGCTGTTTGGCTGTTTCAGATGTTACGATGGTGGATTGAACCGCGCGGCAGATGGGAATTTCGTTGAAGCCCACTCCGCTCATGAACTGCCCAGCGGGGCATTCGCGCATCACCTCATTGCTCCCTTTGCCATAGCGTAGCATCACCCCACTAAGTTGGCTGGTGGCCAGTTCTAATTTCTGCTTCGATTTTTTCTTAAATTCGAATTTAAGTGCAGTGGTCTGCAGAACCTTCATGTCTTTCAGTTGCTCTACCACAACTTTGTAGGAGCGACCTTGGCGAAGTTTCAAGGCCGCTTTTGCTTCGATGCTTCCTTTCGAAACATCTTCTGGGAATTTTTCTTCAAGAACAACTTTTTCACTCAATGACTTCTCTGCCGCTTCGGGATCAGGCAGGAGTTCAAATGTAACTCTGGCGAGTGTTGGTTTTTCCATTTCGCTGCTGATCTTTGTTCCTGCGAGCTTCTTGATTGCTTCTGCTTTGGCTGCTTCATCAGCTGCAGCTTTATCAGTAGCAGCCTTGTCTGCAGCAGGTGTGTCAGCTTTAAGTGCTTCTTCGTCGCCTGCAGCTTTCAACGATAAAAAAGAGTCGACAATCACAAGTTCATTTTTGTTCGGCGAGACTGATTCTACAGAGAATTTGTTTGCTTCATTTTGTTCGGTCAAAGTCAATTGTCCGCAGCCTTGTGCAACGATAAGCGCAAAAGACAAACCGATAAATCCCTTCATTCTTTTCCTCCCAATCAGTCTCGTTCCACTAACTTTATCGGACGATGGAAGAAAAAAGTTGAAGATGTCCCTGAAAAGAGAATAGATGTGGCAGGTTATCTTTTTCTTGAATGAATTACACCAACGGTTCTGGTCTTGAAATCGCCGAAAGCTCGAAATGAGATGTTTTTTTTTTGAGAGGAAGCTCTTCGGCATGCAGATGCGAATGGAATGGAAACACGTTTGATTCGTCTGCGTGATCTGAAATTTCGAGCTTGCGAGGGATTCTACTCAAAGTCTGCCCGCGCATGCACCTGGCCCTGCTCTATTACGCAAATGGATTCAACTGATGAGTTGGACCAGGTCTATGAGGCGATTGTGCACTGGGCCGATGTCTATATCATCGCCACGCCCATTCGTTGGGGTGCTGCGAGTAGTTTGTATTTCAAGATGGTTGAGCGTTTGAACTGCATTCAAAACCAAAACACCATCGCTGATAAATCGGTACTCAAGAACAAAACGGCTGGTCTGATAATTACTGGAGGTCAAGATAACATTCAGGGGACAGCAGGTCAGATGTTGGGGTTCTTCTCTGAGTTGGGTGTTCAATTTCCGCAGTATCCATACGTAGCCCATTCTCGTGGTTGGAATGCTGAGGATATGGAAAACAATATCCGATCCGTCGCTGAAGGTGAGGCCTTGCGCGAGGGAGCACGGGCGTTGGTTGATCGCTGTGCTGAGCTTGCGACGTTGATGATCAATGGAAGCGTGATTGAAAAGCCACACGTCCGTGGGGGGAGAAAAGCTCACCGCGCAAAGGCGCCGGCGCAGAGCGAGTAAATTTTGCAAGCTCGTTCATTTGAAAGTTCCAAAGTAAGGGAAAAAAATCGAGTCACTCACTTGTAGATGCTCTCTGCCAGAGATGCGTACACCCCGCTCAAGAAGGGTAAAGAGATCAGATCTGCAGCTGAGGCGGTGCATGGTTTTAGCTCATCCTCTAAAAAGTGATTCCAGTCGGAGATCAACATTTGCATTTGCGTGCAATGGTTCTCCTCATACCAGCGTTGCCTGAATCGTTGTTTGAGAGCCTCAGGTTGATTTGAGCAGATTTTTTCAAGTGCGTTCCATTCAGCCCGCAGGGCGGAGTCCTCACTCTTCCACAGAGAATCGTCCTCGGGAGAACTCGTTTTTGTTTGGAAAAGCTCGGCACTCCTGAGCAGGTGGGAAGACTCATGGAGCACCAACGAGGCTTGTACGATGGGGTGCGGTGCGTTTGGGGAATCGCTCTGTGGCCAGCAGAGCCAAAGGCTTCCATCGGTGAGCATCAGCGATGCTGGCCGACTCACAAGATGGGGCAACGCAATAATGTGAAAGTCGTTCATTTGCAGCAGCCGTGCGGTTTCGTACTCGCCTTTGAGAAGGGCAGCAATAGCCTGGGGATTCAGCCAGGCATAGGATTCCACTGGTATCAGCAATGGCTTGGCCGGTTTCTTCGGACGTGACTCGGGTGATGTGAGCCACTGTAGGATCTGGGTGGCATTTGACTCGGGCATTCCTGAAATTTGGGTCAAATATCGTTTGAGTTGCTCTTCTGGGGTAGGGGTTTCCGGAAAAATTTTAGCAAGTAGAAGTCGTAGTTGTTGCGCGGGGTGAGGGTGGCCCTTCGGCTGTACATGTTCGGGTTCCGGAAAACCCACGTGTTGCATCCAGGCGAGCCTGATGCGAT
>JBILKQ010000225.1:0-3156 GCA_044376655.1 Silvanigrellaceae bacterium
ACATGAAAACGCCCTCTCAATGATTTTTCTACATGAGGTTTAAGATTAACCGAGGCTCCCAGGGCCGCACAGCGGCAGGCTTCTGACATTTGCAAAATTATAAGAAACCGGCGCACGATTTAAGATGCAAACACCTAAAAACATTAAACTTTCATCAGTGCTCAAGTTTGCTTAATTTTAATCCGAAAAGCTTAATTGAAGCTCGTAAAAAGGCCAAAGTGGAACAATGGATACACTCACATGAAGAACGACTACAAAAGCGCCTTCAAAGAAGTCTGCCAGCATATCAAGCCAAGCCAGTATTTGGACTATGCGGCTTTTCTTGAAGATGTTTTCCAATGGGTGAAATGCCGTTGTAAGGGCTATTCATACATTTTGTTTGCAGATGACCTCGGTTTCTCAAAAACCAACGTTGTGCATTTAATGATTCGGGGCAAGCGTCGCCTCAGCATCAAAGGTGCCGAGCGCATCATCGACTCACTCTACATCAAAAGCACGGAAAGATTGTATTTTGAAACTCTGGTCAAGTACCAAAACGCACGGCTCTCCTTGGATAGAGAAGCTTTGTTCGCGCGCCTGATGGAACTCAAATCAAAGAGCCTGACTTCACCTCTCGAACAAAGCCAGCTCGAATACTACAGCGAGTGGTTCCATCCGGTCATCAGAGAGCTTGTTGGCATGCCTGGGTTCAATCCAGATCCGCACTGGATTGTTAAGCATATTGAACCACGGGTTTTGCCCGAGCAGGCGAGAAAAAGCCTTGCGCTTTTAGAGGAATTGAAACTTATTCGCAGAAGTGAAAGCGCACAGAATTTTGAGCTCACACAGCAACATGTCAGCACCGGTGATGAAATCGCCAGCCATGCAGTTGTCCGCTATCACCAGCGCACTATTGAAATTGGTCGGGAGTCGGTGATGAACTTCGACCACACTGAGCGCAATGTCAGCGCGGTCACCGTGTCCATTTCAGAAGATGCATTTCAAAAGATCGCCGACGAGATTTCTACTTTTAGAAAGAGAATTCTCGAGATAGCAGAGCAATCAAACGACCCCGATCGCGTCTATCAGTTGAACATCCAATTTTTCCCGTTCACCAAATCAATCAAGGAATGAGCGATGAGCATTAGATCATGGAAATTCAGAAATGAAATTTCGAAGTTCAGTGCATTGCTGCTACGCCTGAGTGCTCTTGTTACTTTCCTCATGGGCGGATGCGGAACTGAGACAGGCAATCCAATCATCAATCGTCCGAAGACACCTCGTTTGTTGGCACAAGATACGACAGAGGCCGAATTGCAAGAACTCGCTGAGTCAGCTCTGGACTCGGGTCCCATTCCACCCACACCAACGGCGGGAAGTTACCTTAATTTTAGCCTGAACGGGCTGGCCATCTCTCAACCCTCACTGGAGCTAAGCAACGCTGGGGCACCCGTGGATTCTACGAAAGTGCCTTTGTCGCTGAATTCATTTACATGCTCGGGCGACAAGAACCGCGTGACCGGGCGGGTCGTGCGCAAAATTGAACAGACAAAGCAAGCCCGCAAAGCAAGTGCTGCAGTTACTAAGGTTATCGAAAGAGAGCAGAACTTTGTCATCGAATCACCCCTTGGCGCCCTCGTTTGCACGCAGGAAAATGGTGTTCGACTTCGACAACGCTTGCTCGAGGGCACCACGGAGACACGAGAAGGGACATCCAAACGCACAGTTACCCGCACCGGTGAAATCAAAGCCAAGCATTACAGGTCAGCGGAGTTCTTTTCTTCGGGGAAACGAACAAAGAAGCACGACCGGGTTGTCATCGATGCCACGTCCATTCGAGTCGAACGCACAGTCGAGTGGAATCTCGAGAAAAAGAACCGCATCTCCACTGCTGAGGGCGACTCGAGCGACGAATCGCAGTCGATAACTGCACCGGGCAAGCCCATCAAAATCTTGGTGGAGTATTCGGACGATGAAGGCGCAGTGTCTAGAAGCAAAACCATTCAGAGTGGCACAACGGTGACCACGCGAGCTGACGGCAGCAAGATTGAAGTCAGCTTTGAAAACGTCATTTTTGTAAAACAGGAATGCTATCCAACGAGTGGACTTCTGCGCGGAAGAATAACGCCCGCAAGCAACTCAAGTTCTCAGCCCGAGGAGTTCAGCATCGATTTCTCCGGCAAGACAGACGATAATCCGGAGCTCGTCTTTGCTGATGGGGAGAAAGTTTCACTCAGCGGAACTTGTCTTGATTAACTTCGGTAGATCAAGACAAGCTAGAAGCCTCGTGAAAGACACGCGGCAAAAAAAAAGGGAGGCCTTTAAGCCTCCCCTCTTACAACCCTGAGCCGATTAGCGGCGTGGGCTTGGACCAAAACCACGAGGTCCGCGGTCGCCACCGCCGAATTCGCGGCGAGGACGCTCGCCACGCTCTGGCTGAGGACGAGCTTCGTTCACAGTCATGGAACGACCACCCCATTGAGCGCCATTCCACTTAGAAATAGCTTCCTGTGCCTGGTCATCAGAACCCATCTCAACGAAAGCAAATCCCTTGCTTCGGCCAGTTTCACGGTCGGTGACGATACGAACCGACTCGACCTGCCCACATTCAGAAAACGCCTGTGCGAGCGCTTCTTCAGTAGCAGTATAAGGGATATTACCTACGTACAACTTCTTACCCATGACTTCTCCTTAAAACACACAACAGCCTTGGAAGAAGACACGGAATCAAAAAATGCTTCAACCCAAGAGCGAGCCGGAAATTAGCACGGAGGAAAGGAGATTCCAACCTAATTTTGTAGAAAATTTTTACCAAGGGGTCAGAATAGCGCCCAATGCCTCAAGGAGGCCGGAATTACCGTACTTTACGCTCGGGTTGAACTCCGAGGCAGACGAGTTTTTCTGACGAGCATCTATCAAAAGTGCCACTTCATCGGCCTCAATTCGCCCGTTGGCCTCGAGCAACGACTGAAGAGCAACGCGGGCGAACATCTCTGCACCAATTTTGTTCGCAGCAAAGCCCTGCCCCAGAAATGATTCAACAAAAGCCATTTTTTCAGACAAATTTGAACTGCTCTGAGCCTTAGCTAGAGCCGGCAGCACCTTGTCGGCGACATGATGGCAGTAAAAGCTGCCCCACTGCCGGGTCACCGTCTCGCAGCTCCCAACAAGACTTGG
>JBILKQ010000227.1:0-3138 GCA_044376655.1 Silvanigrellaceae bacterium
TGAACGACTTCTGTTTCGTGACACCAGAAAAACTGCTGTCCGACCTAAGTACGGTCAGAAAAATGGGCTGGTCTCTGGTTGGCCTGAACGAGGGATTACTCGAACTTGCAGAGAGAAAACTGAGGTATCCATCAGTTGCCATCACTTTTGATGACGGGCTTTCATCGGTCGTTGAACTCGGAAGCAGTATCCTCTCTGAGCACAAGACTCGTGCGACAATATTTATTCCGTCTGAAATCTCTCTTTCTGGTGGATGTCTTTGGTACACGCAGGTTATTTCAGCACTCAAGGCTACTCAGCTCAGCAACTTTGAATTTTTGGGACGTCGCTTCTCGATCGCAGATTTTTCCGAACGTGCTAGAGCCAATATCCTTATTCAGAATGCACTCCGTGCGATTCATCCCCGAGCAATAAAGAGCATGATGCAAGAACTCTTGCAGCGGTTGGAAGTTGATTCGTCTTTTGCCTCCGATCAATACAGGGTCCTCTCCCCTTCTCAATGTGCAACTGCTCAGGCGAACGGCGTATTCGACTTTGGTGCGCACTCAGCAACTCACGCTATCCATTCGCAGTTGGATGAAAAAGAGTTGAGATCAGAAATTGCTGAGAGTTTGAGATTTGTTGATTCACTTAAAAATAGCGGACCGCTTTTGTATGCTTATCCAAATGGCCGGAAACGCGATTTCTCCGCTCGGTGCAGCAGAATTCTCTCCGAACACGGCGCCTATTGTGCCCTGAGCACGATTCCTGGATGGAACTTTTCTCTGAGCGATGTGTTCTCGATTCGCAGATTCTGCGTAGGCCAGCGGACTGATCTGAAGGGGGTTCTGTCCTCCATCAGATGGAAGTGCCAAGGATGGTTGGCATGAGTGCTCAGGAGGCGAAAGTGATCCTCGTCACGGACGCGGAATGCGGCTCCGCACTGGCCTGTATTCGATCGCTTGGGCGTGCAGGTTTCCATGTGTGTGCTGTGGGGAGTGCCAGGTCACCTGCCGCCGCGGCAAGCCGCTATGTGAAGAGGTACTTTCAAACTGAGTCTCCCTGGTACGATGGCGCAACTTTTCTTTCCCAGCTCTCCCAGATCAGCAAACAGGTTGCAGCCGATTATGTCTTGCCTATCAGCGAGGCGGCTATATTCTTCATCTCTCGAGATGGGTTGGCAGCAGAAAATGGAGCAGAAATTCTGCTCGCAAATGATGACCTTCTGACGCTCGGTCAAAGCAAAATCAGCACCTTCCAGAGGGCTCTTGAAACGACATCGGATGTGGTCGATGGATTTGTTTTAGCGCCCGGCGATGACCGTTCCGCATTCCCGGGTATCGATTTCCCAGTTATCATCCGCACAGACAATCATCTGGATGAGGACGGCCGATACAAAAAGGGTGAGGCCTGGATCGTCAAGTCTAGGAGCGATTGGGAATCTATTCTGCGTGAACAAAAAAGCACCGGGCAGCGCATTCTGGTTCAGAAGTATATCGCAGGCCAGGGCAGTGGTTGCTTTTTGCTGTTGTGGAACGGTGAGATAGTCTGCTGGCACTCCCACCGCAGGCTCGCCGAAATTCCGTGGCAGGGTGGTGTTTCAGCGCGGCGACGATTGGAATTTGATGACGATCTCTTGGCACGCTCTCACAAATTGCTGAAGGGCCTGAACCCTTCTGGTATAGCCATGATTGAATTCAGGTCACCGCACTTGGATGCGCAGTCACCCAGCCAAAATGGGCCATTCATTGTAGAGGTTAATGCTCGCCCCTGGGGATCCATGGCCCTGTCTGCGCATGCGAATATTCCCTTTGTGCCGCTTTGGATTGAACTTGTGAAAGAATCCAAAGGGGAGTCTACAGGGAAGCTGAAATTGCAGCGACCACCTCGGCAACCGAAAAAGATTGTCTGCACCTCCATTTATCCGGGCGAGTTTCAGCATCTCTGGAGTGTCTTCCGATCGGTTCTAAAATCTGAATTGACAATCAAAGATGGCCTTCATTTTCTCAATAAATCTTTTCAAACCATTCTGCACCCTGGAACATATTTTGACTATTTCTGGCGGGACGATCCTTCGCCAGCTTTAGCATCTCTCATCAGTGCCTTAGCTCTCCTGCACGCAAGACTGATTCTGAGATTACAAACGCTCTTGTTTCAGTGCGTCTTGGCCGTGCACAGAAGGCTTGGGAGGTTGGCAGCATGGCTTACTCCTGGAATAAGCAACGACCCGAAAGGGAAGGTTGTTGTTGTTTGCTATGGCAATCGATGCAGGAGCCCTTTTTTTGAAATGCTCATCCGCGACCCATTAAAAACAAAGGGAATATCGGTATCGTCGCGTGGTTTGAAGGTTTCTGAACGTTATGTCCCGCTCCGTTTCCACGAGGTTTTTCGATTCTATGGTGTAGACCCAAGCACTCACAGCGCATCACAGATCAGCATACGAGACATTGAAGATGCGGATAAGATTCTTGTCATGGAGTGGCGTCATATTCTCTTGCTGGCAAAGAGGTTTGGTTGGAAACACGTCTTAAAATGTTCTTTACTCGACCTCGCTGGCAATACTCGGCAAGAGGTCGCAGATCCTTTTTTGCTCAGTCCAATCGAAGCTGCGCGTGTGTTTGCTGACCTTCATGAGCGGGCGCAGAACTATTCTGCGCGGATCACCTCTTGTCTGAATTCCCATCGCTCTGAAGAAGCTTTGAAAACAGGAAATCCAACTGCTGGCCAATGACTTCTGGAGAATGCTTTTGTTGCACACTGCGCCGCCCAGCGTTACCTCGATCTCGGCAGATTTCGGGGGTAAGGCTCATCAAGATTGCACACCAATCCTCGGAAGATTGGCTAAGCCAACAGCCCTCACGGGGAATTCCGCTTAAGCCTAAACTCGTACCAAGACACGGAATCCCATGAGTGATGGCTTCGAGCGCTTTGACCCGGATGCCCGCTCCAGAGAAAATCGGGACAATCAAAAGATCCGCTTGCTGGAGATAAGAGGCAGGATCCGGCACGAATCCGTGTAACGCGATTCTTCCCTGGCTGATGCTTCTCAGTTGCTGTGTGCCTTTTCCGATCACGTCGAGCTGAAACTTTTGTTTGCATCCCATCAGCGCGGGCCAAACACGTTTTAGAAACCAAAGAAGGCCTTCTCTGTTTGGCCAC
>JBILKQ010000112.1:0-10056 GCA_044376655.1 Silvanigrellaceae bacterium
CCATCAATTTCTGGCATGGGTGCCATTTCGCCGGTGCCTCCCAAGCGCACGTCTGCCAGCTCGGTGCGGCAGCGCTTGAGCTGCTGATACTCAAATTGAAGTTTTGCCTGAAGCGATTCATTGACGTGTGTTTGGGCCATAAGCTCGTCGGTGGCAGTTGTTTTATCCTGGATAAGCAGATTTCTTTCTTTGTCGAACCCCATTTTCTCTGAAGTCTTTTTGTCCGAGGTTTCGAGTTTTGTTTGGAGCTTTTCGTCGCCATACTTCTTGGAAGCGCATCCCAACACAGCTAGTGATCCCGCAAGCAACACCAAAGTCTTCTTCATGTGTCATCTCCTTCGCAGTGAGTTTTCCCTCAACACATGTTTTACTTTATTTGCAGTCAGAATATGGAGGGTAACATGGATTCGACGTCGTCTTTTGGTCAGGGGGGGGAAAAATCTTCCTCGGGAGCCGAACTGCGGCGCGACGCTCGCTTCAAAGTGAATGTTCCTGAAGCATATCGCGTGAACCTGACTCTAGGGCACAAAACTCTGCCGGCTCTGTGCACCGATTACAGTCCTTTTGGTTTGGGCTTGCGGCTCGAACTCAAGCCAGATCTGCCGCTATTCTCGATTGGTGAGTCTGTTGATTTGCAGTGCGATTTTCACGGTTCAAAATTCAGTGCCCGTGGAACGATCGCCAACACGCGCGTCGAGCGAGGGCAAGTGGGCGATTTTGTTCGCCTGGGCATTGCCCTGAGTCGCTCAGCGGAGGTGGTGCGTCCTGCTCACGTCAAGCGCCGTCTCTCACGTATTCAGATGAACGAGGCTGTCGCCCCCCTTGTTTACGTTGCTGATGAACTTCGTCTTGGCGAAACAGTTTTTGCGAAAATGACCGACGTCTCGCAGGGAGGTATGCGACTTCTGATCGATCGCCATCCACTCCCCTTTATGGAAAAGCAGCGCTATTGGTTCGAAATTGTGCTCCCAGTGTTTGGAATCTGCAGGGCCTATGGGCGAATTGCGTATGTGCGGCGAGAGGAAGCTGGAAAGCGTTACATTATTGGTTGTGAGTTTATCGATGGGGGCGAGGAACAGGAGCTCAGACCTCTTGCTGATTGGCTTTTCTACGCCCACACCTCGCTTTCAAAGAATGACATCTCTGAAGCGGGCTTCAAACTGGCACACCTAACTTCGGCCGATGAGGAGTTTCGAATTCTTGTCAGCTGCGCCGACTCCCTTCCTTCTTCTGCTGTTCCAAGAAGTGGGTCGGAAGACGGGCATTCATCACCTGTAGATTCTCTTGAATTTTATTGTTCCCGTGGCACCGAAACATACACCCTACGCGCCGATTTCAGTGCTCTGAACCAATCCATTCAATTGAAGGCCATAAGTTCATTACCCGATTTGGAATCACTGCGCTTGGCTTTCTGGAAGTGTTTTCTGCTTTTTGCAATGCACAACAAAATCAAAAGTATTGTACTGGATGATTCATTCAGACAAACCGAATTTATTCTTAAAAGCTGCACCACAATGCCCGATGCGGTTGCTTTGACGCCCGAGCTTATCTTGAGCGGTGATCTTCTCAAATACAGCTTGTGGCGTAAGCTCTACAATGAATTAGGCAACAGAGAGGGATTTACTCTTCCCAAGCCAAGTTCATTCATTCGGCGTTGGGCTTGGTTTTAAAGAACCAGTCACGCCAAAGTGTTCCCTGGTGCGGTTCGCAGAGTCCTGGAGTTGGGTTGTGCAGGGGCAGAGGGGCAGCTTGTTGCTGCGCAACCACATTAACCCATCCGCAGCCTGCAAAATCGTTCAATTTGGCAAGTATGTGCTGGGGGAGCTGGTCGCACTGGGTCGTAGCCACGACCACGGTTCCGGTGTCGCTGCAGTGAGCAATATCAAATTTGAGGTTGTGTGCTGACGCGAGAGCGCGCACCTCAGTGAGATTGTGTTGATGCGAAAACTCTTGGAGCGGTTCAACACCGCAGTTGCGGACAGACTCAATATACTTCTGACGCAGATTGCGCATTGCATGATAAAATT
This sequence comes from Silvanigrellaceae bacterium, assembly GCA_044376655.1. GTDB lineage: Bacteria > Bdellovibrionota_B > Oligoflexia > Silvanigrellales > Silvanigrellaceae > RFOM01. The sequence goes on from JBILKQ010000112.1 coordinate 2,028, forward strand.
CCGATGCGAAAGAGTCTGACTGATTTCTCTCCCAGGCATCAGGTATTTCAAGCTGCAAAGGTGTGAGGCAGCCTCGCCCTAACCAAAGCGAACAGAGTTTTGCACATTCGGCGGGCTGCCTCGAATTATCGAGGCGTAAAGAGTTTTGAAAATGCCCAAGAGCAACAAGTTGTGCAGGATAATTGAGATGCCTTAGTTGCGCAGAAAGTGCACTCAAGGTTTCGTCGCTACCGAAAACGAGGATGCGTTCTACGAAAGAATCTCTACTGTTGCTCAAGAGCCTGTGCTGTTGAACGCGAATGAAGTTTTTCCCGGTAAGGGTATTGAAAGCTGCAGCCAGAGATACGATCTGTCTGCGCACAAGCGCAGTCAGTGGGTCGTCTGGACGAAGTGAGGGTAGGTAAAGGGTGATGCTTCGGGCCTTCATGTGCCATGCGTGTACAGCAGGAAAAAGCCACGTCACAGGAATATTTGCCGAGGTCACAATAGCGATATCTTCGTTAATGAGTTTGGACGGAAATGCGGCCGTAAGAGCTTGCGCAGCGTCCCAGTCGGTCAGGCTGGCCTTCAGGTCTCTTAATGCATACTCAGGCCAATCTGCTTGTGAAAGTTGAGCTAAAAGTTCCTTCGCCGCGAGAATATTACGCGGGCCAGAAACATTTTCTTTTGCAGGGCCTGTCGCTGCAGGCTTCTCGGGCTCTCTTACAGTGCCTTGCGCTTCCAAATCAAACCGATAGGTGTCGCGCACATTGAGACTGCAGCCCTTGAGGGTGGCATCGGGAGCGCGACCCGCAAGACGAAAGCAGCCATCATGAGATGCGAGAGTCATTCCGAGGTCTTCACTGATGAGACAGGGCCATGAATCAACATTGGCAGAGTCGATGAATCCCAAAAATCCTTTTTGCCCGTGGGGAAGAATACGATCCAATTGCGCAGCAATCGCAACTGCTTTGAGTTGTGGGCTACTGATAAAAAGATCGCCATGCGGTGCGTGCATGGCATAGGCTTGCGAAGACAGTTCGCACATCCCATATTCAGACAAAAGCTGCAGGTCACATTCAGGAGAAAAACAGCCGCGCAGTCCCTCATAAAGGTCTGTCTGGTTGGTTGTCTGTGTGCGGCCTTTGGTTCCACCCGTATCGAAGCACCAAACGCGCGTAGCCTCAATAAAGGGTTGTGAGTTTCTCTCATTGCGTTGCCACTGCAGGACTTGGAGGTGGTGAAGTGATGTTCCGAAAATCACAAACTCGCTTGCTCCATGGGGAAGAGTTTGGAGTTTTCTAACGCAGTTCTCGAGAGCAACCGGGCCTTGGCTCATGTCCACAAATTGAACGACAACCCCTGCGTCGCGCCAGAGCGAAAGCATCATCGAGAGCGAGCTGTCTGGAACGCTTTCCCCTGGGGGCACCAGGCTCAGCACAATCGTTTGTGGCGGGATGCCTAAGCGTTTGCAAGCGTATCGCCATCCTTCAATTGCGCTCTTGCGATAGGCTTCGAGTCCGCTTTGCGACATGCGGTGACGTGCGCGCAGGGCCTGAGTGCTCCCACTCGACAAAAATTCCGCAAGCCATTCCCGCTGTGCTGGCTCCTTGGGCTCAGCAAACCTGGAAACATTCGTTAGCCTGAAACAGCGGATAGGCAAAAATGGCAATGTTACATGCGGTGCCACTTCTATGTTTTTAACCCAAGCCGACAACTGAGGCTGAGCTCTCAAAGTTTGCTCACATATGCCTTTCAGTTTGGCGATTTCATCGGGAGTCAGGCGAACGTCCCGGGATTCAATTGCCTTTTTGGTGGCAGTCATGCTTTCATACTCCTCGACGCGTGCTCGCCATCATTGAAGGAAACCTAATGGAATCTAAAGTTCTGCCGCAGCGCACCGGCCGTTTTATCATGTTCGGCTATATCTTGCTCTTCCTTGCGATGGTTGGGCTCGATCAAACCACAAAATACCACGCACAGCGTCAATACATGACTTGGTCACATGAAACCGACCTGCGTAGCTACCGTGGTGACTCGCATCGGGTCATGACTCTGGGGGTATCCCCCTCGTTCGCCACTGAGAAGGGCCTGGAGCGCGCGAGCATCAGCCCAAACTGGGTTGACTTTCATTTGACCTATGTCCGCAACCCGGGTGCAGCATGGGGCTCGTTCGCAAACGCCCCTGAAAATATTCGCTTGTGGTTGTTCTACGCCGTGACTGTGTTTGTTTCCGGGATGATTATCTACCTTTTCAAGAGCTCCCATCCGGGCCAGCGTCTTGCGAGAACTGCGCTTATTCTCGTGCTTGCAGGCGCGGCTGGTAATTTCATCGATCGCGTTTTGTTGAAATACGTCATCGACTTTCTGCACTTTCATTGGCGAATCTTTGGTTGGGAGTATTCATTCCCCGTATTTAATTGGGCCGATATAGCAATCAATGTAGGCATCGCTCTTATGTTGCTCGACATGCTCTTTCAGGAAATCGCCCTGCGCAAGGGTATGAAACAAACGGCCACCCAGCAGCCGTCAGTGGCCCCTTGACATTCGATTGTTCCGTCTCAAGTTGACTCTCAAGCGTTGCCTTTGCGCATCGAGGGGGAGTCATGCCGCAGCATTTTTTGAAGAGCTCCACACACAAAGTCAATGAAGTCTTTCAGGCCGCCATCACCGAGGCGGTCAATGCGCAGTCTCGGCTGCTCACGCCAGAGTTTATTCTTTTTGCCCTGGTGGAACAAAAAGATTCCGTTGTTTTGAAAATTGCCCAAGAGCTGCAGCTCGATGAGGTCAAGGCCAAAACAGGGCTTGTAAACGGACTTTACGAGCGCATTAATAAGTTGCAACGCCGTCCTGAGCCTACGCCTGGCAACAAAGCAGACAGCTTGAACCTCTATGGGACTCAGGAGGTTAATTTCCTGTTCGAAAAAGCGGATTCCGAGCGTAAGAATTTTTCAGATGCGTTCATTTCTACTGGAGCGTTGTTTCTTGCGTGTTTTGATCAGCGTCAGGGAGCTTTGCGAGAACTCCTTCTGAACGTTGGATTTTCATACGAAGAGACTCGGCGCGCCCTTTTGAGCGTGCGGGGGAGTCAGACGATTGCCAACCGCGACGATGAATCCAAGCAGAGTGTCCTCAACCAATTTACAAAAGATTTAACCGCAATGGCGCGGCGGGGCGAACTCGACCCGGTATCTGCGCGCGATGCTGAAATCGACCGCGTCATCCAAATTCTGTCGCGTCGCAAAAAGAACAATCCAGTTCTAATCGGTGAGCCGGGTGTCGGAAAGACAGTCATTGTTGAAGGCCTTGTGCAGCGGATGCTTGCCCAGGAAGTTCCAGAGCATCTCCTCGGCAAACGGGTATTGACACTCGAAATGGGCGAACTGGTCGCTGGAACAAAAATGCACGGCGAGTTTGAGGAACGCCTCAAACAGATCAAAGAGGAGATTATTGCTCTCGAAGGTGAAGTGATTCTGTTTATCGATGAAATTCACACCGTGGTTGGAGCAGGGCGCACCTCGGGTGCTCTCGATGCAAGCAACATCCTAAAAACAGCGCTGGCACGTGGTCAGTTGCAGTGCATTGGGGCCACGACGTTTAAAGAATACAAACAATACATAGAATCTGATCCTGCGCTCGAACGTCGATTTCAGCCTGTTCGGGTAGAAGAGCCCTCTCTCGAAAATGCAAAGTTAATGCTGCAGGCTATTTCTGCCCGCTATGAGCGCCACCATCACATCAAATATTCTCCCGATGCCTTGGCTGCAGCAGTTGACTTATCGCATCGCTACATCACAGGCCGGAGCCTCCCCGACAAAGCCATCGACCTTATTGATGAGGCAGGTGCACTTAAACGCATTCGTGTTGTGAGTCTTCCGCCTGAAATTCAGAAACTCGAGCAGGATAAACAGCAAAAGCAGGAAGAACGCACAGAAGTTTTCAATCGCCAGGACTTTCAACGTGTAGCCGAGATCCAAATGGAAGTTGTTAAGCTCGAAAACCGAATTTCTGAGCTGCGAAAAAATTGGGAGGCTACCATTCGGCCAGAGGACCGTGTTGTCCATCCGGAGGATATCGCCGAGCTTGTGTCGCGGAGCACAGGAATACCCGTGCATCGCTTACAGTCGGAGGATCTCTCTAAGCTGGCCAACATTGAAACTGAACTTGAAAAGCGGGTGATAGGTCAGTCGCATGCCGTACGTGCAGTCGCCAACGCTCTACGCAGAAATCGTGTCGGATTGCGCGAGCGCAGGGCACCCATAGGCTCTTTTCTTTTCCTCGGGCCCACCGGTGTGGGTAAAACCGAACTTGCAAAAGCCTTGGCTGAGTTCGTGGTTAACGATGAACAGCGTCTGATTCGTTTTGATATGAGCGAATTTATGGAGCGTCACGAGACCTCCAAATTAATTGGCTCACCTCCGGGTTATGTTGGATTCGGTGAGGGGGGACAACTGACTGAAAAGGTCAAACGCCAACCTTATTGCGTCTTATTGTTCGATGAAATTGAGAAAGCCCATCCTGAAACATTCAACCTTTTTTTGCAGCTTCTTGACGACGGTCGCCTGACCGATGCCGAAGGGCAGGTGATTAACTTTGAAAACACACTGGTCATCTTCACGAGCAATATTGGCTCGGAACATATTGTCTCCAACAAGCGAGCAATGGGATTGAGTGTCGACACCCAAGAGCTGAGCAACGATGAGGTTGAAAAACTAGTTCGGGATGAGTTGAAGAAGTCATTTAAACCTGAGTTTTTGAATCGCCTCGACGACATTATCGTGTTTCATAAATTTGCGCGCGAAGCGATTTTCAAGATTCTCGACATTCATTTAAAGAGTCTGGCCGAACGTTTGCGGAAACAGGGTTTGTTGCTTGAGGTGTCCGATGCTGTGCGCAGCTGGCTCTCTGAGAACGGCTTTGACCCTTTGTACGGAGCGCGTCCGCTGCGTAGACTCCTTGAGCAAGAGGTCGAAAATCGAATAGCTCAGGAGATAATCCGTGTAGGCCGCGATAATGATGGGAAAAACGTAAATGGGCGGCTTTTGCGAGTGGAGCTGGAGCAGGGAGCACGGCAGCAATTAGTTGTAAATATTCTCAGTTAAATTAATTTGTTATATAAAAGACTCTCATGTTCTCCCGTGCTCCACCGATCTCACCGATAGGGAGCACGGAGAGGGAGTCCGGAATGAATCTCAAGGCGCCACCGATACGCGAGGAAACGCGCAATCGATGTGTTGTAGTGCCGTTGACCAACGAGCTTGCACAGAAGCTCGTGAATATCAGTCTTGAACAATTTCATTTTCTTTTTGAAGTGCAGAAAATCGACTTCTCGCTCTTTGTGTCGATTGAGGGTTGGTTGGTGGAGTTCATCAAACCCAAAGAGTTCTCCAAAGAATTGCTCGATGAGATTTGGTCCGCGTGTTTGAAGCCCAAAGGCAGTTTTCGAGTCTGCATATGGAAGGTTGACCGACCAAAGTTTGAAGCTGTCATCAATCAGGTGCGCGGTAAAAAGCTCAACAGATTGCTCGCCTACGTTCCACACATGGATAAGAAAACCCTCGACGTTTACGGCCAATTGAGTAGCTCGAGTCAGATGGTGGTGAAGGGCGGCATAGATGAAGAGGTTGTTGCGCGTGTGAGGGCGAGTGCGTCTCAGATTGTTTCTTCTGTGCTGGACTCTCAAGCTGCGCTGTACACTTTGAGCAAAATGATAGCCTGTGACCCGACTTTGTACGACCACAGTGCTACCGTGGCTATGTTGTGTGCCATCATCTCGCAGGAGATGGTCGATCGACCGATGTCGGATAAAGAGGTCATGCATGTTGCCGAGTGCGGACTTTTTCACGATACGGGTAAAACCTGTGTTCCGAGTGAAATACTCAACAAACCAGGCAAACTGACACCTGAGGAATTCGACGTCATAAAGCAACACACGACGTTCGGTCGCGACGAATTGCTTGATTCAGTCAAGCAGGGTGCTCCAATCAGTGATCTTGCCATTCGTGTTGCTTACGAGCACCACGAGAAATTCACTGGGCGTGGTTATCCGGAAGGACGCAAGGGGCGGCTTGAAACGGATCCACAAAGTGGCATTCATCTGTACAGCCGTATCTGTATGATTGCGGATGTCTACAGTGCCCTGCTGATGAAGCGGGTGTATAAGGAGGCGTTTGAGCCGGGTCAGGCTTTGAAGATTATGATTGAGTCCAACGACGACTACGACCCTCTGCTCTTCAAGCCTTTTGTTGGGTTGGTTGTTGACAGTGTGAAGAGGTATCAAAACAAGCCGGCCACGCCAAATGTTTTGGCTTATGATAAAGAAGCAAAAGGTAAGATTATTCAGGTTTCTCCTGGGCACAGCGTTGCCGAATCATTGCGTACCCAGCAGTCAGGAGAGCCACACAAGTCAAACGAGCCCAACGAGGTCTCTGGTGACTTAAACCGCCGCAAAGGCGCTTGAACAAAGCCGAATACGTTCTTTAAAAGGCTCGCTCGCCAAAGCCACCGGGTGAGGATTGTCGAAGATGTAATCGAATTAAATTTTTGATTTTGTCGTTGCTCCACTCCGAATCAAGCTGCGACTGGAACTTTTTCAACAGCTCTTTGCCGAGTTTGGGCAATTCTTCCAGCATTCCTTCGCAACTGGATTGGCAGGAATCCTCGAACGTGAAGAGGTCGTCGGAAAAAAGCTGGCTCACACGGGATTGGTTTTGTCCCTCGTACAGGTGCTTGCCTAGGGAGGCTCTGCTCAGTTGGGCTTTGCCGCGCAACTTGAAATTCAGTTTTGACCCGAAACCGCTCGGAGTAGCTTCAAGACAGGCTATCTCAACCTGCCAAGCCAACTGCGATTGCGCCGAGCTGTGCTCACAAGTCTCCAGAACCCATGGAAATTGTTGTAGTGGAAGACCCCGGAAGGGATCCCGCGCGGTTCCATGCTCGAATTGCTGATAGCGGTTGTTGCGGAGAATCGACATGGCGGATCTCCTTTCCCTCCGATTCTAAGGGAGACCCATAGGGTGGCAGGGGGAAAAATTGCCCGGAGCAGGTATCCGTTGACGGGGATTTTCCTTGACTCCGCGGGCGCTTGGGATAAGACGCGCCTGAATCGTCGGGCCTAGCCCAGATTGAGCAAGTAAGGAGAATCGCATGGCAGTGACCCAAAACATCCAGGACGCTTTCCAGAAGTACGGAATTGATGGATGGAGTTCAGGCTATTTTGGAGTTTCTAGCCGAGGCACAGTTCAGGTGCATCCATTCGGAACTGAAGATGTATCTTTGGACCTCACTCGTATTCTTGAGCACGCAGCCGAGCGCCGTATCCAAACTCCCCTGATCTTGCGCTTTCCCCAAATTCTAGACACCCAGCTGACACGTCTGCACACGGCATTTCGATCTGCCATGGAAGAATACAAGTACGCAGGCGACCTACGTTGTGTTTTTCCTTACAAAGTTAATCAGAGAAAAGAGTTCATTGATGCGCTGGTGCGCAGTGGTCGCAAGCATGCGTATGGACTTGAGGTCGGCACAAAAGCAGAGCTTTTTGCCGCGCTGAGCTACGACCTGCATCCCGATGCTTTGATGGTCTGCAATGGTTTCAAGGACTCCCATTATATTGAAATGGCATTCTCTGCGAAACGCATGGGAAAAAATATTATTCTCGTGATCGAAGGAACCGACGAGCTCAAGTTCATTATCGAGTACGCCAAGCAGGTCGGCTTTTGTGTCGATATCGGACTGCGTGCCAAGCTCTATTCCAAAGGCTCTGGTCTGTGGGAGAAGTCGTCGGGCACGGAAAGCAAGTTTGGTTTGAGCTCGGTCGAAATGATGGAGGCGCTGTGGCTTATTGAAGAAGCCGGACTCAAGAATTCTTTGGTCATGGTGCACTATCACATTGGTTCACAGATTACCGAAATCAAACGAGTAAAGAACGCGATGAAAGAGGCGAGTCGCGTGTTTTCCAAGATTTATAAGAATGGCTTCAACCTCCGCTATTTGAACATCGGTGGCGGTATTGGTGTCGACTACGATGGCTCAAAGACAAGTTTCTATG
>JBILKQ010000018.1:0-27918 GCA_044376655.1 Silvanigrellaceae bacterium
AGCCTAGCCATTTTGGGTGGTGGCGTGGTCGGGTCGGAATTTGCATCTTGCTTCGGCCGCTTCGGTTCGAAGGTTGCGATTTTCGAAATGAGCGAGCAGCTGGTGCCCAGCGAAGACTTCGAGACAGCGGCTGAATTGGCCAAGGCTCTGAAGAAACAAAACGTTGAAATCTTCACGGGTGTGAAGGTTAAGAGCATTACTGCCAAAGGTGGTAAAGTTGAAGTGTTGGTTGAAGGTGAGGCAGCGCCACGCGTGTTCGAGAAGGCTCTCATCAGCGTTGGCCGTGCACCTGTAACCGAAGATATTGGCCTCGAAACAGTTGGTATTAAGCCCGATGCGCGCGGCTTTATTCCGGTTGATCTTAAGACCTACAAAACCACCGCAGCGAATATCTACGCTGTTGGTGACATCATCCCAACTCCTCAGCTCGCCCACACTGCATCTGCTGAAGCGATGTTTGCGGTCGATATGATTTGCGGCAAAAAACGCACGCCTATCAATTATCTCACAAACCCAGGTGCAATTTATACCTATCCGGAAGTGGCCAGCATTGGCCACCGCGAGCAGGATTTGAAGAAGGAAGGACGCGAATATAGCGTCGGTAAATTCCCGTTTTCTGCGATTGCCAAGGCGCGTATTGAAGATGCCGCGGATGGCTTTGTTAAGATCATCACGGACAAAAAATACGGCGAAATTCTGGGCGTGCATATTGTGCATGCCAAGGCGACCGAGCTCATTGCAGAATTTAGTTTGGGTAACAATCTCGAGATGACTATCGATGAGTTGGCACACACCATCCATCCTCATCCGACCATCTCCGAGACCGTGCTTGAAGCTGCGCACGCAGCAAAAGGACACGCGATCCATATTTGATTGGAGAACAGAGACTCATGGCCACCAATGTATTGATGCCGCAGATGGGTGAATCCATCAACGAGGGAACGCTGACCAAGTGGCATAAGAAGATCGGTGACAAAGTTCAGCGCGAGGAGATTCTTTTTGAAATCTCGACTGACAAAGTTGACACTGAAATTCCATCGCCGGTCAGCGGTGTTCTGGTCCAGATTCTGGCTAACGAAGGCACGGTTGTTGCCGTGAACTCCGTCGTGGCAATCGTCGATGAAAGTGGTGCCGGAGCCTCGGCAGCAGCTCCGCAAGTGAAGGCAGCGCCCGCAGCCGTCGCTTCTGCTGCTCCCGCTCCCGCAGCAGCTCCCGCGGCGGCACCTGCCCCAGCTGCAGCAGCCGATATGGAAGACTCCAACCGTGGGGTCAAGAGCAGTCCGCTGGTGCGCAAGATGGCCGCGGAACACAACATCGACCTCAGCAAGGTTGCCGGCACCGGCGAGAATGGGCGCATCAATAAGCAAGACCTGATGAGTTACATGGAAGCGGCCAAGAGCACGGGCAGTGGTCTGGTGGCATCTGCTGCGCAGGCTGCTTTTTCGGCTGTTAAAACCGCTCCAGCGGCTGCAGTTGATTCCACAGGCGGACAAATCTCTGGCCTTGTTGATGGAGTCAGAGTTGAGCGCGTGCCGATGACCCAAATGCGCAAGAAGATCGCCGAACATATGGTGATGAGCAAGCGCACGAGCCCGCACGTCACCAGCGTGATCGAAGTCGACCTGCAAAAGGTTGTCGATTTGCGTTCAAAATTTAAAGATAAATTCGAGTCGCTGCACGGCTTCAAGCTGAGCTTTATGCCGTTCTTCATGCACGCTGCACTCGAGGCTATAAAGGCAGTTCCGATTGTGAACGCGTCTGTTGATGGTGACACCATCATCTACAAGAAAGATGTGAACCTCGGTATCGCTGTGGCTCTTGATTGGGGCCTTATTGTTCCTGTTATCAAGAATTCCACCGAGCGCAGCTTCGTTGGCTTGGCTCGTGAATTGGAGTCACTTGCAACCAAGGCGCGCAATAAAAAGCTTGCCCCCGATGATGTTAAGGGCGGAACGTTCTCAATCTCCAACTTCGGTGGATTCGGCACCATTATTGGGCAGCCCATCATCAACCAGCCGCAAGTGGCAATCATGGGCATTGGTGCCATGGTGAAGAAGCCTGTTGTGGTCAACGACGCCATTGCGATTCGCACGACATGCCATGTTGTGTTGAGTTTCGACCACCGCGTCATTGACGGCTCAGACAGTGGCAAGTTCCTCTCGACGGTGAAAAACACGTTGGAAAACTGGGCTCTGCCGGTGGTGTGAGATATTTCGCGTGACCACAGAGAACCATTCTTCAGCGAGGTTTGGCTCCGCAGGAGCTCTCTGGTCCTCAGTTCTCGCCTTGCTTTTTGTCGACCAGTTCATTGTCCGTTCAGCGGGGATGAACTGGTCTGATTTTTTGATTTGGCGCTATTGGGCAAATCAAATTGTTTCTGCATTTTTTTTGTTTGGCTTGATCGTTCTGCTGGGCTCCTATCTCAGTTCTCTTTTCAAAGCGGGCCGGGTGCGCTGGTTTTGGTTGGTGCTGTGCATCAACGCGCTCGAGGTTGCTGGCCTCTATACGCTCCAAGTCAATCATTTCTTGAGCTATCAGAAGCCCTTTAGTTCTTTCGGGGTTCGTTTTGTTGTCGAGGATCCCAGGTTGTTTCTCGAACTCGCAGGCGAAAATATCGATATCTTACAAACTTTACTGCGCATGGTGCCGTCAGCTCTGCTTTTTGGCCTTGCTCTATACGCCTACGCACGCTTTACGCGTGCATCGGCGGTTAGGCTTTGGTCGGGTGGCGTAAGTCTGCTTGCTGCTCTGGGAGTGGCCACCTTTGCTTGGGCTTCATCCCCCACCATGCAGCACTCGCTCTTGAGTGCAAGCGCTGCGTTCATGGATCTGCTGCGCATGCCGAATAATTTCTACAAATCAGAAGTTCCTGGTCAGCGCCGCTTCGATAACCTCGAGTGTGCACAACCCGAGCCGGGTCAAGCGCGTCCATCAGTGATTTGGGTGATCGGCGAGAGTCTGGTGGCAAAGCGCATGTCGCTTTACGGATATACACGCCCCACGACCGATTTTTTGTTGCAGGAATGGCAACAGGACAGGCTTGTGAGGTTCAATAACGCGGTGAGTATCGGAACCGTCACACGTGTTTCGCTTCCCTATCTTTTTTTCGGAATCCAAGGCCCTGACAGTGACGGTCGGATTTACAGAACGCCCTCGGTTTTTGATTTTGCAAAAACAGCTGGACTCAAGACCGCTTTCATTGGTGCGCAGGAATTGCGTTGGGGTGATCAAGACAAGATCATCATCAACCACAACGTCGATCTCTACAAATCAGGAAGCGATTTCGACCGTTCTGCTGGAGTTTCAAAAGGAGCGGAAGATTTCAAGGTCCTCACCGAAGGCGCTTTGCCTTTCCTGAAAAACACCTCTGAACCTTTCTTCCTGGCCTTGCACATGGATGGCAGTCATTATCCATATGCGACTCATTCGTTGCCACGTTTCAAGAGATTCTTGCCAGAGCAGCATGTAAACGATGACAACGCTTACGACAACACCGTGGTTCAGCTCGATGCTTACTTGCAGGAGCTCATGAGTGTTGTGCGTGCCCATCACCCGCAGGCGTGGGTTTTTTATTCTACCGATCACGGCCAGAATTTAACCAAAGAAGTGCGCTTCAATTCAGGGTACTCAGAAAATGTGATCCGCAACCCGCTGTTCATTTTTCCACCAGCCGGACAGATGGAAGCGCTGGAGCAGAACACGGGCTCGCCGGTTTCGCAGGCTGACCTCTATGCAACCACTTTGTCACTTTGGAACTGTGCATTGCCTGCACACTTACGCCAGGATTCATTCTCGTTGTTTGGCGCAGTACCCGCCGAGCGTATTCGTGTTGTTTCTAATTTCATGAGTTCACACTTTGTCGATGAAACGGTGGCTGTTATTCTTCCAAATCGCAGAAAAATTGAGGTCGACTACGGCAAAGGCTCCGTGACCCTTGACAGTGGACAGGTCCTTCCACTGTCGTCGTGGAACGCACCAGCACGCAGTTTTGTTGAGCGATTTGAAAATCCTCTGCACCGGGATGCAGAATTGAAACGCTAATCTCAAGGCGCGTGTGGAAGGTCTTGCGGATAGCCCGGGATGTTTTGCAAGAACAAAAGCATACGGGTGCGCTGCTCGTCACTCGCCCAGCCTCCCACCGGCATCGGGCGAGCGTGATTACGGTCGCGTAAGCGGTTCGCAATATTTACAGCATTGCTGCGATAAATTTCCTCGGTAAAGAAGTCATGACAGCGCACACAAACGCCGGTTTCTCGCAGCAAAAACGGTGTGAGCGTTGTATTGCCGATGGCTGTGTAGTTGTTGGCATCGTTGTAAAAGCGCACATAGGTTGCGACTTCCTGGGCCACTTGATTTGTTGGGGAAGCAACCGCGTAACCCCAAACGCATACAGTTTTGATTCCGCCTGGGCTGAAAGATGCCTCAAGCATTGTCGCCACGGGCACCGGCGCAGAACTGGGCGGACGCTGCAGGTCGCAGTTGTCTGAGCGATCGAGTGTCAGTGCTTTGTAGTGCGTCACACCTGTCCCACCAATCATAAAGCGACGTAAGTTGTTGATAGGGACGCGCATGCTTGCGCTGCTCGTGACTGCGATAGGCTGTATTTTTACTGTGGATTTGAGTTTTACCTTCTGAATCACTTTCGTGTAGGGCGCAGCCTGAACGACACCGGCCTCGCTGCGCGTCAACACACACAGCGTCTTGATTCCATCGGCTTTCAGATCGACTTTGAGCGGTACAGAAACTGAGACGTAATCGGAGTACATGGCGTTTGCACAGTCCGATATCCCGTTTATCAACGCGTGTTTGTATTCAAAGACCTGTGCGCCTTTGATCGTGAAGCTGATCTCTTCGCTTTGCGTCACTCCGCCTGGAAGGGGAAGTTCATCCATCACAGGTCGAAGCGTGTCGCGTGTCCAGGTGTGTACATGGGGTTTTCTGTTGCGGTTTCCGAAGCGGTCGCGCACGTCGACACACAGGCTCCAAACACCGTCATAACGGAAGCGGGCTTCAAAGGGTGTTTCGACAGACTGCCAAGGCAAGTTGTCGAGCGTGGCACAGCTCGATGCATTCACCAGCGCGGCACGGTATTGAATCGCGTCGCCACTGTTTACCAGAACTCTCGCCGTCGATGTCGCTGTGAAGACGGATGGTCGACCTGCTAGGGTATATTCCGGCCCATCCTCGGGTGCTCCGCGTTTGCGGAAGGCAAGCACTACAGGTTCGCTTGCGACATTGTTCTTGTCTTTTTGCTGGAGGCAGAGTGTTTTGGGGCCATCGGAGCCAAGTTCTAATTTGAGGAGATCAGAGACAGGACGATAGGCGCTCCAGTTCTCGCACACACCGGTCTCGGAATGGATCAGGGCGTAGCGATATGAGCTCCCACTCGGGGCATCAACGCCCGACACAAAAGAACTGAGGCTCGTCTCCGATGGTGGAGGACTTAGTAGTCCCAGGGGTGCAGAGCCTTCTTTCACCACAGCATCCGCCGATGGCAAGGCATTTCCGGAAGTCACCGAGGGCGCCTGACTGAGCGGCACGAATTCTTGCGCATCCGGACGACCAGAACATGCGCCCACGGTCAAGGTCGTTGTAAGTGTTAACAAGTAACTGGAATGATGAGAAAAAGTTTTTCTTCTCACGTTATTGCCCTCAGTTTTCCCAGCATACAGAGCTGATATCGGCAAAAGAGTGGCGTCGTGTGAATGGTGGCTGTGGGGTGTGAAAAAAAAGATTTGTGTGCGATAAAAAACAGAGAGGTATCATAAACATAGCTTAATAAGTTGGTGCGGCTCTGCTGCACCGCAACGAAGGGAATCGGGTATGCGCCTTGTCATCTATTGTCTTCCCCTGGTGCTGATGCTGGCTGCTTGTGTCTCGAAGCCCCTCATGGAAGAGAGCCCAGCTCCTTTTGGCAAAGACGCTTGCCTCGAGAGTCCGCTCGTGGGCATGTGGGAGGCGCAGTTCCCTGCAGGTGAGCGCATTACCTTCAACCAAGACTGCACCGCCGTGGCAGTGAAGTGCCAGAGCCGTTTTTTGTTTCCACCCAATGCCACCAATGTGGGTGTTATTAACTTGAAGGTGTTGGAATCTGATGGGCAGAAGGGCTGCTTGAAGTCGGGGACCTACCGATGCTCTGTGAGTCTGATGACCAATTCGGGGACGCTCAGTTGTGAGGGCACGACCCTGCAGATCAAGAGGCTCTGATTTTTCAGAGCAGAAAACCCATGATCGCGCCACACATCGCTGAAGCGAACATTCCCGCGATCATTGCCTTCAGGCCAAGTGCCGCGAGTTCGGTTTTTTTGCTTGGGGCCATGCCTCCAATCCCACCAATCTGGATGGCGATCGACCCGATGTTGGCAAAACCACACAGCGCATAGGACATTATGAGAGCGGAGCGCTGGTCGAGCGCCTGCCCATTCTTGGCGAGATCGAGATAAGCAACGAATTCGTTGAGAATGATCTTTTTGCCCAAGAGCTGGCCTGCAAATTGCATATGTTCGCTCGAGACCCCAAGCATCCACGCGAAGGGAGAAAACACCCAACCGAGGATCAACTCGAGGCTGAGTTTTGAACCAATCATCTGGGAAAGTCCGGTTGTGTCGCTGACCCATCCGAGTGCACCGTTGCCCATGGCCATCAAGGCGATAAAGGCGATGAGCATGCCCCCCACTGTGATAGCCAATTGGGTGCCTTCAAGGGCGCCCTGTGCAGCGGCATCGATACCGTTGGTGTATACGGATTTGCCCGACAGCGAAACACCTTGAGGAAGCTCCGGTGAGCGCGTTTCAGGAACAATGATTTTTGCGAAGATAATGCTTGCGGGTGCTGACATGACGCTCGCTGTGAGCAGGTGTCCAGCAATATCAGGCATAAGACCCGCGAGCATTCCCACGTAGGCAGCTAGCACGCCTCCTGCAACGTTGGCGAAGCCGCCGACCATCACGCACATGATCTCGCTACGCGACATCGAATCAATGTAAGGTTTGACGAGCAGTGGTGCTTCGGTTTGCCCAAGAAAGATGTTTCCAGCTGTGGAGAGCGACTCTGCACCGCTGGTTCCAAGTAAACGACGCATCAACCACGCAAATGCATTCACTATCCTCTGCATAATGCCGTAGTGATACAAAACAGCCATGAGTGACGCGAAAAAAATGATGGTCGGCAAAACCTTGAAGGCGATGATGTAGTCGCCGATTTTTTCTGGTTGTGTGAGTGGACCGAAAACAAACCCCGAACCACGATCAACAAACGCCAAGCTGGCAATGATGGCGTCGTTTGCTGCGGAGAAGAAGGGAGTGAGGGGTCCGGAAAACTTGAGCGCCGGAATTCCAGCGATAAAAATTCCCAAAACAAGTTGCATGAGGGAAGCATAAGCGACCATTTTCCATGGAATGGCTTTACGATTTTCGCTCATAAGCCAGGCCGCGCCGATCATGAAAGCGATGCCCACCAGTCCGGTAAATTGATCCATCACGCAAGCTCCAGCAATTCAGGTTCACTTGGTTTCAAGTGAACCGAGTCTCACAAAACGTTCGCTGAAATAAATGAGGGCAGGAGATACTCCGGGCTTACCCTCAGGAATTTCGAGATCGAACTGGCGGTAATATTTTTCCCAGAAGTCTCGAAGACGTCCAAACTGCATGGGTTCTGGTGGCTGTGGGTTTTCTAAGAAGGCATTGATGAACTTCACCACAAACTCAGCACAGTAAATCTTTTCGACACCGCGTTCATCGGTGTTGTCCCAAAGAAATTCATCGTCAAAAACCGAGGGTGCAAACCGGCTATCGAAGACGGCGGCGAGAGTCTTTTCATCGGGAGATTGGCTTTCTGTAAATTCACGAGGGCGCATGTGAAAAAGACTCTGTCCCTTCTCGGTTCGCTTTAGGATTTCAAGCAGGGGGGTTCTGCGGGTTGTGCCCCAAGCTTCGTAAATTTCGATATCGGCCAGGTTGGTTGAAGAATTCGCAACCACCACCGAATGCGAATAGGGCACGCCCGTCTCTTTTTCGATGGCATTGCAAACGTAACAGTTGAGCGGAACCAGCAGAATATCGCCAGCTCGTAGCGACATGACGGGCTGTTGGGGACTCGGCTGCTGCGCGTAACCTTTTTGTTGCACAAGGAACTGTATGGTGATCACCAAGGGGATCATGAGGGCGGAAATGCGGTGCATAGAGAGCTTGGGAAACTTCAGAGCCAACATGATTTGCTCCTGCCAAAAGAGTAATCGGGGCTATTGCGCTTTCCCGGCTGGGTCAAGGATTTCTTCAAAGAATCTTGAGATTTCATCAAATTGTCGGCTTGAACGGGGGATGCCTTTGGCCCACATTGCCCCGAGGGTTTCCTCGGGAGCAAACAAGAATTCTAAAGGAGGCATCATGAAGCTGCACCAGGGGTGGATGGCTGGTTGTGCATTGATTGTCGGGGTATGTGCAGGACAAGCGGCTCAGGCTGCGGAGCGTGCAGAAGTGCGTGAGTGCGTGCTCAAATACAACAAAAACGCAACGGCTGTTCCGATGAAAGAGTTCAATGAGTGTCTTTCTGCCTATACTGACCGTAAGGCAGACGTTGAGTATTTTCACCTTCTCGCGACCACACATGTTGCTGGCATGCAGAAGAAAAATCTCGCATTGGCAGACACACGCATTGCGAACATCAAGAAACTTCTCACGGCAGATTATCCAAATGCACGTCTTGAGAGTCTCAATGCTGGCCCAAGCGCTCACTTGGGCGACACGATGCGTCTCACTGTGATGGCTGTCAAAGTTGAGAAAGCCACAGCACTCGAAGACGGAATGGCTCCGGTCGTAACGGAAGAGCGTCCTCTCCATACAACTGCAGGTGCCGGTAAAGAAACTGGCGATGTTCAAATTGAGCCAGCTGCGGGAGAGGAAGCATTGCCACGCGTGGCTTTGGCGCCAAGCGTTAAGTCAGAAGAGGCTCGTGAAAACTTCGGTCGCATTGCGGCACGCATGGGCCAGGATGCTGACCGTGACTCCGACGAATCGTATCCAGCAATTGGTTTTGAAGTTGCGTACGTTCGTCCCAACACGGGCGCTGCAAATGTGCGCACCGAACTGGGAGGAACTGCAGTGTCGATGTCTAAAGGCAGCGATCTGATGCGCAGAGCGAGCGCGCATGCGCTTGTTGGTGCTGGCTACAGCATCTCCGGGGTAGTTGTGGGAGCACGTCTTCTCGGCGGTGGAGTTTGGGATGAAGCTGAAAAATGGCGCGATGATTTTGGTGGTGAAGGCCGTCTCGGTTTTGAGAAAGGCAACATTTCGATTTTCGCCGGTATCGGCCGTACCGACAAAACCTCACGCTTTGGCCTCGATGTGGGACTGATGCTCTGAGTTGTTGCGTCGGGTCAGCCAGAAAAACAAACGTCCGCTGATCACTTCTCAACGATCAGCGGACGTTTGTTTTTGCAATGAGCTTATTGCTCGAGTCCTGCGGCAACGCGCATGTTGCGCGCAGCTTGTGCTGCAGTGGGGCACGCAGCTCCGGGGCGCTTACCGAGCTTACGCAGAATACCCTCGGGGTTTTTCTGATCACCGACACGCACTAGCGCATTGAGTTCATCACCGGTCACAGTCGCTTCCTTTTCAATGTCTGAAATCGCAGCCGCGAACTCATCGAGGAATTGCTTGTCTGCCTTGAAGAGAGGAGGCGGTTTCTCGGTGTTTTCGGTCCACAAATTCACGGAGCCCTGGATCGCTGCGGTGAGGGTGGTGACAAGAGCAGTCACGCATGCAAGACCCATGACGCGGGAAGTTTTTGGATTTCTGAAACAAAATTCGTGGGCTTTATCGAACAGAGTGTAGGCCGAATTCGCAACGAAATTGCGGGGGCCAGAAAGCTTGGTCAGCATTGCAGTGTTTCGGAATTTATCCATGATAGTGTTGTCGGTAACGCGCTGCCAGAAGGCAACAGCCTTTTCCTTGCCCGCGAGCAATTGCTCGGCACTCAAATTTCCAAGCTTGTCATTGAGGAAAGCCTGGCTTGCAATTGTGCCACCAATGGTGGCCACGTAAACCGGGTTGGAGCTGAGGCTGGAAAAGTTGCGTTGACTCGCCTCGGTGAGGCGTTGCTTGGTGTTGTCGTACTGCGCACGCATGTTTTTAAGGAAAGGATCGCGTTTCATTGCGCCGATGAGTGCAGGAGTCGGAACGTAATTCTTTGTGATCAGTTCAGCTCCCTCAACAGCATCAGCTTGATCCGCCGGCAAGCTCAAGTTCACGTTCGCGATGTCGATTTTCTTTTTGCGCACGTCTGTGGCTCTGACCAGGTACCAGCACTGTCCCATTTTTTTGAACGCGGTTGTCACGGCATCGGAGGTATCGGCACCACCGCTAGGAACATCGGTATCGGAGCCAGAAGGCGATGAAGCATCCGCTGCTGGTGATGTCGTCGCGGTGGCTGTGGCCGCCGGGGCATCAGCAATGGTGTCGTTGTAGGGAAGCAGCAGGGCTTCAATGTTTCCCAGCTTGTCCTTTTGTACAAAAGTGTTGGTTTTGGACTTGGAAAACAGTTGGCAACTGCTGAGGCACGTGCTTGCAGCCACAAGAATTGAGACCGGAACGACCCCGGCGCGTCGGGACGGGTGATTTTTCATTTGGGCTCCTGCAGGCGTAAGATGTGCCTACAGGATACCCAAACTCAGGGCATCGCGCACCCGTTGGCGAACTGTCGCTGCGATTGCGCGGGCGCGCTCGTGCGACGGAGCCAGCATTTGGGCGAGTTCGCGAGGGCTGTTGATGTAGTGTTCGTAAAGTTCACGTTTGGCGCCAAAAACTCTTTCGTGTTCGTCGAGAAGATCTTTTTTGGCATGGCCATACCCATAAGCGGTGCCTTTGCGAAGGCGATCCTCCATGTAGTTGATGGCATCCTGTGAGCCAAAAGATTTGAGAATCTGGAAGACAGCGCAAGTTTCGGGATCCTTGGGATCGTCAAGCCCCTTGGAATCTGTTTTGATTTCCTTAATCTTCTTTTCGATTTCTTTCTTCGGAGCAAAAAGCGGGACGTGGTTGCCGTAGCTTTTGCTCATTTTGCGCTCGCCATCGATACCGATGAGCAAAGGTGTTGATTGAATCTCTGCCTTCGGCTCGAACAGCACAGGCCGACCCACGGCGTTGTTGAACAGCTTGACCATATCGGAGGTGTATTCGAGGTGCTGGGATTGGTCCTTACCGACAGGAACAATCTGTGCGTCGAAGGTGACGATGTCTGAAGCCATCAGAATAGGGTAGTTGAACAACCCTACAGTTGGCTCCTTGCCGCTGTTGAGCGCGTCTTTGTAGGCGTGTGCGCGCTCAAGCAGCCCCACCGCACTGACGCAAGACAGATACCATGCGATTTCTGGGATCTCGGGGATTTCGCTCTGGAGAACAATCATGTTGTTCTCGAGCGAAAAGCCCATGGTCAGGTAGGTGGCGAGCAGTGAGGCCGAGAATTTACCGGGCTCAAGAATCTTGGCGCGATCGGTAAGGCCGTGCCAGTCGACACACATCAGGATCACTTCTTTCGCAGGGTCGTGCGAAGCTTCGATGGCGGGTCGGATGGCGCCAAAATAGTTGCCGACGTGGAGGTCGGCCGTGGGTTTGGCGCCAGTCAGAACTCGCACACGTCCTGGTTTGTGGGTCGTGTGGCTCGGCTGCGGTTGCGTCATACGCCTACTCCGGTTTGGTAGCTCAGGCCCAGAAGGAACATCACCGTAACAATAGCCAGCATTGCGCGGGTCAACAACTCAGATGGCTGACCACTACGGCGTTCCTTGAACATTCTTATTTTGGCAACCACCAGAAGAACCACAAGGAGGCCAAATTTGGCATGAAAAATATGGGGAGGGTAGCCTTTGGCGTAGGGCATCCATTTCACAATTCCCAGGCCGGCAACGACGACAATAGCCAGCATTTGATACAAACCCAGCCAGCGGCGCCATGCCGTAACCAGTGCCTCGGGTTGGAGCACTCGGGAATTCTTGGAGCGCACGAAGAATGCGTCAGCGATGACGGCTGCGAGAAGTGTTGCTGCGAAGAAACCGTGAAGAAAAACCAACATAGCGGGGGTCTCCTTGTGTGTCGGAATCCGACCCAGGCTGTTTAGCCCTAGTGCAGCCGCTCGGCAAGTTTGTATCCCCCCAATACCCCTGAAATTTAGTGAATGTGGGGAGGATTGGGAATTTTGACACGGTAGGCGTTGTGGGGGGCGATAAGGGTATGAAATGATAACCCCTAGTTGACCCGCTTGCTTCACGCGGAGAGAGGAAAGTTTGCTATGACACTCACCAAAGATCGCCTTGTTGAGACCATCCGCCAAAGAACGCAGTTTTCTTCGCAAGAGGCGAAAAAGCTCGTTGAGCTGATGCTTGAGACAATGAAGAGCAAGCTTGAGCAGAATGAAGAGGTCAAGATCTCGGGCTTTGGCAAGTGGACTGTGAAGAGCAAGCAGAGCCGCCCCGGACGCAACCCACACACAGGTGAGCGTATCGAAATTTCTGCGCGCCGCGTTGTGACCTTTCATCCCTCGGAAAAACTCCGGGATGCAGTCAAGAATGCAGATCTCGACGACAGCAAGTTGACCATCGTTGGTCCAGGAATGGACGACGACGAGGAGTAAGAATCCCGCATTCGCACTGATTTGCAAAACCGCTCGGGGCTTAGCTCGAATGGTTGCCATCAGGTGATGCCGAGTGACTCAGCCACTGTGAAACAGGTGCTTTGAGCGCAGCAGATTCGCTGCGCTCATTTGCTTTTTTGACGTACCTTGCGGTGGTCGTGATTTGTTTATGGTTGAGCAGTCGTTGGATGAACCCAAGTGGAACGCCACCACGATGTAGAACTGTAGCGACGGTGGCGCGGGCACTGTGTGGGCTTAGTTGCTTGTTGATTCCAGCTTCGCGCGCAGCGTTGCAGATCATGCTATATACGGCCGTTTGCGATATTTTCGTGGGCTTTGAGCCCAACTGCACCCTCACAAAGACAGGTTCATCGGGTGCGGCCCCTGTGCGCGCTTCCTGAATGTAATGCATGAGAATTTCTGCGGCTGGTGCCGAGATTGGAGTGCTGTGTTCATCGCCGCCCTTTGTGACGAAACGGATGCGTGCTGGTGATGACTGCAGCTCGACATCGCCCAGCCGCATTTCACAAAGTTCATCGACCCGCATACCAACTGAAAACAAGGTGTGCAGTAGAGAAAAATTGAGCAGAGCAGAGCGTTGCCGACGTTGAGCGTGAGCGCCTTCATGCTGGCATTCAAAGGCCAAACGGTGCAGGGTGGCCATCAGTTGCTCCACTTCGTTGGCGTCGAGTGCCTGGGTGGTTTGACGCGCAACAGCTTTCCTGCGTTTGATGTATTGGCATGGGTTTTCGTCGACCCATTTGCGTTTCAGGCAGAAATTGAAAAACGAACTCAGGCACGCCAGTTTGCGAGCCCGGGTGGTGCTTTGTTTGAATTGCTCAAGCCAAAGCAAAACATGCTTTTCGTTGATCTGCTTCAGTGCGGGAGCGCCGCCACTGGAGCGGTTCGCCCAAAAGGCGAAAAAGCTCGCAATGTCATTTTTGTAATTGCGACGCGTGTGGTCGCTCTGAAACTGAAGCAGAAAATGCTCAAGAGTCTCCCTCAAGGACGAGGCCTGTGTCGTTTGGAGCCAAGCATTCAACGCCACTGATGGCAATGTGTTTGCGGCATCCATAGAATTGCTCCATAAGACAAGGGGTAGGAAACATGAATCAGTTCGATGCTAACACAATTGTGTCCTCTCTCGCATATCCATTGAGCATCACCATCTTGGTTGGACTTGTGTCGCTCGGCGTGATTCTGCGAGGTTGGTCGCGCAGTGCGCAAAAGGCTCAAGAGGCCAAGCTTCAAGAGCTAGCTCAACAACAAAAGGTTCTCGAGAACCATATCCTTAAGCAAGCTGAATTCATGGCTGCGCGGGTCGACAACTGGAGTCGAGATGTGCATTCGCAGCTCGGCGGGCATGCCCAGCAACTGAAGGTCATGAACGATGCCGTGGGCTCGCTCAAAACAGCACTGGTTGTTCCACACCTGCGCGGCAGGATTCTCGGCGAGACGGCCTTGGAGCGGCTGCTGAGCGATGTCCTCCCCCCGCATGCCTACGCCTTTCAGTACGATATCGGCGGGGCGCGAGTAGACGCAGTGATTCGCTTCCCGCACGTGGGTTTGGTGGTTCCGGTCGACGCCAAGTTTCATTTTGCAGGGGCACAGGTTCTTCTTGAAGGCAGCACCGACGAAAATCTCGTTAAAGAATCGAGAAAACAATTGGCTCAAGCAATACGCACCAGCGCCCGCGAAATTGCCAAGAAATACGTTCGTCCCGAACTTGGAACCACAGATTTCGCGTACCTTTTTGTTCCTTCGGAAGCCGTTTTTCAGGAGATTCTCCACGATGTGGAGCTTTGGCAATCCTTGGTGGATGAGCAGGTGCTTGTGGTGTCGCCTCACACCTTGTTTGTGGCCTTGCAACCTCTTTCACATGCGGTTCGTTATTACGAGATGTCTCTGGGTGTGAATGAAAAGATCAAACTCCTGCAGGAATCAGGACGCACGCTGGAAAACATGGCAGAGCAGGTTGGCGAACAGCTCAGCAAAGCCATGCGCGCGCTTGAGCAAACTCAGCGTATTATGAGCACGCTTCCCAATTTGGCAGCCTCTCTCAATTCAAGAGATTCCGAAATGGTGGTTCGTCCGCCCGGAGAATCCGGCTTCAATTCTCCGCTCGCAGTTCCTCAGTGAACAGGAAGCGAGTTTCGCCGGGCTCCATGCAGGTGAACTCGGCTGCAGCTAGGGAACGCACCTTGCTTTCAGTTTTTAAAAGTTCACAGGGCTCATCGATAGGTTCGTCACTCAGCTGAAACGTTCCGAAGTGCATGCCTAAACTACTTTTGCTTTTAACATCGAGGTGAATGGCCACGGCTTCTTCGGGGTTGGTGTGCTGATCTTTCATGAAGTCGCGAGGAGCATAAGCGCCTATCGGAATGAACGACAGATCGGGCGAGCCAACACGTTGCTGAATCTCTTTGAAAAGTTTCGGATGGTAACCTGTGTCACCCACGAAATAATAGGTGCTGCCCTTTATCCTGAAATAGAATCCACCCCAAAGCGTTGTATTGCGTGAAAGAAGAGAACGGGTGGACCAGTGCTGTGCAGGGACGAAGGTGACCTCGACTGTGTTGTTGAGGTTGTGGTTTTCCCACCAGTTGAGCTCAACGATTTTGCTGAAGCCTGCCTCTTCAAGCAAGGCTTTGTTGCCTTTGCCAGCAATGACAGTGGGATTGTCGCGCTTGGCAAAGAATTCAAGAGTTGGAAGATCCATGTGGTCGAAATGGTTATGGCTTAAGAGGATTAAGTCGATTTTCGGGGTTTGTTCGAGTGATACACCAGGCTCGACCACGCGGGTTGGGCCAAGCATGCCGCCTGGTCCGACTTTGTCTGAGTAAACAGGATCCATCAGGATTTTGAAATTTTCGAACTCTGCAAGAAATGAAGCATGACCAATAAAGGTGATTGCTGCCTGCTGCCCTTTCAATGGCCGACCCACTCTGGGGCTTTGTTTGAGTGGTCGTGAGGTGGGCCAGACTGCAGGATTACGAGTCCAGCGCCAGCGCATGACTGTCCAAAAAGATTTCTCCGGAAAAGGGTAGACGTTCTCAAAGCGCTCGGCTGCGTGTGCAGTTGGACCTGGGTAGAAAAGAGTTGCCAGAGCCGCAGCACAGATGACCAACTTTTCACGAGAATTCATGAGGGTATACTCCCATGCGGTGATCGGATTGAGTAGTTCAATAGGTTGAGGCGCAGCCGCGATTTGTGTCTTTGAGCCATTCTCCGAGCACATCCAAAGGCATTTTGTCTTTGCCGAAGTCTGAACCATTGAGTGGCGTGAGCTCAAGAGATGTTAGGCGCTCTGTGACGGTGCTGTATTTTGCGCTACTGGTAAACCAGGCTAAATCGCCATGCATGGTTTGTCCTGCGACGAGCGTTTTGCCTCCGTTGCTGAGGTATTTTGATTCGGGAACAAAGCTGAGTGAGGTCATCTGCACGCCGGGAATAGTTGCATTACGGGCAAGCCTCTGATTCACGTGATTGAAAACGTATGAACCGATAATGCCCTGTGAGATTGGAATTTTCTGATCCAAAGTTCCGTGCATGAATAGAAGTGAGCCCTTGCCATCTGTGCTCCAATTGCGCAAGGAGGACAATATCAGCTGTGCATTGAAAGTGGAGTCACGTTTCTGGAGTTCGAGTGCGGTTTCCTCAACACTTGCTCCCATGCGATAGCTCTTGAGAACCTCATTGAGCTGTGGAGCAGTGGGCAAGGTGAAGAATCCGGTGCTTTCGGCTTTGCCCCGAACCGCGGCTTCAAGATACACGCGGAACTCTCCAAAGGTCAGCGAAGAAGGGTTGATAGCCGTTGCTGCGCAGCTAAAATATTTAGCCTGCGCGAGCCCTGCGCGCCGCATTGACTCATTTTTTGCATGTGCAATCAGCGATGCCATTCCACCGCGTGACAATCCCACAGTGGCTGAAACGGGTTGGCCCGCATAAGCTCCGGTTGTGCGTCGTTTGATCTTGCTGCGAATAAGGTTCATTGTTGCTGGCACCTGCGCGGTATCAATCAAACAGTTGTGGGCAGCAAGCAGATCTTCAGCATCGGTGCTGTAGGGATCAGAAGTTCCGACAGCGGAAAAATTCTTTGAAGCAGTAATTCCTTCGCCCGGAAAAGCAGGGGCAACGATGATGTAGTTGAGTTGCTCTTCACCGAAAACCCCAGCCAGTTCGAACTGACTTAGCCCCTCATCACCCGCATGTGCATAAGCAATCACGGGGTAGGAGCCATTTGTTTCGGGTACTGCAACAATCGCGCCGTTGATAAGTGAATCAGTTTCGCCGCTCGCTAATTTGCGCTTGTATTTCATGAGGTACCAGCGTGCACCGCTGAGCTCTCCGAATAGGAACTGGGCGAGATTCAATTTTTTTGCAGCGCCGAGATCCTCCATTTCGACCACTTCAGCACACACTGTGCGCTTTTCCGTTTTCAGATGCTCGTTGGCAAGTTCGGATGTGAGCGTGTCGTGCAGAGCATGGCTTTCTGGAAGATCTTTGAGTGTGAAGCTTGGCTCACGCAAAGATTGCTCGTTCCTCGACTCGGAAAGTTTGAGTTTATTTCGCAGGCTATCCCATCGCTCACTTTCTGCGATGAAAGTGCGATCGGTCTTCGGGTCAGGGGCGAGTTCTTTCAGTGGTTTTGGAAGATTGGAATTTGCGGGTGTTCGACCACAGGCCACCACCATGAGCAGCACTGAGCCCAAAGCGGCGAAGCGTGCGTTGTGAAGAGGCTTTCTGATGGAGCTGTGCATACCACGATTCCCCGGATTTTGAGGTCAAAATTTATGTTGCATGATTCTAGCTTTTAGAAACTCGGCCTGACAAATATGAGGACAAATTTTCGTCCTTGTGCGTTTCCAGGGAAGGTTGCATTCTGTCGAGAGAATTTTGATAATAATGTTTCATTTGTTTTTTTGCAGGCAAACGATATGATTTTCTCTTGCGTCCAAGCGTCCCAGGCATTGCCTCTTTCTTTGCTCTGTGCTCTTGCTCCGGCACTGTTTAGCCGGGTGGCGTTTGCCGAGACCACCCCTCTCTCTGCCGCTGCAAGTGAGACTCGTTCGACTGTGTCCGAGAGCACCCCTAGCAAGTCTGCGTTGGGGGCTGTTCGGGGAGAGGCGCAAACTCTTCCACAGGGTGTCTTTCGTTGGCGGGCCGTTTACACGGCAGCGCGTGCAGCAACCGGGTGGTCAGACTCAGGACAAAAGGAAGATGGTGGATGGAGAGCGGCGTTGGATTCTGCAGCGCTCGTGATGGAATACGGATTGCGGCCTGGATTCTCACTACAGCTTGTGGCCCCGGTGGTGTTGCGCTCGGAACGCTCCTTGGACGGTGCAAAGTTCAACAGGTCTTCGTTTTATACACGCTTTTACAATGAGAAGCTCACGCAGTTGATTGACAAACTCGTAGAGAACAAGTTTTGCGCAGATGCAGTTTCATGCAGAACGGCCATTGAGGAAAAATCACTGTCTTTCCCGTACACGAATATTGTTCTTGACACGGGCGAGACACTCGAACTCAAGAGTGCTGTGCCTATCAAAAACGTTCTGGGTGCACTGGTCTCGAATTCTGCTGTCCCGGAGGCGGGTGCAACAGGACGGGGGGATCTCGAACTCGGTGCGCTCCTTGCCGTTGCCGACCCCGAGGTTGGCTTGGTGCGCGACTGGAAAGTCAATGTTTCAATCGGTCTGGGTCTTAGGATTCCCACCGGACTCTTTGAAAATGTGCCGACCTCTCAACGTCCAACCGGACGTGGAAGTTGGGACCTGGGCGTGCGTGCAAATGTCGACAAAGTCTTCTCTGAAAGTCTGGTGCTCTCTTGGCAGAACCAGTCGGAGACAACCTTGGTCGCTGGTCAGAAAAAGAGGAGTTCACTTCTCGACAACACAAAACTTAACAATGCCGATCCCACTATTGAAGGAGGCGACGGCAGGCCCAACACGGGCCGGTTTAAACGCTCAACCCTGCGCCAGGTGGGCTTTGTAAAACTGGCTCTCGGTTGCGAAACTTTGGTTCCGAATCTGAAAAATTTCATTCTGAATTCAGCGTTCAAATATGATCTCGATTCGCCGGGTGAAGTTGAAGGCCAAACACTTGGCCCGGATACATCATTGATGTCTGCACAGCTGGGCTTGACCTGGGATGGGCTGAGGACTCTCTTGCCGGTGCAGCTCGATCTCGACTATAGTTTCCCCATTGCAGGCAGAAGTATTTCCGCTGCGCCTCACGTTTTTAGTTCTGCACTCAAAGTCTATCAGAGGTTCTGACGGTCGAATTCGGCACGACGTTTATCGCGCGCAGCGCCTTCTCGCATTGGTTGATAAGATCCTGCCCCATCCACCGGGTGAGAGCGAAGCCCATACCCGCGGAGGCCATTTGACCGACCACGGGAACCCACTTGGCGAGTTCTTTTCCTGTCATGCGCGTGGCCTGGCGTTTGATTATTGAAACAATAAATTCACGTGTGCCATATGCGATTAGACGGTTGATCAAAGTGACCTGAGCTGAAGACAGAGGTTGGCGCTTGAGTTGTTTTTTCATGTGTTCTTCATCGAGCTTGTAGCAGCGCAATATCCACTGGTTCATTTTCACGAGTATGGCTACGTCGGTTACAACATCTGCGCCTGGGATGGGATTAAATCCATTGACCGCTGCCATTCCGGAAAACAACAGGACATGCCGCTCCGCCACTTCGCGTTTGCGTACGAGTTGTTCACGCGTGTAAGCCTGTGCCGCAAAAATGAATTTGTCGCGTCGCACCTCGTCAAAGTCTTCAATTAGAGAGTCGCAGAATGCCGGAAAATCGTATTTTTCCGGATGCCGGTTGGAGACCATCCAGCACTGTGTGTTCATGCCAAATTTGCCTTCGAGATCCTGTCGGATACGTGGCAAGACCAGTTCAGAGGAGAGTCCGTCGTGGTGCGCGTTGTCGATATCCTGATCGATCATTGTACGCACAATGTGAATACGTTTTCCGGTACGGTGTTTGAGTTCTGCATAGAGCTCAAGGTCGCTTTCGAGAATACGTTTGGAAACCACCAAAACAAATGCGTCATAAAGAGCAACCTTGACGGTGTCCAGATATTCGTCGAAGGGAAAGCGGGTTGTGCCCCCTCCTGGCAAATCTACAAAAATAAGGCCATTGACGTTGAACTCCTGGGCCTTCAGAGTGGTTTCGACAACTCCAGAAACAGCGACCCGTTCTCCAACGAGGGCATTGATGAGGCTTGATTTGCCCGTTCCCGAGCGTCCGAGCAAAGCTATCCGCACTTCAGCATTGTCGAGCTGACGGAGCTCCTCCTCAATCCGATCGGGAACCGTTTCTCCGGTGAGGAATTCTCGGACGAGTTTGAAAACATCCATGTGTGCCTTCCTATTCCGGCATCCAAGGTGTGGGCAAAAAACTCACGAGCTGCAATTCGAAGTAAGTGTTGTCGAATGAGTTGAAGCCCTTGAAAAGTTGATTCCCTGCAACCTTAACGCGCAGTGGGAGAGGAAACAGTTTTTCTTTGAAGAGGTCAATGGTTGAAAAATAGAGCCATAGCGATTGTTCAAACTGTTGTTTCTGTGTTCCATTCATTAGTAGACCATAGTTTCCAGAGATTTTACCTTTGATGCTATCACGCTCGTGGCGTTTCCAGGCCAACCTGTATTGCGGTTGGAACCATCCGAACTTGGCATCCACAACTGCACTCATGCCCCAATCAAGGCCGGTTTGGACTTGCACTGTGGTGCGTCTTGATGCGGGAATGATGGTTTCATCAATTTCCGGAATACGCATTTTTTGCTGGCTTGGCAGATATCCCATGATGTTGCTCTCGAGACTGAAGGTCAGCTGACTCCAGCGATAGCTTGGTGTGAGGCCAAGCCCGAATCCCCATGCGCCAGTTCCAATACCCACGTCTGCGAGAACATCTGGATTGTCGACATGGCCTGTGGGAAGGCTCATGAAGGTCTCTCCCTGGAGAGAGAAATCCAAATCCTGAGTGGGATCTGCGGGTGGGATGATGTCGAAAGTCACGCCTGCGATGACGTCTGCGAAATTGTGGTAGCGCCACGAATCAACACCCGTATACTCTGCGGCTTCGATGCTGGCCTTGACATCGCGTTCGACCAATTGTCCCGCCTGAGCCAATCCACTCCGCAACTCCTCGTAGGCGAGGTTGCCCAATTCATCTCGGATCGCATTGGCATTGTTCTGTCCGCTGAGTTTGAATGAGGTTTTCACATTGATGTCGACGAGCGGCGCTGCCACAAAAAATGTGCTGCGAGCCGGCAAGCCGAGAGCAAGACCAATGTAACGGATATTCAACTTTGCACTTCCGCCCACATTGAGTGTTCCCAAATCAAGGCGCTTGAGCAGACTGGTTGGATTGTTGGTGTTGGGATCGTACCGCTGAAGTTCTTGAGCCAAGGCCTGCAGTTTTGCCCCTCCTTCACCACGCAGGAGGTGCTCACCATCGAAGCGCAGTTGTGCTCGCTGATTCAGAGAAACTCGGTTTCCTTTGCTGTTCCATGTCTTCGACTGGTCAACGTACGTACGTTGTGCCCCCACAACCGCCAGAACTCCTTCGGGCACGACACCAGCGAACTGTGCCAAGGCTGGCGATTGGGCACTGAGAGAAAGCATTACGAGAGATAGTCTCGAGATGATGCGCAGCGGAGGTTTCATGGGACAACGCTCCGCTCAAATTCTTCGAGTTTTTGTTTCAAATTCTCGTCCATTTTACGGAGCGGACTTTCAGGCGCAGTTTGTGGATTGTGCTTTAGGAAAAGTGCTGTTGCGGTTTTCAGCCAAAGCGTTTCCGTCAAAAAGAATTGTGTTGTTGAGCTCGCTGCCGATTGCTCGTGGCGTTGTGTCAAACCGTTTGCGAGTTGTGCAATTCGGCCGCGCAAGTATGGACTCGGCATGACGCTCTGCTCGGCCACAATGAGTGCGGCAAGAACTTGTGCGTGATCGCGCAGCGGTAACTCTTGGCCATCCGTTTCAGCAGAAACCAACGTCCAGGGTGTAGAGGGCGAATCCGCAGCTTGCGAAAGCCGCGCCCGAAGGTGCTCCGAGAGCAAGGTCTGGACAATCAATTGTGCGCCACGTTGCAACGAACGGGGTGCTGCTTTGAGCTGAGCTGTGGTCTCGGAGGAAACCTTAAGGTCGTTGACGTTGGCCAGCTCGGTGCTCCATTCACTCAAGGCTAGCAACAAAGTGCTGAGTGCCTGTGGATTTGCCTTGCTGCGGATAGCCTGTGAAATTCCACTCACTTGAGGGCCAATTAGGGCTGCCTGCACGAGGCGTGTGTTTTCGTCGATGAAGCGACCACCCAGGAGTGAATCGACTCCGGGAAGCACCAAAAGTGAAATCTGATAGCCCTCATCGGGAATCAGAGTTCCCGGCAGAAAATAGGCCGAAAACAATCCACGGTTGGCGGGGCGAAGGCGATTGAGCATGCGTGCTGCAGTCCACCACTGCAGGGCCTGCTCCACCAAAGGCACAGGGGTGCTGCGCCAGGTCCATTTTTCACCACCGAAGCGCGCGAGTGAGAGAGAATTATTGTTGGGTAGGGCAAGATCGAGAAACCCGGTCAGGAAGCGCACCTGGTTGAACGGGAGGCGAGGATCGAAAGCCCCAGGATTGGTGATTTGAAGATCAATAGGGATGGTAAGTCCACCCCACTGGTTGCCTTTGCCGTCGCCGCCGAGCCCAAACAGGTACTCGCCTTCCGCGAGCACGCGGAGGAGTTCCAACCACAGCAGCCCTCTTTCGCGCATCGTGGTGCGCAAGCTTGACCATGGTCCTCCTTGCGAAAAGACCAATGCCCAGCGACTCCAAATGTCAGCCATCTGTGCCCAGCGTCCCACGTTGTTTTCTTTGGTTCCGGGCAGGGGAACGAAGGCGTCGAGATGGAGGCGAGCCGTGTTTTCAGCCTGATTCCAGTCTTTTTCGGCGACGTTTATCTTTTCGAGGAGGGCCTTGCTGATTTCATCTGCTACGGTCACTTCGTCAGCAAAAATGCCGCCAACGATGTTGTCGATCGGGCGCGGAACGATTTCGAGAATTTTCAATTTCGGATTGCTGAGAATTTCACCGCGGATGGCTGGTGTCAGCGCCTGTGGCAGTGCACCGCGCGTGGAATTGATGGAAGTTGTCAACGCAGTTTGTAACGCGGGCAGACAGTCGCAGACGGAAAGTGCAAACCAGGTGTCCACCAGTGAGGCATCAGGAATTTTTTTTGCGAGTTCGGTTTTCTCAGAAAGAGGAAAGTAGTTGCCCAGCGTAAGTTGTTGCGGCAATGCCTGAGCGCCGCCTGAGGGTGTTTGAGCCGGTATTTGGTTCTGCTGAGGCGCAGTAGATGCAGCCTTCTTAATACAGGCGCTACTCGCCAGAACCGCCAGCAGCGTTCCCACGATTCGAAGCCTGATTCTTCTTTTGGTCCGTTTCATTTTCTGCAGAACTCCGCCCGACTTTAGCAAAACCGTACACAGTCGGGGGAAGTATCGGAGTGCGCAGTGCCGAAGGCGATAGGTAAAAAATTCCGCCCCCGAAGCTGACTGGCCTGAGCGGCTTCAGTGTTGCGTGCTGACAATTTCACCGCACAGGAATGAGCCGGGAATTTCTTTCAGAAGTTGTGGTGCGGCCTTATTATCCACAACAAACACGAAGCCCAAACCCATGTTCCAGACTGTAAAGGCTTCTTCTTCAGAAATGTGACCAGCCTCGGCAATAAAGCGAATCACCGGAGGGCAGGGGATTGCGGATTTGTCGATGTGGTATGTGAAGCCTTGTGGCAGCACCCTTTGGATATTGCGCAAGCCACCACCGGTGATGTGTGCCATGGCCTTGATTTCGACTTTGGTGAGGACAGACTGCACGGCACGTGGGTAGAGGGCCGTGGGGTGGGTCAGTGCTTCTCCAAGAGTTTGGCCATGTAAGAGATCCGGGCGCGCGTTGAGATCGAGCTTCTGCTCAGCGATGATTTTGCGCACCAGCGAATAGCCATTGGCATGGAATCCGGTACTAGGTAATCCGACCAGCACATCACCGTGTTTCACACCGTGACCATCGATTAGCGCAGCGCGGTGCACCTCGCCCACAGCAAAGCCAGCAACATCGAATTTGGGAGGTTGGTAGAAGCCGGGCATTTCGGCGGTTTCACCACCCAGCAACACGCATCCACTCGCCATACAGGCCTTCTGGATGCCATGAATCACGCGATGCGCCTGTTGAACATCGAGTTTGCCGCAGGCGAAGTAGTCGAGAAAGAACAACGGCCGTGCTCCACAAACAATGAGGTCGTTGACACTCATGGCAACGAGATCCTGTCCGAGGTCTTCGAGGCGATCCATCTGCAGACTCAACTCAATTTTCGTTCCAACACCATCGGTGCAACCCA
Source organism: Silvanigrellaceae bacterium (assembly GCA_044376655.1). GTDB lineage: Bacteria > Bdellovibrionota_B > Oligoflexia > Silvanigrellales > Silvanigrellaceae > RFOM01. Next base: position 24,021 of record JBILKQ010000018.1, read on the forward strand.
CAAGGAAACGTTCGTCGTCGAGCGGGAACAAGCCAGCAAAGCCGCCAATGGCAGGGTTTGTGGCGCGAATTTTTTCAACAAGCTCTTCACCGGCGGCAATATCAACTCCGGCACGGGTGTAGGCTGGCGCGAGCGGTTGACTGTTGTGATGACGAGTCATGTGCGAAGTCTCCTCGAAAGTAAATCGACTGATTCAAGTACAGCGGACACTTCGTTGATGTGTGCCCGCTCACGCAGGGTTTCAAAAGAGTCGGTCGGATAGACGGGGAGTGTGCGGTAGGCCAGCAGCGGGCCTTCATCGAGGCGAGCAGTCACCTCGTGAACACTGATTCCCCATAGTGGTACACGGGTTTGCAAGGCATACGCCAAGCCTCGTGCGCCTTTATATTGGCTCAGCGGGGCTGGGTGTAGATTTGCGAGAACCACATCAGGCCAACGGTTTTTCATTTGTTTGAGGAACTCTTCAGAGAGCACCCGCATGTAGCCTAGCAGCAGAATTATTTTGAATGGATGACAATGTTGCAACTGCGCGATGATGCCTTGTTCGTGTGCCTGCCGAGACGCGAATGCCGCATGCGGGACACAGTGTTCGGCGACCCCCAGAGACCGAGCTTTGTTGCGGACAGGCGCATTTTCAACGTTGGTCACCATGTCTGTCACCAGTGGTCCAAGCACTCGTGTTATGGCAGCAAAGGTTCTGCCTTCGCCACTGCACAGCGTCACGATCATGGAGTGGGCTCAGCCTCTTTGAATCCTGGGAAAGAGATGTCGGTGCGGAAGTGTGGACGCATTCCGCTTGGCTCTTTGAAAGCAACCTGAGACAGCGCAATGTAGGCGCGGGCCACCGCCGTGTCTTCGCTATCGGCAACAGCCAGGACTCCCGCAATGCGGCCGGCGCGGGTGGTGTTGTTTGCATCCACTCCAGAAGGAATCCAGGCAGTGTTTGCTGGCCATTCTTCCGGAAGAAAAAGTGTGCGTGTTGGTGCACTTGTCTCGGGATATTCAGGTGAGGCGACCACCACAAAGCAGCGCTTTAAGCCATCATGCTTTAGGCTGTGAGGATTTTTTGGATCAAGCCAAGGGTTGGCATTCCAAGGTTCGTTCTTTGCGGTGAGCCACATGCCGAGAATGAGATCACGCCCGAGTCCTGGCAATATAACTTGTGATTCAGGATCTCCCATGCGGCAATTGTACTCAAGAACCTGGGCATTTCCGTGAGCGTCGAGCATCAGGCCAGCAAACAAAAAACCTCGATAATGGGTTCCGGTGTTTCTCAATTCCCTCAGCGTATTTTTGAAAATCTCGTGGACTTGCTTTTCCAACGAAACGGTCAAAGGCACTGGGCAGACAGCTCCCATTCCGCCTGTGTTTGGTCCGGTCTGGTGATCGTTCCGGCGTTTGAAGTCTTGTGCGAAAGGGAGCAACGCGTAGTCTTCACCATGGCACAAAGCGATGGCCGAGATTTCTTTTCCGGGCAGTAGCTTCTCAACCAAAAATTGAGCTTCACCGATCTCGCGCGTGTAGGTTTTCACGGGAAGAGTGTCGAGTTCGTTCAACCATCCAGGCAAATTTGTTTCAAAGTGTACCATTGCAGATTGAAGATCGGCTGCATTCATGATGAGGCAAACACCTTTCCCGGCAGCCAAAGATTCATACTTCAAAACGTAGGGGTATTGGTTCAGGATATTAGAGTGCTTTGTTTTGGAGTCGGGTTGCGCACTTTGCTTCAGATCTTCCCATCCAATCATCCAGGATTCCGCTGTCGGACAACCAGCCTGGTTGAGGATTTTTTTGGTGTGGATTTTGGAAACTTCGAGGCGCGCGCCTTCAAGGTCGGGGGCCAGGCAGTGGACTCCCGCATCACGCAGTTTTTCAGCAAGACCCTGTGCAATGGGCATCTCTGGGCCAAACACAGCCCAGCCAATCTTCTCCGTGCGACACCATTTTAGCAATTCGTTGGTGTCGATGGAATCCAGGCAAAACTTTTTGTTGCCATTCCAACTCTCACGCCCGGGCCAACAATAGACCACATCCACCTCAGGCTGGCGCTCGAGCAGTTGGGCCAGAGTGTAATCGCGGCCACCATTCCCCACGACCAACACTCGTTCAGGCAGACGTTGTTGGGATTCGCAGCGACGCACTTGTACAGGATCGACGGGCCAGGGGAGCAAATGCGGCGCGACCAAATCCCAAGGTTGCATCAGTGGAAAGAGGCGTTCGAAGAGGTTTCGGTAACGCTCAGCTGTTCCAGCGGCCAAGTGAGTTTTGAATGTGTTATCGCTCCAGATAGAGTTCAGCACAAATGGACGTTGATTGTCTTGCTCAAGAGCTTCTGCAGAGCGCGCCGCAAGTGCCGTTTGAATTTCCTCCCGCAGCCACTCTTTGGAGAAGTGATCGATGCGGCCTAGCTCGAAAGCTCTCAGATCAACAAAGCGCGATGCATCTGGCGTATGAATTTCATCAACAAGCATCAGCTGATTGTTTTCATCGAGAGCAAATTCATATTTAGTGTCCATGAGCAGCAGATCCGCAGCAGCACAGAGTTCCTGACCACGCGTAAAGAGTTTTTCGGCGGTCGCTGTTACAGACTGAACCAATTGCTTTGCAAATGTCGGAGCTTCTTGTTCGGTGCAGATATCTGCGAGACGCAACCACTGGCGCACATGTTCGATGGCTTGGTGGGGAGTTACGAGTTCGTCGTGCCCGAAGGCAGCTTTGGTGGTGAAAGTGATCAGTGGTTTTTCAAATCGGTGGTGCTGCTTTAGACCCTCGGGAAGGTCGACACCCCATCTCTGTTTGATTTCTGATGCACCTCCTTGTTTGTAGCTGCGCCACAAACTTCCTGCCAGTGCACCGCGCGCAATTACTTCGAGCGGTAGAACTCGACCTGATTTCACCAACATGGTCTGCGCATCAAGGCAACCTAAAAAGTGATTTTGAATGATGTCACGCGTATTCGCAAAGAAGAAAACCGACATTGCCTGAAGGATATGCCCTTTGTTTTCGACCTCCAGAGGCAAAACACAATCAAAGGCGGAGATGCGGTGAGTTGAGGTCAGAATGCGCTGGTTTGGGCTGATGAGCGAATTGATTCGCACTTTACCAAACTGAACGGCATACGTGGGCTGGCTCATGAGAGGCTCCGCGCTAGAGAGGTCAATGAATGGAGTTCGGCCTGCATGGACTCAAAACGCTGCTTCATTTCCATGGGCTTAATGTTTCCGCCTTCGCAGATGCTGCGGCTGACAGGAAAGATAATGTCCTGCGAGAGTGCGGCGGTGAGCTGGGTGGCCTGGGCGAGTGTGACCCCCTGAGCCCCAACGCCAGGCATCAACAGCGGAGATTTGTTCTTCTGAAAGACTGGATGAGCCAGAGCATCAGCACGGTTCGCTCCCACAACAAGTCCGAGATGCAACGCAAGAGCGCCGCTTGGGTCGAGGGCAAGGTGAGTCTCAGTACAGGCCTCTGCAATTTCAGAGTAGGAATGTCCGAACGCGGCAAGTTTGTTTTGAGGATATTCACTGGTGGCACCGAGAACAAAAACCCGTGCCGTTTCACCACGCATGCTCAAAGCCTTTTGCAGCGAGGAACCAATAATGTGTTCACCCATGAACGGGTTAACGGTAATGCCATCGACTCGGAGATGATCAAAGGCAAATTCAAGGTATTGATTGAGGCTGTTGCCAATCTCTCCGAATTTTCCATCAAGAAGAATTCGAGTGTGTGATGAAAGAAGCTCACATGCATGTTCGAGTTTGTCCATCCCCAAGCGTCCCCAACGGATGAAGAATGCCAAGTTGATCTTGACCCATTGCGGCTTGGTTTCGAGTAGCTCAAACAATTCGACGTGATTTTCGTAGCAGTCCAGCCAGTCTTTTAACAGTCCAGATTTGGGCAT
>JBILKQ010000228.1:0-3099 GCA_044376655.1 Silvanigrellaceae bacterium
ATTCATCGGCAGTGAGCAGTGCATCGAGACACCCTGCACGGTGCAGAGCTGAGAATCCTAAAAGAACGTTTGGTCGGATGGAAAAGTCGGCACTTCCATCCGGGCGAAGCGTATCTGCCCAACGCGATCCGTCGCTGTGGAGGTAAAGGCTACGGATAGTTTTCAGGCCCGTTTGTGCCGCCTGCAGCAGTGTTTCAGCTGTTCGTTGGTCATTGAGTTTTTCAAATATCATGCCCCAGCGATGTAATGCTGCAACCCAGAAGGCTTGGATTTCAAAAGCACGGTTTGCCCTTGGGCTGCATGGAATATTTTCACCCTGAGGACTGTTCTTTTGGGCATCCATCCAGGTGTCTGCTGGGCCGTGCAAAATGAGCTCTCCACGGGCGAAGATCTCGGAAGCCTCGAGCAGTCTCTCCTTTATCAGTGGACGACTTTTCTCCAATGCAGCCGACCAGCCACAATGCTCAGTTAAATCAGCAGTGGAGAGTAGCAACAAAGGCGGTGCATCGATGCTGTTGTTGGTTGTTGTCTGCGATGTTGTGTAGTTGGGAATGCTGCCCGTGCGACTCGACAGCCAAAGATCGGTCACCAGAGCCTCACCCGTTGCGGTTCGACCCGACCACAGAAAAGCAGCGCGATAGCTGTGACACATGTCTCGTGTCCAGAACTGCGTGAACCACGGCAGTCCGGCTTGAAGTCCGAGCGTTCCATCGCTGCGTGTTTGCACAAGCTGATTGAGGCTTTCCGTAGAATTGTGGAAGGCTGTTGCGAGTTTTTCATTTGCGCAAGTGAAAGTGGACGAAGGTGAGTTACGCTTGGAGTTGGTCGCTGACCTCTGATTCATCGATGAGGTTTTAGAACCAGAAAAAATGAGCTGTGCTGTGCCATCCTTGTGAGTGCGGATCGGAAAGACATGACTTGTCAGAATTTCACGAGCCGACTGCTCGCCTCGTTGTGCATCTTTCGGAGTCGGTAACCACTCGCGCGCTGCGGTAGGCAAAGGCTGCCACTCGCCTGGTTCCGGCAATTGCCCGGGATACATCTGGATAGAGCAGGAGACCTCGACCTGCGCAGCGGCCTCCTGAGTGCTGAGGTGAAGTGTCTGGGGTTGTCTGGGATTGTGGAGCAATCGCGTTGATTGTGTTCCACAGTGGAAATCTCCCGCGCGGGCCAGAGTCCACAGAGGGATGGCTCTGAAGTGGACGTCTTTTTGAACGCATGAGTGACTCTCTTCCTTGTTCACGGTGAGAGTGGCCATCAGGCCCATGGACGGTGTGCTCCAGTCCCAACGTTCCTTGAGTTGACATCCGCACTCGGTACGCCAGTACCGAGTGATGGAAACACTGTCGCGTTGCGTTGATTTCCAATTCCGCCGCAGCAATGGCTGTGTGCTGGGCGTATGTCCAAATTCCCAGCGAATGCCGGCACAGATGGATGTCTCTCCAATCGTCAGACCCTGCCATTTGCGCAACATTTCGCCGTCGGCCGAGAGCATCAGAAATCCGACACCCTCTGCTGCTAGGAACAGCTCACATTCGTGTTCGGTTGTTTGAAAGTGCATTTGATTCAAGCGCGAACTACTCCCTGACTACAGACCTGCACCTTCACTCTGTCGACGCACCTCCGTCAGGAGAGTGAAGGTGTTTTTGGCGGTCGCCAAAACAGCCGTCTTTGGAACTCAAGTCTACGTTGTTACATTGAGAATGTCAGAATTTCGGGATCTTGTCTGTTTTGCCCTTTGAGGTGGGATGATGAAATTGACGTTTCGAACCAAGGTTTTGAGTGTCGTTCTGGCATCGTGCGTTGTCTGCACGCTGTCTGCGATTTTTGTGGCTCGATACCTGGTGCGTGAAAATGCCGAGCGTGCGTTGTTGGACAGATCAAGTGCAATCCTCTCGCGCATCGAGGAAGCTAAAGCCTACGTAGGCGATCTTGGAATTCTTGGACAAATGTTTGAGGAGACGCGTCTGAAGTATCCAGACGGGAATGTTCCAAAAGAACACAAAGAACGTTTGATGAAGGCGGTGCCAATCATTGTTCTTTTTTCGATGGGATACTCGGGCGAAAAAACTGATGGCTACAAGTTCAGAATTTTTGCTGATCAACCTCGTCGTGAAGAACATCGTGCAACTGCTGATGAAATGGAAACCCTGCGCACCTTCGAACAGGATCCCTTTCTTAAGGAGCTCGTCAGTAAGTCAGACGATGGAAAGTTCTACACTGTGACTCGACCAATCCGACTCGATGAACGGCAAGGCTGTATGGCCTGCCACGGAAGTCCTTCAACCAGTCCTTGGAAAAACGGCAAGGACATCCTTGGCTATCAAATGGAAGATATGAAGAACGGTGCGCTGCGAGGTGCGTACACGGTCATGCTGAATATGAAGCCCGTAGAAGACATTACCGCACGAACCACTCGACAGATTGCCATGGGCGGCGCGTTCTTCACCTCATTAGCCCTGCTTGTGAGCTTGCTTTTGATTCGTTCGCCCATGAACAAACTCGCCAGCGTGTCTAAGTCGCTTGGTTCCTCGGGTGAGGAAATTGCTGGCGCGAGCTCGCAGGTGAATGAAGTCAGTTCTAACGTTGCCTCTGCAGCCAATGAGGCTGCCGCGTCATTAGAAGAAACAGTCGCTGCAATTGAAGCGCTTTCACGCATTGTGACTCAGAACTCCGAGAGTGCGCGTGAAGGAGCGGATGTTGCGCAGGCTGCAGAACTGACTGCGCGTCAGGGCCAGAAGGAGATGCGCGAACTCATCACATCTATGGGTGAGATTCATAAAGGCTCGAAGAAGGTTGCGGAAATCACCGGACTCATCAACGACATTGCCTTCCAAACCAACCTTCTCGCTTTGAATGCCGCTGTGGAAGCGGCGCGAGCAGGGGAGCAGGGCAAAGGATTTGCTGTTGTGGCAGAGGCTGTGCGAACCCTTGCACAGCGCACTTCAGCTGCGGCTACTGATATTTCGAAGCTGATTTCGGAGAGTACCGAAAGTGCAGAGCAAGGCGCTCGAATGGCCGACAGCGCTGGCCGTGTGTTTGATCAGATCATCGATTCCATCAGTAAGGTGAACCAGGTGACAAGCTCGATTTCAGCAG
>JBILKQ010000113.1:0-9861 GCA_044376655.1 Silvanigrellaceae bacterium
TGACCTTGCAGATGCAACCATGCTTTCCGGTGAAACTGCATCGGGGCGCCACCCCAGTCATGTGGTCAATACGATGCGTGACATTCTTTCTCGGGTTGAAAGCTCCGGCATGCTTCTGCCCGGTGAAGAAAACGCCCGCCTTTTCACCTCAAACAAAACTCCAGAGGTTGTAGCCCGTACTGCGGCCGAGCTCGGAGACGCTTGCAAAGCAGCTGCGATTGTTTGCCTGACGTTGACAGGGAATATTGCCCGAACGGTGGCCAAGTACAGACCCCAAACCCCTGTCATTGCACTCAGTCCACGCCCAGATGTGGTGCGAAAATTGAGTCTGGTCCGCGGCGTGAGTGGACTACAGAACGCGATGTTCTTCGACACCGATGGTGCCCTTCACGAAATTGCGAAATCAATCGTGCAGAAAGGCATGGCGAAGGAGGGTGACCTGCTGGTGATCACAGGCGGTATTCCCCTGGCATCGATGCAGCCCACCAACCTCATTAAGTTTCATAGGGTTTCAAAAGAGGACGTACTGTAACCAGAGACACTCAATTCCACCGTTGAAGACTTTCCTGCGGCGTGTGGGGCGTAAACCAACCGAGCCGGCAAGCTCATTGCTGCCGGCAAGGATCCATGCCTGCCAGCCCTTGCATCTTTTCTTAAGCGCATCACCGATATCTTTGTAGAAGATTTTCAGCTGTTCTTCTTCGCCCAGCCTGACACCATAGGGTGGATTCATCACAATCACTCCGGCATCGGAGTCCACCTGCAAGTCCACAACGTTGCCTTTTTCAAATTGAATTAGCTTGGATACACCAGCTTTTTCAGCGTTCTTTTTTGCTGCAGCCAGAGCAGTTGTATCGGTATCACGGCAGAGTAAAAAAGGAGCAACGGCATCCGCAACATCGCTTCTACCCAGCGCCTCACGCTTATATTGTGCGACTTTTCTAAAAGCATCGAGCAAAGACAATTCCTGCGCCCGCAAAGCGCGGCGGATGCGATCCTCTTGTTTGAGCACAGCTGATGGAATCAGGCTGAGATTCTCGTATGCAAATCCAGTGCGATCGAGTTGCGGACGGCGATTCAGGAGCTGAAGAGCAGCCTCGATGGCAAACGTGCCCGTACCACACATCGGATCAATTAAATCCGGCGTTAGGACGATGGCTTCTGGAATGCGCCGCTTCTGAACTGTGGAAGCAGTGCTTTCATCTTCCTGAACTTCATGCGTACTGGTGCGACTTGTTTCGACGCGCGCAAAGAAAGCCTTCTCCGGTTTCTCTTTTCTGAGTTCGCGGCAAAGTTTGTGCCAGCCCGTCATGCGCAACAAACCTGCACCAAGCAGTTCACTTAGAGGAGCGTCATGGGTTGCAGTGCGGTAGCCTCGCAAGGCCAAAGGGGTACCCGTGGTGTCCAGACTCACAGATAGACCGCCACGGTGCACACGCGCCATCACCCGCACTTGCGGAGCCTCTTTCTCCACATCGGGACGACTTCCACAGGAACGCTTGAAAGAATCCACAATGGCATCTTTGATTTTAAGGTTGAGCGCATTAGCTTTGATGCCCGCATCACTCGACGTGGACTGAACGGAAAAGGTCATTTCGAGCGGGAACAGCTTTTCCCAATCGAGTTTAAAGACCGCCTTGTAAACATCTTCCAAGGTGCGCGCTTCACACTCGAGAACTTCACAGAGAACGCGACTGGCGCAGCGCAGGCCAAAATTCATTGCCAAACAAAAACTCCAAGGCGCACGCACGTACACGCCTGCGCTGGCAACCTCGGGAAGCTGGCTCAGTTCAATTTCAAGATCTTGGGCAAGCTCGACAATCTCGTCGGCGAGTTCTTGCTCAAGCCCATGAATAGTACTGACAAAAAACGTGGCATTATGACTATCGAACAACGCTCGGTGTGGTCGCTGCGGCGCCCGCTGCGGAGGCCTCCTTGCTGGCAGGCGTGGATTCGGCTCCCCCCGGTTCCTTTGACTTGGCTGCGGCAGATCCAGACTCGCCTGTGGCTGCGGGCGCGGTATTGGCCCCGGGCTCGTTGGGCTTGGCTGCGGGCGATCCGCCCTCTGATGCGACCGGGATGGGTTCGTTGGCCGTGGTTTGCCCCGTGGGGCCGGGTTTGTCGGTTTTCGACTTGTCATTTGTTCCCTCCTCGGTGTCCGTTGCACACAGACCCATTTCACGCAACAGCTCATACTCACGGCCTGAACGGATTCGAGTGTAGTATTCGAGAATCTCTGTCGCTTTCTTCGGATTCACTGACTCAAGAAGTTTGGTTACTTGGCGGGCTGGAAGTTTGCGCAGCAACTGCATCACCAGATCTCTGTCCATGGTTTCAATCAGTGGCGCAGCTTTTTTCGGCTCCATTTTTGAGATGAATTCAAGTGTTTCGGATAGGCGCTCATCCTTTGCTTTGCGTTCCTTCTGTAGGGTTTCCTCGAGAAGCTTGCGCTCTTCCTCAATTCTTTTCAGCTTAGTTTCAACGTCACCTCTGGAACGCTCATAGCCCTGTCGAGCTGCGTTGAGCTTTTCAATTTTTTGCTCCGCATCTTTTCTCATAAGAAGCAATTGATTTCGTATTTCAGCAGCGCGCGACAGGGTCAGACCCTTTTCAGGAATGTCAGGCAATTTTGAAGCCGCCGGATCGGATTCCTTGCTTGCTGCCGGTGCTGTTTCGCCTGAGTCTTGAGCATTGGCCTGATGCTTTGCATACATAACACCGCCCAGCCCAGCGAGCGCTACCATTTTGGCTGCAAATAGAAGATGGAGGGATTTCATGAGCCAACCTCACTCTCTGGAAGAATCGAAAACGGAACGCTGATAGCGCAGAGTTGCCTGCTCATCGAGAAACTTGCGTTCCTTGAGTTCGAGTTGTTCGAAATGTTCACGTTGTTTTTTGTCGCGGAGGTTTTCTAAAACTTTCAAATTACGCCGACAAACCATCAAATGCTGCTCGGCAATATCTACATCCGACTCCGCAACCCTGATAGCCTCGAGAAGTTCCATCATTCGTGACTTTCGATTCTCAAGGCTCTGCTCGAACATAGAATATTTATAAGTTTCGCCCATACGAATTGATTCATTCAGAGTGTCACGTTCCGAAAGGTATTCATCGCGTTCCTCAAGTAACAGCCGACGCAGCTCAGAGACAACCTTACGACAGTTTTCGAGATAGGTTTGTGCCTCATCTACCGCTTGCAGACGAATATCCAGAACGCGCTGAAGCCTGAAAACAAATCGACTCATTCAAGCTCCGTGAGTTCGTATAGCCGCTCAAGCGACTCGGAATAGTTCGAAATCTCGTTTCTTCCCTGTCTCAGAAAAGACTCGATTCGGCTTTGCATCTGAATCGCTTTATCAATCTTTGGATTTCCGCCCTGATTGTAAGCCCCGATGGAGATGAGATCTTCATTTTTCTGGTAAGTAGCCATCCATTCACGGAGCTGTCCTGCGGCCTTGCGATGACGCTCATCAGTAATGTCCACCATCACACGACTCGCACTCGTAAGGACGTCAATTGCAGGAAAGTGGTTACGAGCTGCCAGCTGTCTGGAGAGATTCACGTGTCCATCAAGAATACTACGCGCAGCATCAGTGACCGGGTCATTGAAGTCATCACCATCTACAAGCACAGTGTAAATTCCAGTGACCGAGCCATCTGAATCTGAGTTACCGGCCTGTTCAAGAAGGCGCGGAAGCATTGAAAACACCGATGGTGTGTAGCCTTTAGTGGTAGGAGGTTCACCGACAGCAAGACCAATCTCGCGTTGGGCCATAGCCACACGGGTGAGTGAATCCATCATCAACAGAACCTTCTTTCCACCCTGACGAAAATAGTCGGCAATCGCCGTTGCCACATGTGCAGCACGGATGCGCGCAAGCGGGCTCTGATCGCCCGTGGATACAACGACAATGCTGCGTGCCAAGCCCTCTTCGCCGAGGTTCTCTTCAAGAAATTCACGCACCTCGCGCCCACGCTCACCGATAAGCGCAATGACGTTGAGGTCAGCTTGTGTGTAGCGGGCAATCATGCCCAAAAGCACGCTTTTCCCAACTCCCGAACCAGCCATAATACCGACGCGCTGACCTTCACCGCAGGTCAGCAGGGTATTCAGAGTCCGGACACCTAAATCCAATGGGTCGCTTATGCGACGCCGAAGCAGAGGATTCAATGGTTCGCGCACAATCGACCACGGCACACCTGCCAGCGCAGGAATCGGATCTCCTGTCATGGGGCGCATATACGGGTCGACAATCCGGCCGATGAGGTGAGCTCCCACTCGGATTTTTGGCTCACGTTCAACACACTGCACGAGTGCATTTGCACAAACGCCGGTTGGATCTGAGAACGGAATAATCAGCGCCCGGTCGCGTCTAAAGCCCACCACTTCGCCATCGATGCTGTAGGTTTTGCGGTGGTCAAAGATCCGCACCAGCGCACCCAGTGGTGCACCCGGGAGCGCAGCTTCCACCACTGTTCCGACAACCTCAAGAACCTTTCCGAGTTTGTCGAGAACAAGCGGTTCACGTGCAAGCGTAGGCCGAGCCTGACGCAACTTCTGGAGTGCATTCGCTGAAAACATTTTTCACCCTGCTTTTTCGGTGCTATCGCCTTTTGTACTTGTCTCGAAAAGATCGTCTTTCAAAGAGTCAATCAACTGCTGCACCGTGCTATGAAGGTCGAGTGAAACAACTTCATTGTTGGCTTCTATCTTCATGTCACCACGTTGCAGAGACGCATTTCCAACCAAACGCAAATGCTGGCGCTGCTCAGCCGCAAGTTGTGGCTCAATGCGAGCAATGTCTTCAGGGTGCATTTCAATTTTAAGCTGATCTTGCTGCTGAAATTGTCCGGTAGCGGCTGCAAAAATGCTCCGCAGAGCTTCGTCTTTCAACTTAACGCTTTGCCGCAACACACGTTCAGCGCAGATTTGAGCAATTTCGGCAAAAATCTCGCGCCCGGTGCTCAACAACTCGCCCTTAAGATGTTGCAGCTCAGACAAGGCACGGGTAAAAAGCATCAGCGAATGGTTGTATTTCTCTTGCGCTTCCTGGAGGGCTTCTTCGCGACCGCGCGCCAGCCCCTGCTCAAGACCTTCCTCATAGGTTTGCATAGGTGCCGATTCTTCTGGTTTGGACTCAGCAGCGCGCGCTTCGACCTCACTTATGGCTGCTTCGTATCCTGCGCTTTCTCCCTCAGCGCGACCTTTTGCGAAGCCTTTTTCAAAGGCTTCCTTTATGCGAGCTTCGACGTCCTCTTGGGGAGAGTGACCATCAGCAAAAGCGAGCGCACCGTCACCGAAACCACGATTGCTCTGTGCTGCAAGCTTACTCAAATCGCTAATATCGGCACTGTTTCCCGCTCGTGCTCCAGATTTGGAGACCGAAGCTGCGGCAGTCGCGTTTGCTTCACCGGGCGACATGTGTGCGATATCAGTCGCCGAAGCCGCATGCACGTCGTCAGCTCCCTCCTCGGTGATATCAAGTAGCTCAAGCGCAACAGCTTCATCTTCATCCATCTGCATACGCCGTTTGCGTTGCCGCAGCTCCTCCTGGCTTGCAAGGAACTCAGCTGTCATGTCCTCGGGAAATAGCGGTTTGGCCGGAGCACCGAAGGTACGAGTGAATTCGGGAGGATTTTGAACTTTTTTCTTCAATTCCTGCTGTGGATGACTCTTTGCAAGCACAACAGATCTACGCGGGTTGTCGGGAAGCAATATGCTATCCGTTGAAAAATCCTTCCATGGATACTTTTCAACATGCATGTCCGAGAGTTTTTCCTGCTCTGATTTTTTGACCAGACGTCCACGAGTCATGAGCGTTCATCCTTCCAGGATTTGCTGCCGTTAAACCAGAGCGTTTTCTCCACTCGTTGCAATGACAATCTTGCCTTCGTCTGCAAGGCGTCGAGCAATCTGCACAATGCCTTGCTGCGCGGCCTCGACGTCGGTGATCTTGGCTGGACCTGCGTTGGCAACCTCTTCGCGGAGAGATTCTGCGGCACGTGAGGACATGTTCTTGTAGAGGAGCTCTTTGACCCCCTCGGAAGCGGTCTTCATCGCGAGCTTAAGCTGTTCCATCTTGACTTCACGCATAATGCCCTGAATGCCACGATCGTCGATCTTGATGAGATCTTCGAAGGTGAACATCTTCTTGCGGATTTCTTCTGTAAGGTCGGGATCGCGCTCTTCGAGGCGGTCAAGGATGGTCTCTTCGGTAGCCTTGTCCATCATGTTGAGCATCTCGACGATCGGTGTCACACCACCAATCTGCTGCTGGGTCACATTACCCATGCGCTGCACTTCGCCTCGCAGAACGTCATCGATCTCGTCGATCAATTCCGGAGAAACAGCCTCAAGACGAGAGATTCTAAGAATCAGCTCGGTATGCAGGCTGTCGGGCAAAAGTTTGAGCGTTTCACCAAACTTCTTGGGCTCGAGATGTGCCAGCACGAGTGCGATGGTTTGGGGATGTTCATTGCGAAGTATATTTGCAAGCATCTTCGAATCGATAAGTTCAAGAGACTCAAGTGTGGCAGCTGTCTCGAGAGCAAGATCTTCAATGTAGTTGTTGGCCTGGCCATCACGAAAAGCTGTTTCAAGAAGTTTCTTGGTGAATTCGTTGCCCCCGAAGAAGTATTTCTTATTGCTCTGCAGCACGTGATAGAATTCTTCCATCACTTCATCGATAGTCTCGCCATCCACGCGTCCGAGACGGCTCATGGCACTCCCCACGCGCTTAATCTCGAATTCGTTCATCTGCTTGAAAATCTCAGCTGCAATTTCCTCACCGAAAGCGAGGAGCAGAATGGCTGCCTTCTGTGGACCCGTATATTTGGTCGCCACCCCTGAAACCCTCCTGAAAAGAACCCTTCGCTAAACCTGAAGGGCTGCGGCCACGCTCTTCTCAGGATACGGCCAGCAGATTTCTGGCACCCGGCAACCCTGACCTCAGGCGTCACTTTTCCGCGGTGCAGCCCGGGACTGCCGACAACCCACGGAAAAGACCTAAAAAACGCAAAAAATCCTTTCTCTTGCGGCACTTGAACCTCTGGAGTATGACCCCCATACGTTAACCTTCAGGCAAGGAGTGCACCCATGGCCTTCAATTCAATGGCAGTTTCTCTTGAATGGAAACTCAACAACATGATCCTGCGCCGCGGCGCGAGCATCCTCATGATTGAGGCAGCAAACGTCCAAGTTCTGCGCACGCTCAAAGAAAGAAATGAATTCGGCGAATTTTTCCGCACCAAGGCGCTCGTTAACCGCGAAGCTCGTCGTGTTTTCGAAGCTTGGGAACGCAAAGACAAAGACCTGCTCGAAAAGTTGTTTTCTGAGATGAATGCCTGAAGCCCCACAGGAGCGGCCCGATGACAACGTTTCACAACCTCGCCTTCTACAAATTCGTCCGGATAGCAGACGTGAGTGCAACTGCCGAAGCGTTTCGCAACCTGACGAACAGCCTTGAGATGAAGGGCACGCTGATTTTCGCGGGCGAAGGTGTGAACGGATACGTTGCGGCCACTCCTGAATCAGCCGAGAAGTTCATTGCCTATTGCCGTGCCGACGAACGTTTCGCGGATATCGAGTTCAAGCTCTCCCTAAGCGACTTCAACCCCTACTCGCGCATGCTGGTAAAGCAGAAGAAAGAAATCGTGACGATGGGACGCACCGGGATTGAACCAGAACATTTCACTGGCAAGCACGTCGACGGCAAGACATTGAAACAATGGCTCGATAACGGTGAAGAAGTCATTCTCCTCGACACCCGTAACGATTATGAAACCAAACTTGGCACTTTTAAGAACGCTGTTGTTCCCGACATTCGCACGTTTCGCACTTTTCCAAGTTGGGTTGAGGAAAACTTCCTCGAGCACCGCAACAAGCGCGTGGTGACTTTCTGCACAGGTGGTATCCGCTGCGAGAAAGCCACCGCCTATATGCGGCAGGTAGGCTTTGACGAAGTTTACCAAATTCAAGGTGGGATTCTTAAGTATTTTGAACAAACAAAACAGATGCCAGGCGACAACCACTATGAGGGTGACTGCTTCGTATTTGACCACCGAGTGGCGGTAAACGCAGGCCTCAAGAAAACAGAACACGACATGTGTTACGTTTGCTGGGCTACACTCACGCTGGAAGACAAGAAAAGCCCTCTTTACCGTGAAAACGAATACTGTCCACACTGTGTCGGCGAGACTCAACGGCGTACGGAAGAGCGCAAACTCAAGGCTATTGAATCAAACCAAAAAGCCCTGCAGAAGCGCTTCGAACGCATTAGGACAACGCGTGCATTGTGGGAGTCAAAGTCACAAGCTCAAAGCACCACTGAAGACCTGAGCGAGCACTAAAAACCACATTGAGTCCACGAAGAGCCCAAAAATGCCCTCAAAAAGACGCTGTCCGACAGTTGTCGTTTGCTAAAATCACTTTGGTATCTGGGCCAGTAACGGTGACTTTGCCTTGCGAATATTCAATCAAAACATGCCGTAGGCGGGTGGAATTGCTTTCTCCATTGTTGTTTTTGAGGTGCTCGGCCGGAGTGAGCAACATCCGGGCATGGGTTTTCTTCACTACCGCACCATCGTAAATGGTGTTGTTTGTTCCAGTGAATGTATCGCTCGAAGAGAGAGTTTTTTCTGCACGGTTTTCTGTTCTCAGACGCGAAAGCTTGACCGTCTTTCCTTGGACCAAAAGAGTGACACGATCGCGCACGCGCACATCACGTACCTCAATCGACTTGAGACATTCCACGCGCAGATTTGTATGAGATAGCGAGGATACCGCTGATTCAGACTCGGCCCCTGATTGAGCGGTTCCACAGCCAGTCAGGAAAGCAAATACAACAACAGCAACGGCTTTGAACTTCATGGTAAACCTCCGCACGTTGAATTTGGAGGGCATGAAGCAATCTTTAAGCCAACACCTAAAAACCCAAAAACATTAAGATTTCAACAAGACCACGGTGTTTAAGAATTAGACACAATCAACAACCTCTCAGAAATTGACGGAGGCAAAGACTCCAAGGCCATTACTTTCAGTCTTCTGTGTTTTGGTGTTGTTACGTTCATTCACGTTCAAAACCTCGAGAGTATAACGCCACCCAATTCCCACTCCCGCAAAGATGCGGCGCAAACCGAAAAAGGCACTCGCATGGAAGCTGTCTTCTGGAAGACCAACTCTCCGAGCATCTCCGCCCAGGTCGTCTAGGGGCGAACGGTTTGAGCCACTTACAAACGAGCTCTCAGTTTTAGCACTGAAAATATATTTTGCCTGAGCATCCAAGCCAACTTTGTCGGTAAAAAGATCCAAGCCAGAGCGCGCGAGAAAATACACCTCGGACGAAGTGGCCTCTTCCTTCAGAGAATCATTCAATTGCGAAAGTTTGGATGTTGAATAACCAGGCCCTGCATCAACGAAGAACTCGAGCACATTGGTAGATAAACGCCCATGCAACCAATGATCATAAGAATTGATTTCAGGATAGGAGGAACTCTCTCCAAAATTGCGATCGTAGGTGAGCGTGTAGTGCGTCGAGATATGTGGAAGTAAGGCTACCCCCGTGTCACTCACGAATTGAAAACGTCGCGAAACGGGAATCGGCCCACCTGAAACAACTCCGTAGTTTACCCCAAAAACCTGACGCAAAAACCTGTAATAAACCGGGGTTTGCAACCCTCCCCAGATGCGCCGATAGCTTCCTGTCTTCTCACGCTCATTGCCTTGCTGCACGCTAGAGGCACCGAGTGCATAGCCAAATCCGGGCTCAATCTGCACTCCGGGATTGCCTGGAACAACGCTAATTCCCTTGGCGAAGGCATACAAACCAAACTCAGCTTGACCCACTCTGGAATCAGAACGAG
>JBILKQ010000229.1:0-3054 GCA_044376655.1 Silvanigrellaceae bacterium
GGTTTGATTTCAACAAATGCACCGAAGTCGGACACCTTCTTCACGATACCGAGGTAAACTTCGTTGATCTCAGGGTCGCTGGTCAGGAAGTGAATCATGCGCTTGGCCTTTGCGGCTGCTTCGCCATTGTTGGACGCAAGATTAACAACACCATCATCACCGATGTCGACCTTACAGCCTGTGTCGGCAACGATCTTCTTGATGTTGCGTCCGCCAGGGCCAATGAGATCGCGGATGCGCTCGGACTTGATCTTGATTTGTTCGATACGTGGCGCTCGATTGCTGAGATCCTTGGCCTTGCCGAGAACAGCAGTCATTTTGCTCAGGATATGTAAACGGCCTTCGCGAGCTTGTTCGAGTGCACGACGCAATACATCGATCGACACGCCGGCAATCTTCATGTCCATCTGCAATGCAGTGATGCCCGACTTTCCGCCTGCAACCTTGAAGTCCATATCGCCCAGAGCATCTTCGTCGCCGAGGATGTCAGAGAGGATGGCAACATCGTTTCCTTCTTTGATGAGTCCCATTGCGATGCCAGCAACAGGCTCGAGCAGTGGCACGCCTGCGTCAAGCATCGCGAGTGTCCCTGAGCAAACCGATGCCATCGACGATGAGCCGTTGGATTCGGTGATTTCAGAAACCATGCGGATGGAATAGGGGAAGCGCAGGCGGTTTGGCACAGATGCACGCAGAGCACGTTCAGCCAAGTTGCCATGGCCCACTTCACGGCGTCCGGGCGCACCGAGGCGCTTGGGTTCGCCGACCGAGTAGCCGGGCATGTTGTAGTGCAGCATGAAGTGTTTCTCTTCGAGCGGGCTGTAAACGCTTTCACTGCGCTGTGCGTCGTCGGAAGTACCCAAAGTCACGACACCCAAAGACTGGGTTTCACCGCGGGTGAACAGTGCTGAACCATGCGGACGCTTAAGAACTTGAACTTGGCAATCGATGGAACGGATGTCTGTGGACTTGCGACCATCAACACGACGGTTATCACGGATGATGTTGGTGCGCAGGGTTTTGTAGCAGGCCATTTCGAACAGGTGCTCGAAAGCTGTGGCCAGGGTGCCGTCGTCGTTTGAGGGCACGAGCTCTGCTTTGGCAGCAAGACGAATTTCGTCGACAGCATTCTTGCGGTCAGCTTTCTTAGCGATCGAATAGGCTTCGCGCAGTGATCCTGCGTATTTTTTGTCGAGCACCTTTTGGATGTTGTCGTTGGAAGGTGCTTCTGGAACGCTACGCTTCTCTTTGCCAACGGCGGCGCGCAGCTCTTCTTGAACTTTGCACATTGTTTTGATGTGTTTGTGCGCGACCTCAATGGCCTCAAGAATCAATGCTTCCGAGACAAAGTTTGCGCCGGATTCAACCATCAGGATGCCTTCGGCTGTTCCCGCAACCACGATGTCGAGGTCTGAGCCGACTTCCTCGGTCTCAGAGGGGTTAATGAGGAATTGGCCGTCTTTGTGGCCGATGCGCACGCCGGCGACCGGACCACCAAAAGGGATGTCAGAAATGTGGAGTGCAGTGCTGGCGCCGAGAATGGCAAGGGGTGCTGGCGAGATTTTCGGATCGACGGAAAGCACCGTGGCAACCACCTGGACTTCCGTGAGGAAGGTTTCAGGGAAGAGGGGGCGGATGGGGCGGTCAATCAGTCGGCTGATGAGCACTTCCCGCTCAGTTGGCTTAGATTCACGCTTGATGTAGCCCCCCGGAATACGGCCGGCCGAGTAGAGCTTTTCGATGTAGTCCACTGCCAGAGGAAAGAATGAGGCTGTGGGTGAAGGGGCCTTTGCGCCTGTGGCACAGACCAGAACCTGTGTGTCACCGCAGGTGATGAGCACTGATCCGCCGGCTTGGCGGGCCATACGGCCATGCTCGATGGTGATTTCGTGGTCGCCCACGCGGATAGTTTTTTCAACAATCTTAAACATAAGAGAACCTATAGAACTGATGATCTGTGCAACGAGGCGGGTCACAGACCGGAGAGCGTTTATCCTCCCGACCATTCGAGAGTCCCGGCGCACCATGCGCCAGCTTTGTGCAAAATGCCTATCGTCAGTTCGTACCCTAACAAAGTTGCAGGGCCGGGGAAAGCGAATCCTGCCTGCTTGTTTGGCTCTTGCGTGTTTTTCTATCGCTCAGTATGGCTTTGGCAGGGAATTTTCTTTGGAGTCTCGCATGCCTGTATTCAAAGTTCTGCATTTTCCACATGTGCTTCTGCGTAGGCCATCAACGCCGGTCGAAAAGTTCACACCCGGCCTGAAACAGTTCGCTGCCGACATGATCGAGACCATGAATGCCTACGAAGGTATTGGCCTGGCCGCTCCGCAAGTGGGAATTCTCAAAAAGCTGATCGTGGTCGATGTTCGTCCATATTTCGAGAATGCTTCTCTTAAGGAGTGGCACGGCACCTACTCCTTTTCTGTTGATGGGAAAAATACCGAGTTGCCTTCACCGGTCATTCTGGTGAATCCGGAAATCGTTTCAAAGACCGATGAAATCACATTTCCATACGATGGTTGTTTGTCGTTTCCGGGAGTCGATCGCGGGCAAACGACCCGTTGGAAAAATATCGTGCTTGAAGCAAAAGACGTTGAGGGTCGCGCGATCCGCATCGAGAGTGATGGCATATTAAGTATTTGTCTGCAGCACGAAATGGATCACCTCGAGGGAGTCTTGTTCATCGATCGGGTGCAGGGCAAGGTGAGTGAAAACGAGGTTGTTGCAGACATTGAAGATCATGAGAACGATGCTTCAACCCGCCGTCGCCTGAAGAAAATGAAGCTCGTTGACGCACGCGCACAGAAGCTCGATTTTCTATGAATCAGTAGAGCGCCGGATTTTTGTGGAGATGTTCAACGTATTCGGCGATCTCCTGTTTTACGTTGTCGGGCAGGTGCGAAAAGCTCGGCATTTGGCTTCCGGGCGATCCCACATTGAGGGTCTTGATAACTCCGGCAACGTCGAGAGAGTTTTTGAGTCCAGCTGGCGCAGGCAACAGAAAGTTGGGTGGTCTGCGATTTAGTGTTGGGCTTGTTGGTCCGTTGCCGCGCC
>JBILKQ010000230.1:0-3049 GCA_044376655.1 Silvanigrellaceae bacterium
TAGCCGGAGGACAGTACTCCCGCAACATAAGAAGCCAAGGTTCCGACGAACCTTGGCTCACGCATGAAACGGCAAACCTGCTATTTCGGTTAGTGTCCGCCGGCAGCCATGCCACGTCGTTTGCGAACGGCAGGCATGGGAACCGCTTCGACTACGGGATTCGCGTCGAATTCACCATGCCCTGCATAATCAAAATCCCACATATTGAATTCCACTTGACCCGTCGAAAGTTCATAAATTGCCGTTACGATTGACGCCTCCTGCAGCTGCAAGCGTGTCCGAACGACAGCAGACTTGCGAATCAACTCGCGCGCAACTCCCGATGCATTTGCCTTGACAGGCCCGCGCATCAGCTTGTCACTAGAAATCGGTTTGAAGGTCGACAGGTGTGGTTTGATTTTCGCAACAAGCCTATCGATATCAACTGTTCCAGCAGACTTTCCTATGGGTGTCGTTAGGGCAGTTTTCACTGCACCGCAGGATTCGTGACCGAGCACAACAATCAAGCGTGCGCCGAGGTGTTCAAGAGCATATTCAATGCTGGCAATCGGGCCTGGGTCGAGAACATGGCCCGCAGTGCGAACAACAAAAACGTCACCCAATCCCTGGTCGAAAACCAGTTCGGGTGGAACACGAGAATCTGAACACGATAGAACAATAGCGAAAGGATTCTGCTTCGCGGCCAGCTCGCTCCGGGTTTTCTCATCCCTGCGTTGGCCAACCGTTTTGCCTTCGACAAAACGTTGATTTCCTGTACGAAGGAGTTCGAGCGATTCCCGCGCAGGTCTTCCGGCAACAGGATCATGTACATTTGGAGAGGCTGCGGCAGATGCGCGCTGCGACAAATGTCTATTCTTCTCTGCCTCAACAGCACGAGCTTGCTCGGCATCGGTCACAATCGTGAGATCAGGAGCGCGTTTGCTGTCAGCAAACGCGGCTGTGCTCATGCCAAGAAAAAATGTAATCATCAACTTTGAACGCACGGAAATCATCGTCTCTCCTCACAATGCAGATTTCGAACGACTACAATCTCAAAAACCTGAAGTTGTCCCTAATTTCACTTCTGTTGTTCTTTCAGACTCGGTTTCGCCCTCAAATGGAATCACATCGCGCGCACGCAGTTTGGTTGCCTTGACTGCCCTGGTGGTCGCCGAAGATGATCCAGATGTTGCTGATCGCGCAGAACGTTGCCCTAAATCATTCGGTTGCGGTTGAGCTGAATATCCTTGCATAGGCTGGGAGCGCGGCACGGCTGCGCGTTCAAAGGTTTTGCGTTCTGTGGTTCTCGACAAAGTTGGGAGAGTTGACGTTGCTGTTTCCACGGACTTGGTCGTATCAACGACCTCCTGAAACTCGGCATCAATATTCACAAAACGTTCACCCAAGCGCTGCGCGGAAGACTGCAAAGAGGAAATCTTTTCTGTAAACTGCTCGCGTGCACTCTCAGACCAATCGGAGGAGTTGAACACAGACTTCGAGATCGAATCGAGCTGGCTCATGGATTGGCTCATGTGAGCCAAAGCATCTGAAAGTTCAGATGTCGAAGTGGATATTTTCTGGATCAGCGCCTGTGATTTTCGTACATGGCCGACCGAAGTCCCGAGGCTACCCGATCCGCTGCGCACAGCTTCCTGAGCACGTTTTGAAGTTTCAGCGCTTTCACGAATCAGGGTTGATATATTTTTCGCGGACGCAGCACTGTTCTGGGCAAGATTGCGAACCGCCTCCGCCACAATGGCGAAACCGCGGCCCTGTTCGCCTGCACGTGCAGCCTCAACCGCCGCATTCACGGCGAGAATGTTGGTCTGGAAGGCGATGGAGTCGATGACAGTGATGATCTCTTCAAGCCTACGAGACTGCGAGGAGAGTTCGGACAGTGAATCAAGCACTGTTTTCAACTGAACTTCGCCCTGGGTCGACTGCTCCACCGCAAGCCGTGCAGCTTTGTCAGCCTCGGTTACGTCAACGGCTGTGCGCTGGAGGGCTCCCGAGAAACGTTCGAGAGAGCCAATGGACTGCTCGAGAGCAATTGTACTTTGGGTTGAGCCCAGCGATATTCTCTCAGCAGCTTGATTAAAGTGCTGACCAAGTTCACTCATGTCTTTCGAGGTTGCCAAAACATCCGAGCAGTCACCCGAGAGTTTGGCGAGGAATCTGCCAAAAAGCAGCGCACTGACCACAATCGCGCCAGCGGCACATGCGAGCGGTACGAAAAAAGCTATGACCTCGGAGCGGTCGTGGGTCTTGGCGAGGATACTCGCGACCTCCATGCCCCGTTCGGGCGGAAGCTCGCCAATAAATTTCTTAGTCACGTCTACCAAATCGCCAATCACGACAAACCCGAACCAAGCCACCACGCCAAAACTGACGAGGGGTAGGGCAAGTAGAAGCGCAAATATCGCTTTCAACCCTGTGCCCCATTGCTTGAATTTCATGACGCCCTCCGCTGTCTCTGCAGCTCCCTAAAAACGGGTACTGCTTCTGAATCGGCCCCCTGACCCGAAACTCCAGCCGCCATGTCAAAGCGCACAGGTGGTATTTTTTGCACCTATTTGATGCATAAATGAAGTCTCGCCTGACCGACGGGCCGAGACCTGAGTAAAACCCTTGACCCACGCCGGGTTTGGGTCTAGCCCTGAAGGTGAAGCCGCTAGGAGAGGTGGCTAGAGGACGTCTGATGATGTGTCCAACAACCCCGCCAGGGCCGGAAGGCAGCAACGGTACTGGTCACAGCAGGTAGGCCCATCTTCTAGCCGCCCCTCGTAGCGGTTTTTTTCATTTCAGCGGATGGCAGGTCGTGTTCGAAGGTTTTGAACAAAGTAGTGCACAAGAGACACGGCCGGAATATCAGGTTCTGGCGCGCCGAACGCGCCCGCAGAGCTTCTCACAACTGGTTGGACAAGATTCAGCAGTCAAAGCCATCGAGGGCATGATCACCAGCGGCAAGGTGCCGCATGCTTTCCTATTTACTGGCACCCGAGGCACAGGAAAGACCTCAAGTGCGCGTATTCTCGCAAAGTCGCTCTGTTGCGAAAAAGGGCCAACACTC
>JBILKQ010000231.1:0-3048 GCA_044376655.1 Silvanigrellaceae bacterium
AAACGTGCAGCTCACAGCAATTGAACCCGGATGGACCGCAACGCATTCGCTCGGGACACTGGCCACACAGCGGATTGAGCGCACGGGAGGCTACTATGATGAAGAAACCGACACCCACTACACGGCTGCAGAAGTCGAAGAGGCGCGTGCGGCATATGAAGAGTTCGAACGTTCTCTTAATAATGCCCTGAATGATTACGGCCTGCTGGGCCGATCTCCAGCGACACCTGGCTCTCACGACGATGCAACCATGCGCGTCAAGCAGCAGAATCCTCTCGTGAGTCGGCTCGCAAACTGGCTTGTGCTCAAAGCCATCAAAGACCTACCTCTGTTTATGTCTTCGCTCGAAAAAGCTATGCAGTATCAGAACCGGGGCGCACGTGCATTCACCTCACTGCAGACCAACAACACACACATCGTGAACGTCGACAAGTTTTTCGAACACTTTCCCTACTTCCTGAAGCCAGAAATCATGCACCCGTCGGTCTTTGGTGCCAGGCAGATGGCAGGTATGATTAACAAAGCGATCTGCTACAGTGTGGGTGCTCAATGAACACGTCAAACAAAGTCCTGCTTGTCGCAACATCTTTAATCAGCTTATCTCTGACGCAGAATGCCCAGGCCTTTTTTTGGAAGAAAAAGCCTTCAAAAAATTTCAATGCTCATGGGGAATCTCTGAACGCGCTGGGCTTGGTGGATGTCTATCCCTTTGAAGACAAAAGCCGCGCTCTGCGCTGCAGTGCATTCCACCTAGGCGATGGTTATGTTGCAACCGCCGGCCACTGCTTTCTCGGAGCCTTCGATTGCAATGGAGCCAAGGTGCGTTGGCACAACAGCAATGTCATCTCAAAATGCGAGAGAATGCTCTACAGCAATGCGAGTGAGTCGTTCACTAACAGCAACGAGTTCTCAAACGATCTGAGCATCTTCAAAGTTGACCTAGCACCCACCCAGAAGTTTGCAGTTGCGGCCGAGCGACCCTTCTCAGACAGCCTCTCAAGAGACAACGTTCGCCTCATTCGCGCTCAGCTCCGTTCGGGTAAAGTCGAAGCGAGCTACAGCGAGCCTTGTCAACTCGTGACGGGTCGCATCACCAATATTTTCGGACAGCCGAAAACCCAAGACACAGCCTTGCACACATGTGCTTTCGGCGAATTTGCCGACGGCTCTCCTCTCATCGATGCAAACACAAAGTCCCTGCTGGCCTTACACCAGGGTACGAGCATGCTTCCTGCATTCGATTCAACCTCCGATGAAACTGCAGCACTGAAGTCCATCAATTTTGCCAAGACCCTCTCAGAGCTCGACATCTTGCGCATCATCAACGACCAAGATCGGCAGCGGAGCCAAATCCGCATTGGTGGCTTTTCAAGTGAAGTTTTCTCCACAGGAATTTATGAAAAAATTTCCATGAAGGTGGCAACCCTCCAAGCTGCGCAAAACTCCGAGACAGTCTCTTTTATTGCACACAACGGAGTCGACTCCCAGCTCGAGATCACCGCTGCCGACGGTTCAAAGATGATCTTTGCTGGGCCGAGACGCGCTGGCTACGAGCAGCGCTTTCAGTTCAAGGCCCCCGTTCAAATTGTACTTAAAAGCTCGCACACAGGCATAGCCCCATCAGCCTGGATCGAGAACATTCAAAGTCCGTGAGCTGAGTCCTACAGTGATTAAAATTTATGGTAAGCTGTTTATGAACGTTCAAAGACACAAAAAGGAGTATTCATGAAGTTTCTAAGCATCGCTTTACTCGTTCCACTTCTGTCCACGATTGGCTGCGTGCGCAGAGGTTACAATACTCTCAACAGCAAAGATGTAGCCGATAAAGCCGAACTTGCGACTGTCGTTGTCGAAAGCACATCGGTTCGGCAGCTCGTGCGTGTGATCGGCATTGAGAAAGATGAGGCCCACTGCCTGGGTGGAAATCCCAAACATGTCTTTCTCGTAAAAAATACAGAGAAAATTGAAATAGAGATGCCTGTAACCGTTACCCAAATTGGCCTCTGCGGGCAGGCTACTCCTACCGGGCTTGAGCATAAACTCATTCCAGTGGCTCTCAAGAAGGGACAAAAAGTTGTAATCAAGGATGACGTGGCAACTCTACCGATTGCCGAGGGTTTTGCCCGAGTGCGGATTGAGAGCACCAAGGTCAGGCAACTGGTTCGGGTCATTGGAATTGAAAAAGAAGAGGCAGCCTGTGTTGGTGGCAATCCAAAATATGTTACCACCGAGACGGACAAGCTGCCTATTGAAATTGACCTTCCGATAAGCGTTACGAAAATTGGCCTCTGCGGCCAGGCCACTTCCGTCGGCATGGATTACAAACATATTCCTGTAACGCTGAAAGAGGGAGAAATACTGACCCTCGTGGATGACAAATTGAAATAATTGGCCCCAAGAGGGGAAATACCCCTCTGCCATTCCGGAAGACTTCTACAGCACCCGAGCCGGATGATGCACAGCTGAGCTTCTATCCTCCTGAATTTTCATATTAAAATTACACTTGTGTTTGTCTCTACTTTTCTGGAGAACGGGGGTCTGACCCTCGGTGGGGTGTGGCTCAGTTCCAGACCCCGCCGCCAGACGAGAGGCCTTTCTCATGCGCGAGACGCAACACGACCACGCCAACAGCACCCTGTTTGTTCCCGAGGTTCTTGCCCCAGTCGGTGGACGGGAACAATTTTTGGCCGCACTCAACTCGGGAGCAGATGCTGTTTTTCTTGGCCTGAAAAATTTCAACGCGCGCGCTCGAGCTGAGAATTTCCACCTCGACGATCTGCGCGAGCTTGTGCCTCTGGCTCACGCGCATGGTATGCGTGTGCTTGTGACCATGAACATACTTATCAAAAACGTTGAGCTTCAGCCCTTGCTTGAAGTGCTTTCTGCCCTTGAGGAAATCGAGGTTGACGCAATCATTGTTCAAGACCTCGGTCTCGCCCGCCTCTGCCGTGAGTTTTTCCCGCAATTACGAATGCACGCCTCCACCCAAATGGCGGTGCACAATCTCGACGGTGTCCTGGAAGCCATGCGCTGCGGATTCAAGCGTGT
>JBILKQ010000019.1:0-27253 GCA_044376655.1 Silvanigrellaceae bacterium
TTGAGTTGCGCGATGAGCTTAAAGCACTTTCACCTCATACCAGTGTTCACGTTCGCACCGATCCCAATGAGGAGCTCGAGGATACGGATTTGATTGTGACAGCAACCTCGAATCAACGTGGTCAGATTCTGGACATCATGCGTGTTAAGCCTGGTGCAGTGATCTGTGACTGCTCTCGGCCATTGGATATTCGTCCCGAGGAAGCACGCCGGCGTCCCGATGTTCTCTTGATTGAAAGTGGTGAAATTGATCTGCCCGGGCCAGTGCGTATGAATGTCGACATTGGCTTGCCCAAGCCGAGTGTATATGCGTGTCTTGCAGAAACCGTGCTGCTGACTATGGAAGGGCGATACGAAAGCTTCTCATTGTCGAGGCAATTGCAGCTCGAGCGTGTCAAAGAGATCTATCAGCTCGGCTTGAAGCACGGCGCCAGACTCTCGAGCATTCGTAACCACGATGGCGAGGTCACTGACGAGAAAATTGAACACTGCAGGCAATTGGCGCAAAAAAATTTAACGGAATGGCGCAGCCAGCCGCACTCCACAAAACGCAGATTGAGGCTGCTATGAGTTCCACCTATTTCAATACTCTCAACTATACTTTGGCTAACGAAGACACATCCCTGGAGCGAGATATTCTCAGGCCAGGATGTGAACATGTGCTCTGTGTCGCAGGCAGTGGTGCGCGTGTACTGCCACTATTTTCGAGAAAACCTCGAAAGCTCACGGTGGTTGATTTGTCGCACGAGCAGTTGTTGCTCACCGAACTGCGTATCGAGGCAGTGCGACAATTGAGTCGCGAAGATTATTTGTGTTTTTGGGGTTATCCACCACGCATTGTGGCACCCGAATTTCGCAAGAGCCTGTTTGTTCAATTGCACGTTTCGGCTGAGTGCCGATCGTTTTTTGAGAGTGTTTTTTCTGCCAACGGTTACGCTCCGCTGCTTTATTCTGGACGTTGGGAGAGGACTTTTCAGAAGATTTCAAAGATGTGTCGGTTAGCCCTTGGTCAGACAGTTGGGCGGCTGTTCGAGTTTGAAGACGCTGTAGATTTTCGAGCATACATGGCTCATGAGTTTCCGGAAATGCGCTGGAAAGCATTGATATTTCTGATTGGAAATTCGACCTTTTTCAATACTCTTCTTTATCGCGGGAGCTTTCCTGCCAAAAACACCTCAGGAAGTCACTATAGCTTTTATAAGTCTGCTTACGACAGAATTTTTGCCAACGGTCTGCCGCGCCAAAATTTTTTTCTACAGCTGACTTTTTTGGGAGAGCTGCAATTTGCGGAAGGTAATCCCATCGAGTGCCAGCCCGGGATTTATGAAGAAATTCAGGAAGGAATAAAATCTTCAAATATCGAATATTGTGTCGGTAGTGTCATTGATGTTGTTGAACATAGGCAAAACGAACCGATCGATTTTGTTTCGTTGTCAGACGTTCCATCTTATTTCGATGAGAAAACTTCACGTAACTTCTTGCAGCGCATGGCATTGGGATTGTCTTCAGATGCTGTTGTTGTCGCGCGGTATTATCTGCGGGTATTGCAGACTGTGGAATTGAATGGGTTCAAAAGAGTGAACACTGAATTTGAAAAGAGCATCTCAGCTGAGAAGACTCAGATGTATACAATGGATGTTTTCAAACGGCGTTCGTTGTGAGGAGAGTCACCGTGAAAAGCATTTTTGTGGTGCTGATGTTTTCAATGGGAGTGCAGGTTTCTGGAGGCTTGGATAGCCCTGCCTCAACTGCTTTTGCCGAGACCAAGAAGGCAAAGCAGGCAGCTCGACTTGCAGCGGATGATATTCTTAAACGTGCCGATGAAGTTCGTTGTCCTATGACCTCGTATTACATGGAGGTAGAGGTTCGCTCTAAAGGCAGCGACGATATTGTGAAGCTCGAAGTTTTTACCAAAGGTCGGGAAAAGACACGCGTGAACACTTTGTTGCCAGTGCGCGACAAAGGAAGAAACATGGTGATGATAGGAGAAGAGATGTGGGCCTACGTCCCTAATCTCAAGCGGGCTGTTCGAGTGGCTTTGAATCAAAAATTGAGTGGTCAGGCTTCGAATGGAGATGTAAGCCGCATGCGTTGGTGGGGTGATTATTCAGCTACGGTTGAGTCGGAAGACGCGCGGTTTTGGGTTTTGATGCTGACGGCAAGGAAGAAGGGACTGACCTACGAGAAGATTCGTGCTTGGATCGAAAAAGGGAGCTTCCGCCCGATCAAGGCCGAGTATTTGAGCTTATCTGAACTTGTACTCAAACGCAGTCGATTCGGGGATTTTAGGAAAATCGCTGGAGAGGTGCGTCCAACCGAGATTCATATTGAAGATGCAAAAAATGCGGAAGATTCATCTGTGCTGAAGATTCTAAACATTGATGCAAGAGAGTCGCCTGATGCTCTGTTCAATCAGAATGCACTGCGCTGATTTGCTCTCGTGGCCAGGTGTTAGGGCCGGTGTGCTCAAGACTGTGCTTGGGCGTTTTTCGCTTGGTCTGATTGCTTCGTTTCTTGCTCAAAGTTGGTTGCCCGTGAATGCTTTCGCTGAACTGCGCAATTGGGGTGGCTCGTTTGAAGTTTCGAGCGTCGGTTCAGTTGAAGACAAAGTCCTTTGGAATTTGCGCCCTACTTTCAATTTGAAGGGCGACCAGCCGTTTTTTGATTCGCGGGCTTGGAGTTTGGGAGTGGATTTGCGCTTGCGAGCAGACACGCAAGCGAACTTTGCACGCAGCGAAAGCCGTTATGATTTTCGGATCGACAAGGCCACACTTCAGTGGGTTGGGCAGTCGGCTGCGGTGAACCTGGGTTGGCAGAAGTTCACCTGGGGAGACACAGGATTTCTCGATGGCGTGGACGTGCTCAATGCAAGAGATCTCTCCGAGCCACTCTACGCAGATGATGAATTGCAGAAGCTTGCAGTGCCTGCGTTGAGTCTGCAATACCTTGCTTCGAGCACAGTGTTTCAGTTGGTTGTCATACCTCAGCCAGAGCGTTCACCTTTCCCGGAGAACTCTGGTGCTGTTCCGTTGCCGGATCCGGAACCTTTTGGTTTTGGCGAGCAGTTTGAATTCGGACTCAAGGCAGGCGGTTTACTTTCGAGCGGCTGGGATATCAACGGTTATCTTGTTTCGCATATCGAGAGAGTGCCGCAGCTGCGTCTCATCGTTTCACCTCAGCAAGTTGAAGCTCGCCTCTTTGAGCCCAGGGTTTTCACGCTGGGGCTGACCGCAACTCAATCCTTTGGCGCCTTGGTATTTCGCTCAGAAGGGGCAATCCATATCAATCGGGCACTGCCTGAGCCAGGCTTGCAAAGCGAGGTTTCTTCCGATCAGTTTGTGATCAACTTGAGCAGCGATCTAACACTTTTCGATGATCTACTGATGTCCGGGCAGATTTGGGCGGAACAGTGGACTGCAGCTTCGAGCTCAGAGTTTAGCAATGCTAACGTGCTTCTGGGTGCGCGCGTGCAAAAACCTTTGTTCTCCAATCGTTTTGATTTCTATCTGGGTGTTTTGGGTTCTTTTGCGTCGAATGAAAATTTGATTAATTCAGGCTTCAAATTCATGGCATTCGATTCGTGGCAGGTGGCTTTGGACGTTTATTTTGCTGAAACGTCAAAGGGGCATGCTTTAGCACGGCGTCAGTTCAAGGATCTGATACGCTCATCGTTGAAATATCAATTCTAATCTCAGTACAGTTGCAATTTGATGGGGTGATGGGGCGTGTTGCGTCTGGTTCTTTCAGTCACTATTGTGCTGCTTGCAACTCTGGCACTCCCTTCGGCCTCAGCATTTGTATTTCTCAGTTCCCACAAGCCCCGTTTGAAGCCCGAAGATGGACGCTTTGTTTACTTTCAACTCACTCCCGAGGCTCCCCGTTTTATCGACAAAGACAGTTTCGAGGACGGAGTTTACGCAGACAGCACGGATGCCCAGACCTTCGCCCTGCTGGTGGAGCGTGCAATGTCGGTCTGGAATGAAATTCCTGGTCTGGGAATACAGCTGAAGATTGCCGAGGAAACTTCGGGAAAAATCGATGAAACCGACAATCGTTTTTCTATCGGGATTGGGAAAATTAACACAGTCGCAAGTGGGCTCGCCTATCCTGTAAGTGATGAGGCAGATCCGAGCCGTATCCGGGACTGTGATATTCAGGTGGGCGAGGATATCACCTCCATACCTGTCTTTATTTTCGTTATGATCCATGAGCTCGGCCATTGTCTTGGCCTTGGACACAATCATTCCGACCCTTCGGCGATCATGGGTTATTGGCAGCCCCGAGGTGTCATTCAGCTTGGTCTCGACGATATGGCAGGCGTTTTGAGTCTCTATCCAGCTCGCAGCGGGGAGCGTACCAATAATTTTGCTCCCTGTGGAAGCGTGGCGTTCAGATCTCCGAAGCCGAGCGGCATAGATGGACATCTTAAAGGCTCCCCGGAGGCTCCGCTTAAGGGCGATTCCACCCGGGTTCTTTTCGTGATGGGACTTGTGCCGGTCGTTTTTTGGGGGGCAATGACCCTCAAACCATGGTCATCCCGCCGTCGACCGCGAAGGTCTGTCCGGTGACGTAATTTGATGCGTCGCTTGCTAGGAAGACAACCATGCGAGCTATTTCGATGGGGTCGCCCAGCCGCTCCATGGGAATTTGTTTGAGGACATTTTCAATCAGTTTGTCGCCGTGTGCCGACGTCATGTCGGTTGTGATGTAACCAGGGCACACAGCGTTCACCTGGATGTTGCGGCTCGCCAGCTCCTTGGCGAGGCTTTTGGTTAAGCCGAGCAATCCGGCTTTGCTGGCAGCATAGGCAGCCTGCCCGACATTCCCGGTCAGACCAATCACTGAAGAGATATTGATGATCTTACCTGCCCGCTTGCGCATCATGCCCATGGTCACAGCGCGTGCACACACGAATGATCCCTTCAGGTTGGTATTGATATTCGCATCCCATTCCTCGTCTTTCATTTTGATGAAGAGGTTGTCGCGGGAGACGCCAGCGTTGTTAACCAGAATGTCGAAGCCGCCAAACTCTTTTTCCAGAGCTTTAATGGCTTCCGCGGTTTGGGTGCTGTTGGAGACATCGAATTGTACTGCACGGGCCTGACCACCAAAGCCTTCAATTGCAGCAACCGTTTCTTGGGCTGCGGCAGCATTGCCGGCATAGTTCACCACCACCCGAGCTCCGCATGCACCCAAAGCCACTGCGATTGAACGCCCGATGCCACGCGACCCTCCTGTGACCAATGCGACTTTTCCAGACAAAAGTTGTGCATTGTAGGTTTTGCGGATGTGTTCGGCGACTTGAGAGGGTGACAGTGTGTCCTGTGTGCTGCTCATGGAACCTCCTCGGATAAGCTTCGGCGCAAGGAATGCCGGTACATTTCAGGCCCTCATAAGCGATTTTTGTGAAAATCTCCAATCCTGAAGTTGCTCGGGTTAGCTTGAGCTGTGGAAGCGGTTGGGCTATACAGAGGTGTTCCTGAAACCATTTGCTCTCATGGCGAAATTGGTAGACGCAACGGACTTAAAATCCGTTGGCCGCAAGGCCGTGCCGGTTCGATTCCGGCTGAGAGCACCACCTCACTGCATTCGAGAGGTCTGGTCATGAGTGATTTTGGTGCAGCTGCTCGCATGGACTGGACTTTGCAAGGAAAACCCTACGAGTCGCTCTCCGTGCGCTGGGGTTTACCGCTTCTTCCCCATTTTCACTCTGCGTTTGCACAATCTGACAACCTCCCTGCTTTCGAGATTTCATTGGACTCCGTGCTTCTTCAGCAGCAAGGATCCGTCGATCGCGCATGGTCACGCAGCTATGCCCAGAAAACAGATGTGTGTCTTCTCTCACGGTTGATGAATTTGGGTGGTGAAAAGGATTTTGCAGAAAACGAGCTGAAACTGCTTTCTGAGTGCGTTAATGAAATTTCTCCGCGTTGGCTCGCATTTTCGGTGGGCTTCAACAGTCATCGCGGCCTTGGCCTTCAGACACCGCTTCCCATCCCGAAAACCAAGGAAATGCTAAATCACGTTATCGAGCGGGTTAATCGTCTCAAACGCCATTGTAAACACGATATCGCTCTGGTGAACATTGCTTCGATGTTTCGTTACTCTTTCGACTCATTGTCTGAAGTGGAATTCTGGAACAGGCTGCTTGATGCAACAGGATGCCAGATGATTCTGGATATTCCTGCTTTTTATGTCAGTTTGTACCATGCTGAGCAGGATTTCGAGCAGGAGCTTCGCAGATTGCCGCTCGATGCCATCACCAGTGTTCGCATTGGGTCTATGGCTCTCTCCACTCAAGGTGTTGTAGATGCTGAATGTGGCCGCCTCTCAATGACCCACTGGGGATTGCTTGAGGATGTGTTGCACGCACTTCCCGCCAACAAGCACCGCGCTGTTTTTTTGAAATGGTTTGAGCCGTTGATTCCGGCACACGATCTTGTGGCTGAGGTGATCAGCGGGCAGGCTGCGTTGAATCGATTAAGCGAGGTGTGACGTGGAACCGTCGATGCAAAGTCGTTTCTCATTCGAGAATCTCCTCATGGAGTCGTTTCGCCTCCGCGATGAACGCAAGTCGCACTGGGCCGATGGACTACTGCACTTGGTGCCACATGAGCAGGTCCCACACGTCGGACTTCATCATCAGCATGCGCAGTATCACCAGGTTCTTTTCTGGATCGAAAATCTCTTTCCTCAGGCAGGTCAGTGGCTGGGTGCACGTGAGCTTGCGCGCCTCATTCTCGACTTCCTTGAAAATCACCCTGGCCGTTTTGAAAATCCTGTTGCACATGCTCAGAAGCTGATCGATGTGCTCTCCTCCAAGCGATCACATCTACATGTTGCACAGCTCGAAACACTGATGCGTTGTGGGCTTGCGTGTTGGAATGTCCGCACAGCAGCATGGCGAGCGGATTTGGCTGAGCTGCCACGTGGACGTGAGTTTTCATTCATGACCTTGCTCGAACACAAGCAGGCGGCCTACGTTGAATCGTCAGGCGAATGGTCTGTTTTCGATCTTTGGCAAAGTGCCCAAACTGGTAAAATGCAGGAGATCAGAGGCGATGCCGATGTGTTGGTCGTTTTCAGAAAAGACCAATACACCCTGGATTTTGAGCACTGGCAGCCTGCTGAATTGAAAGAGCGGCTTGGCAGTTATCGGGAGTAGAATTCCCGAGAGAGAATCATCGCCTGGCAAGACAGGGCATAGAGGTCGGGCGCAATGGCTTCTGGCTTTTGTTCCTCGCTCGCCTCTTTCTGCGTTTCTTCAAGATTTGCCCTAAGCGCATCTCGTGCCTGGGTGGTAATTTCAGTGAGCCAGCTCTCGCTAACTTTCTCACTAGGGATCTTTAGAAAGGCTGATGCAAAGATCTTTAAGTTTTGTTCGCGAAAGTCTCTGCTTCGTACCAGTTTGTTCAGATGCAAATTGTTGCTTCGAAATTCTTTGTTGACGAGCTGCGGACACGCATCGGTGGCAAAGTCGGTTAGTGCGCTCAAATACTGGTCAGTGAGCTTAGGCCTCCAGCAGATTTCAAAATTACCTTCACCGACCTCAGCCAGATCATTGCTGCAAAGAGCTTTCATTTGTTCGGGCGTAAACAGTGCAGAGGGATGTGTTGTGAACCAGGGATCCCTCTCGATATCGTTTCCGGTGCGGATTTGATCGCCAAAGGTGGCCCGAAGGATAGGAACTAGAGCCTGTCCGCTGAGCAGAAAGGAAACTTTAGTATTTTCGCTTCCGGGTATCGCTGTCTCGCCCACTTCCGTTTGGAGTTCTTTCTTTTTTTTGAAAGTCTGGAAAAGAATTTCTTCGTTGATTTGAGAGTAAGGATGGTAGATCGAAAATGCGCTCCATTCGCTCATCGCAGGGGCCTGCTCTCTTTTGATTTCTGAATTGGACTGAATGCCATTGTCGGCTCTGATAACTTTGCTGGCTTTATCGGGGGTGTGTAATTTTGCCCCCGCTTTGGCATTCATGGATGCAGGAATAGCGATTCCGAGCACCACGGGGATCACCAACACCCCAATCCAAAAAAGTCTGTTTGTCTTTGCTGATGTTATGAGTTCTTGAATCTTCATTCCGAATCTCTCCTTGCCAGTTCAAGTGAGAGATCACGAATGACAGCGGCGAGACTTTCGGAATTCAGCTGATATGAGTTTGTCCCGACACGCTTGAAGGGCGCAGCGTATGCCCCCGTCGGCCGATAGCCGAGAAGAAACTGAAGTGCATGATCGATGGCACACTGGCGGAGGGTTTGATTGTCTGCAGTGGGAACAATCGGGCTAATGCCAGCTTCTCCGTTGCGTGCTTTGCCGGGGTTGCTTTTGAGGATTTTGTCCAGCGAAAGATGGCAGCTGGAGCAGAAATACGAACCCTCTTTCGCTATGTTTGGATGTGGCAGCGGGAGCGTGAAATGTTGTGGTGCCAGATGTGGGATCTGGCAGGTTAGAAGGAGTTGGGTGTTCCATTGCCAAACTCGCTCATTGAGAGCTGTGCCTCTGAGTGGCCGGAAATTGGTGCGCGGATGCACTCCTGCGCTCAGCAGCAGTTCTTCCGCGGGAGATTCCCCGATGGGTCGGCTGTAACGTCGAACACCGTTTCCGGCGCTGTAGGTGATGAGCTCTCTGATTGGACGGTATTGTTGCTGCAAATTCAGAGCCTGCTGAATACCTTTGAGAGTCTCAGAGCCCGTCATGTCCGACCACTTGCGCAGAAGTTCAATGCTGCTGCGGGATTGCACGCCTTGAGCATCAGCGGTTGTGAGTTCGCTCCATTTCTTGCGCGCCACGACTGCCGCGGCCAGAGAGCGACCTTGTGCGAGGGAAATATCCTGCACAAGACGTGTGATGGCGCGACCTCCGGCAGATTGCGAATCTGCTGCGAGGTATGGATTTTTGGGATTAATTCGGGCATCTGCCGGCACACAGTTTTGTAGTGCGTTGCCACAGTTCTCCTCGGCTTTCACCAACGGGCAGACCCGCATCGACGATGATGAATCCCATGCAGGCAGAGCATCAACGAGTTCATCACAGCTGCAGAAACGTGGCTCCTGATTTTCGTCGAGAAGTGTCCAGAGTCCCGAACAGCTATGCTGACTGGGGTGGCCGGGCGGCTGAACGTACCAAACGATTTTGTTGTTCACCTCGGATTTTTTCAGAGCTGTGGCAAAAAGATCTTGGCTTCCAGATTGATTTTCCCACATCCAGGCAGGTGTTTGCGCAAGCTGGGTCTGCCAGTAGAGGCTGAGCCTGTCGAAGAATTCGCGGCTCCCTATGAGTTGGTTGGCGAGCTCGAACGGGCCACGCGTCCCGTGCACCCGAACAAATTCTCGCTCTGTGTCGGTAGGCAACCTGTCGACCAGGGAAAGTGTTAAGCGGTCGAGTCCGGTGCCACCTAAAGCGCCCTGCCCGGATCCCGAACGGGGAGGAAAATTTTGCCCAGCAAATATCTTGGCTGGTTCCAAAAGAACCAGAATGAGAGCCAATAGATTTAGATATTTGAGCATGTTCTGCAAGATGCAGATCCCCCTCTTCTGCAGGCTTTTTCGGCAGTTCTACGGGGGGTGCTAAGGGAGTGCCCTGCCGCGTGTCAGTAGGCTGGCAAGAGTGCGTTGGGGAGTTCTGGGAGAATAAAAAGGCTCACGGCGATGGTGACGGCGAGCGTCAGGAGCCCTGCCCAGAGCAGGAAGCGGCGCAGTTGTGGAGGAGGAGTTGCCTCTTCCGTGTTTTCTTTGGGATCCGTTTTGGCGGGAATGTCGATACTGGTTTCGTAATAAATGTGCTTCAAATACGAATCCTGCTTGAACTCCGGATAGGTGCTGGTGACCTGATCCTTGCTGCGCAGTAAAACCCACTCTCCGAAACCCGATGCAAGTTCAGTTTCGCCGGGAAGTTCTCTTTTTACCCACTGCTGAATGATTTCGTTGGCCGTGAGGGGCCCTTGAATTTCTCCATTGGGGAAGCGCAGGAGGTAAGGACGTGATTCAAAGATAGGGCTTGTGAAGTCACGCAGTGGCTCTTCAAGATTGC
The DNA here is from genome assembly GCA_044376655.1 of Silvanigrellaceae bacterium. Taxonomy (GTDB): domain Bacteria; phylum Bdellovibrionota_B; class Oligoflexia; order Silvanigrellales; family Silvanigrellaceae; genus RFOM01. Next base: position 10,026 of record JBILKQ010000019.1, read on the forward strand.
TGACAATGGAGAGCACCACTGTAACGTTGTCGGGGGCTCCGGCTGCCTTTGCAATTTCGATGAGACGCTGAGGCGCTTCGTGAATGGGTCCCGAAACAAGCGTTTTGACAACGTCACGATCTGTAACAAAGCCGTGCAGACCATCGCTACATGTGAGGAAAACATCACCCTCGGACAACTGTTTGGTGTATATATCTGGCTTCGGATCGGTCATGACTCCCATGCCGCGCGTGAGTTTTGAGCGCTCGCGACTCGACATCGGTTCGTCGACAGAAGCGCTGCGGATGTTGAGAATGCCGCGGTCGACAAATGTTCCCAGGTTGTGGTCAATCGTCAGTTGCCAGCTGCCATAGCGCGGTTTGTCATCTGGCGATTTGAAAGCACGAATGAGATATGTGCGTGAATCGCCAACATGTCCTATTGTGACAAACCCAGCCGTGAAATACAGAACGTTGACGGTTGCACCCATGCCGCGGCAAGAAGGATCCTCCTGACTGCGTGCCAGGAGTTTTTCGTTCACAGAATGAATCGCAGCATCCATATGGGTGTGGACGTCGGTGATGGAGCTGTTGCCCTTAATGCTCATCGCCTCAACAAGACCTTCGACAACCATATTGCTGGCGATTTCACCGGCGGCGTGGCCGCCCATCCCATCTGACAAGACCACGATTCCAGAGCTTGCATCGCATGAATAGGCGTCCTGGTTCAGTGAGCGAACCAAACCTTTGTCAGTTGCTCCAAACATGCGCAGTTTCAAGGTGAATTCTCCCGGCGGTCTTCCCTGTCGAAGCACCATGAGTCTACCCTGAATTCTCTACGAGGAACACATGTCCAAAGTGTCACAAGGGCTGTAAGATGCGCCCTGGCCTGCGTTTCTGAGCAGGTTGTCAATTTTCTGATGGAGGCTTCATGAACTCAGAGAGTCTGCCGGCTGAGCAACTGTGCACACTTGAGCAGCACGCGCTTGCTGTTGCGAGTGCTTTGGCGACGCTTGGGATGTCTTTCTACCAAAAAGCGCTCCAGCCTGAAAAAAAACCAGATAAAAGTCTTGTCTCCGAAGCCGACCGGGCCCTTGAAAGAGAGGCTCGCAGGCTGCTTGCGGAGCTCACCCCGGCATGGGGATTTGTGGGTGAAGAGTTTGGAAATTTGGGTCGATTGTCCGACCTCACCGTAAACCAGGCCGGTGGCACCGTGGCTGGAGGCCAAGAGATTTCTGGTCTCAACCCTTTTGAAAAAAATTTGCAGGAACGCCCGCAGGGGAGGGTCAATCTTGATCAGGACACTTACTGGCTACTCGATCCAATCGATGGAACCATTAATTTTTTATCGAGTTCACCAACCTGGTCAACGCTTCTTGCACTTGTTCACAAAGGAAGACCTATTCTCGGAGTTGTGGCTTTTCCGGCTCTGAACGAAATTTTTATTGCCAGCGAGGGGCGTGGAGCCCGTTGGGGCAGGATATTACCCGACAACAACGTCACAATATTTCAGCAAGCTTGGAAAAAATGTTTCGCTCGCAAAACAAGAAATTTGAGTGAAGCTATTGTTTCCTATTCAACAGTCAAGACTTTCGCCTACCGCGGAATCGATTCATTCCTCAATGTTCTGCAGGAAAAATCACTGGAGTGTCGTAGTCATAGCGATGCCTTCGGCTACACTCGCATTCTTTGTGGTGGAATCGATGCGATGCTCGATCCAGTTGTAGCGCCGTATGATGTTGCTGCTCTTCAGATTCTCTTTGATGAAACACCCGGGGTTGTTTTTACAAATCTGCATGGTCGCAGGGGTGCGACACGCTTCCGTGCTGGCAATGTTCTTGCCACTGCGAGTGCAGAGCTCGCAGAGAATTTGCTCTCGGAATATCGCGGTCACTTGATTGAAACAGCAGAGTTCTATTGCAAAGGTAATCAGAGTGTTGCTGCCCCTGTTGTTCCTGAAGGATTTGCGCCAACTTTCTCTCTCGGTTTTGAAAGCAAGCTTTCACTACCGCCTGCAAAGGTTTGGGCTCGGTCTGTTGAAACTGCAATTGCCCAGTTTCTGACAAATCATCCTCAGGCTTTTGTTGAGGATGTTGCCGTGCTGCTTGGAACTTGCGAGGCTGCCGCACGGGCTCTGTCGAATGGACGCGATGAAGGGCCACCCGAGGTGGCTGCATCGAGTTCTTTTCATGTGCGAGCGATAGTTTCCGGTGGCACGGGTCTTATGACCGGTACCGTAACGGCCGATGTGTTGCCGCTCGACTGCGTTTCTGCAGCCTTGGACGCGGCGTGGCGCCAGGTAGACAAGCGTCCGCCTGAGACTCTGCATACGTGTATTTTGGCCGCACGCGAACCGGTTAGCGCACACTGCGGACAAAACCCATGGCAGAGCGTCAGCTTCGCCAAGCGATTTCAAATGATCAGTGAGCTTATCCAAAAATTCCATCATGAACCCCATGATGAACGTATTCACTCGCTCAAGAGCCGCCTGAACATGTCAACTGAATATCGTTGGCAATACTTCCTTGACGCGGCGCAGCAAACCTTTGTGACTCAGATTTGTAGGATCGCCACCAACTCCACCTGTGCCGAGGGTCAAGAGAAACGCGTCGCCTATGGGCGTTATCTCAAAAATACTTTTCCCGAAGTGGAATCGCTGCACGATGAGCTCGCACAGCACTTCACAAAAGTTATGCAGCAGTCACTTGACCTTCTCTCTGCCTCGCTTGTGCCTGAGGATCCTGAATATGATTACCTTGCAGTCGATGCCGATCTGCTCGGACTCATTCTGCACGAGGCCATTGGTCATGCAGCTGAGGGCGACCTAATTCAAATTGGTGCCTCTGGCTTTGGGGAGAATGGCCAGATGAAAGACCTGCTGGTTGGTCCGGAGTGGATGGACATCTTGGTTGATGGCTCGCTCGACAATTGCGGTTACCTGCCAGTTGACTGCGAAGGTGTTCTGCCACAGCGCAAATTGATTGTGCAGCAAGGCAAATTGGTGGATGCAATCCACACGCGTCATACCGCTTTGGTTGCAGGTCGAAATCCAGATGGTTCTGCCCGTTTGCAGTCGTTGCAGTACCCCTCTCTCAATCGCATGACCAGTATCTGGGTGTGTCCGACTCAGGCTAAACCATTGACTGAGTCGATGATGCCAGAGCATTGGGACGATCTGCCCTCAGAGCTTATTCAGGCGGCGCTGGAAAAGCATGGTTATCTCGAAGGTGAAAAGGGTGTGCTTTTGTTGAGTGGATGGAAAGGGGGCACGGCAAGTTGCTCCAACCTTGAATTCCGCGCCGATGTTGCACGCGTGCTGTTGCTGAGAAAAGGTCAGTCACCTGTGCGGATGCGTGAGGCCAATTTCACGGGCATTGCCACTGAATGTTTTAGATCTGCAGTGGATGCTTTTGGTCCAACCCTGTGCCGCAGTATTGGAACGTGTGGCAAGGATGGTCAGGGTGTTTTAACTTCCGATGGCGGACCGTCGTTCATGGTTTTTAAACCCCATCCCAAAGTGCGCGTCATTGGCACAGGTGACAGCGCCGGAGGCGAGGAATGAGCAAGACCACCGATATTGCAATTGAGGCCTTCACCAAAGAAGTGCAAAGTCATCTCGATGCCTGCCAGCGATCGGGTATTATTGAGGGCTACGTTTGCACGGCCACCCATCGACGTGTCTATGCTGCCACGCTCTTTAACGGAATGCGTCATACCAAAGGGCCTCTTCAGGAAAACCGCCCCTTTCATCTCGACGTTTCACTGGTTCTGCCTAATAGGCGGGGAGTTGGGTTCAGCATGGAGGCGCTCTCGATGCCGCTCTTTGTGCATCAGCTTGAGTTCGCATTGGCTCAGGCGGTTGAATTGCGGCATCGCATTCAGTTCAAAAAACAAGAGAGTTATCCAGAATTGCAAATGGCATCGCATGAGCTGCTGCAGTGTATCGAAGAGGGCAATGCTGGCAGTCTGACGACCCGTCTGCTGGAACAGACGGATACTTTGGCTGCATTGGTCGAGCATCCTCGCCTGATGAACCGTGAGGTGAGTGTCTCCATTTCCATGAGCCGTCGCAGTTATTGCGACTCCGCAGGCAATGTGGCCAAAGAAAACTCTGCTGCCTGCTCTGTTATGGTGGCATTTTCGCTTGAGGATTCGAGTGAGTCACATTCCGACTTGTTTGGTTCTTTGCCAACTGCAAAAGAGCTCAAAGATATCGTGGATGAGGCCTCTAAAAATATTGTGCGCACGGCCGTCAGACCGCTCGAAATAGGCAGCCATTTGCCCGTACTTCTGACTCACAAAGCTGCAGGTGATCTGTTCGATCAATTGGTGATCCCCAATCTCGAAGTTAGGGCCCTGCTCGATAAAACGGGTGCGTGGGAGTTTGCTGATTTAGATAAGGCAGTGATCCCTGGTTTGACCATCGAAGACAATCCTCATCTCAAGCAATCGCCTTTTTCGTCCGTGTTTGACTTCGAGGGAACTCCCACAACTCCGGTCGAAATAATGAAGTCAGGTGCGCTCGTTCATCCGCTGATGACTTCAGCCTTGTTGGCTGAAGTCGAGAGTGAATTTCCGCAATGGCAGGGTCGTTTCCGCCTGACAGGCCACGCCGATAGCGCGACTTCGACTTCTCACACGAACTTGTTCTTCCGGGTCGAGAAGCCACAACTTCCTGTTTTGAGTCAGGTCTCTTATATCCAGATTCAGAACCTAACCGGCATGTCCGTTGATCCTCTCACCGGTCAATTTGCACTCGATGCCGATGGAGCAAAAGTTATTGTCAATGGACGTGTCGAGTACTCCACAAGTCTGACCCTGCGTGGCAACTTTTTTGAAGCTTTGAAGCATCCGAGCACAAAAGCTGGACCACTCGAGCGACATTTCAATTCTTGGATTCCGAGCCTCTACACGGAAGCGCTCAGTTGTGTCAGCAAGGAATTGGCCCAGAATTTTGAGGAAGAATAACGTTGAAGAGTTTGAAGATTTATTCTTGGAATCTGAATGGAATTCGTGCGGCAGTGCGCAATGGTTTTCTCGATTGGCTGCACAAGGAACAGCCCGACGTTCTTCTTATGCAGGAAGTGCGTTGCGCTGACAGCGACCTCAACCCGGACTGGCTTGAGCCCTTTGGTTACAAATCGTTTTGGCACAGTGCGGTAAAGAAAGGTTACAGTGGCGTGGGTATCTACTCAAAGATTCCCATTGCTGCAGAGAATGTTCTCTACGGTTTGGGTGACCCTCAATTTGATTCTGAAGGCCGCTTCCTCGCCATTGTTCACGATAATCTCTTGATTGCATCAGCCTATTTTCCCAACTCACAGCGCGATACCTTGCGGCTGCCTTACAAGTTGGAATACTGCGCACTGATTATGAAGTTTCTCAACGGCCAACGTGCCCTTGGGCGTGAGATAGTTTTGGGGGGCGACTTCAACATTGCCCACACGCCACTCGACTTGGCCAACCCGAAGCAAAATGAAAAGAATGCGGGTTACCTGCCCGAGGAACGAGCTTGGATGACCCAGTTCATTGCAGCGGGATACGTTGATACCTTCCGGATGTTCGAAAAAGGGGGGGGTCACTACACCTGGTGGAGTCAACGCCCTGGCATCCGTGAACGGAACATCGGATGGCGTCTCGATTATAATTTCATTACGCCGGGTTTGGTTGACAAAGTTGTTTCGGCGCAGATTTTTCCGTCGGTCCTGGGGTCGGATCACTGTCCCGTGTCATTGGAGCTGAGTCTTAAATGAACAAGTTGGTTGTTGGCCTTGTGGCTTTAGCCTGTTGTGTGGGTGTTCCTCCTGCGGCTTTGGGGGGAATGGCTTTTCTCGAGGTGTTCACGGGCAACTATGATCATCTAAAACGCGAAAAGATTCTCGAGATCCTCTCGAAAGAATCTATGCTTTATTACAGCGATGGAACCACACAGCTTGGAAGCTTGTTCGGCTCTGAACACAGGCAGTATATCCGCTTAAAGGACATCCCTAAAAACCTCCAGCAGGCCGTTATTGCCGCTGAAGATGATGAATTCTACAAACACCGCGGAGTGAACTTTGTGAGCACCGCGCGGGCAGCATTCCGCAATGTTTTGATGGGTAAACGCGAGGGAGCTTCAACCATCACGCAACAGACCGTGAAGAACCTTTATGGTCGCCCGGTCACGAATCTGAAGGCCAAATTCGATGAGGCTATCAATGCCTTCAAGATGGAGCGCAAGTATAGCAAAGACGAAATTCTGGAATTCTATCTGAACCAGTTTCACGTCACGGGCAACGGGCGCGGTGTGGGGGTCGCAGCCAAATACTACTTCGACAAAGAGGTGCATGAGCTCACTCTTACTGAGGCTGCATTTATCGCAGGAAGTGTGAAGGGTCCTGAACGCTACAATCCCTTTACCAAGCGTGCTGTTCCAGCTCAGCAACGTGCCAAAGCTGATGCCAAGGTCCGCAAAAATTACGTGCTGCGCCGCATGCTCGACACCAAGTTTATCAACAAGGCCGAGTTCGATGCCGCCGTTCGGGAAGAAGTTCCGTTTCGTCAGGGCAAGTTTCAGTTCAACGAGATCTTCATTACCGAGCTTGTTCAGCGGCAATTGAGTCGCAAGGAAGTTCTCGCTGCTGTGGGTGCTGAAACCGCAGACGAGGTGGGTTCCATGGGACTGCGGATCACCACCACCCTCGACGAGGCTGTGCAGCGGGGGGCGCTTTATGGTGTGCGTCAAAACCTGAGTCGCCTCGAGATGATTCTCTCGGGCTTTGAAAAGGCCAATCCCGCACAGTTTGTAGCCATTCAGCGTCCGGAATTGCATGCATTTTACGTTGGAAAAATCATTCAGCTCTCAAAAGAGAAGGGTAAAGAATCGGCAACCGTGAGTTACGGGATTCCGGAATGCTTTGTGCCGTCTGATGCAATAGAACGCGTTGCCAAGATCACCGATCAGTCTCTTTATCGCGGTCTTGAGAAGTCCAAGCTAGCATTTCTCAACCAGCTGAATGTTGGAACGTTTGTTCTCACAAGTGTGCGCGAAATTCGCCCCGACGGACGCCTTGTGTGCGACATCGAAAGGCAGCCGCGTATCCAGGGTGGTGCGATTGTTCTCGACAAAGGACAGATTGTAGCGATGGTGGGCGGCTATGCTCCACATGAGTATAATCGTGCTGTGTTCGCCAAACGCCAGCCTGGTAGTACCTTTAAAACCCTCACGTACTATCCTGCTCTGCAGCTGGGTTGGCACATTCTTGAGCCTTTGCTCAATACGCGAAACGTCTATACGTGGCAGGGACAATTCTATTATCCGCGCCCAGACCACTCACCGGACACCCTCGAAACGACATTTGCAGGTGCGGGTGCAAAATCTGAAAACCTTGCGAGTGTATGGCTTCTTGCACATATGCTCGATCGTCTCACGTTCTCTCAGTTCAAGGAGTTGCTTGTCACCCTGGAGCTCGCAGCTCCCGGGGAAAATGAGGAAGCGCTGGCTCAACGCCTGTCCTCCAAATACAACGCACGGCTGAGCGAACCGTTCTTACGTGCTGGAACATTTAACATCGTGCGTGGAGAACTGCTCGATGACTTCGCTATCTCGCAAGATAGAAAGATGCGTTTCATTGTAAAGTCGATGAACTACGGAACAGGCTTCGATGAGGAGCTAGCTCGTGTCGCAGCGGCTCGGCCACGCACGATGCCAGAGAAGGAGAAACAAGTTCGCCTTCACGTGCTGCGGAACAATTACTTACGCTGGGAGCGGATGCGCGAGCAGGCGCTCGTTGCTATCGACCGAGTCAAGACATTGGTTCAGTCGAGAGCCATGCTGAGCAAAGAGGATCTGACCCTACTTTCTTCTTTCCAAGCAATGGAAGGAAAATTGGCCTGGACGTCTCAGGAACCTTTCCTGATGGGCATTGTTTCGCCACAGCTGCAAAACCCAACTCTCAAACCGCTACAGCCTGAAGAGGTTATTCGCGCTGCAGAATCGAATCTTGCGCTCCTCTCGGAAGAAAACATTCTTTTGGATGGCTTGTTGCCCATGAGCGTGGTGGCCGAACTCAAAGAACAGATTGAGCGCAAATACAAAACCATCTCTGACTCGCCATCCCTCGAGAAGCTCTTTTGGCATGCGGATTTCCGTTATTCTCTGGGGATGATTTATGCGCAAAAAATGACAAAGCAGATGGGTATCGAGAGCGAGGTTCAGTGGGTTCCATCGTTCCCGCTCGGAGCGAACGTCGTGACGCTTGCCGAACTGGCTCTTTCATACCAGAGCTTGCTTGAAGGAAAGACTTATCGGTTCTTCAACACTGATCAGGAAAATCAATTGCTACTCATTAAACGAATTGAAGATGAGCAAGGAAATCTGCTGTGGGAAGCTGAGGCCCAGGAGCACCAGCTCTTTGATGAATTGTACTCCGCACCCATTTTGAGTGTTTTGCGCGGAACAGTCACCAATGGTACGGCCCGCGTGGCAAATCGAACGGTGGTCTTGCGCTCGAAAAATCCTGAGGAAGATGCCCTCCTTGAGAAGGCGGCGTTGCGCATTCCAAGCTTCGGTAAAACCGGAACCACCAATGATTACGTCAATGCAACTTACGTTGGTTTTCTTCCGTATCCTGAAGACAAAGGCACCAAATCACTTTCTCCGGAGCACACCTACACGATTGCAGCTTACGTTGGTTACGACACCAACGAGCCCATGCGGCGACGAGGCTTCAAGGTGGCAGGTGGAACAGGTGCATTGCCAGCCTGGATTGAGATTGCGCAGACACTGATCCGCGAGAAGGGTTATGCCGAGAAGATTGTCTGGCAGCCTATGCTGGAAAAGAAGATGAGTGAGGTGCCTTTCGACTATGGTGACGACACTCAGCGCATTACGGTGCCCGTCCACGGTGCTACCACGTCTAACGATGAAACAGATGGCACCGATGAATCGCGGGCTGACCTCAACTCCGTGATCGATGATTATGCTGCCAGTGGCAACGCTGTGGTGCGTTTGGCATTGCGTGGCAAAATGAGCGACGGTGTGTTCGCACCGATCAGGCGTGTTGTCCCCTTCAGTGCGCGCGTCAAAGAAACGACACCTCCGCAGCAGGCCCCCGTTCCGGGTGGCCCGGGAGTACCCGCGGCGGCAGCGCCTGGTTCTGAGGACAAGAAAGAAGGTCAACCGCCGAACATCGTTCAGCCTGAGGTGGCTCCCCCGGGAGACCTGGCAAAAAACGCAGAGCCCGTGCCCCAGCCGTCCCCAGCCAAGGAAAATCTGACACCAGATTTCCCTATTCCCAAGTTCAAGATCGACGATACGTTCAACAGCGAGGATCCAGTAAACTGAGCTGTCGGCCAATGGATTGCGATTCCTCGTGGAGAAACGTTTATTCTTCCGGGGAAGCAACATGCACTGTGATTTTGAAAACAGCCGCACGGTTCGCGACAAGGCAGCTCTCGACGATTCTCGATTCCATGTTCTACCGCGCGAGTTTTCGGCCCTGACTTCAGTCTCAACACGTCAGCCTTTCAGTGTCGAAAAGTCTCTCTTTGTCGTTTCGGCAATGGTCTTTCTGACGGGAGTTTTCACTCCCTTTTTCTCCAAACCGTTTCTACCGGGCGGGCCGGCGCTCAGAGCATTGACTTTGGATAGTGGCGAAACCATGGGATTTGTGACTTTTATGGATGCACTTGAAGAGAAGTCCGGCAATCAGATGAAGGATGTTTTTGGTTGGGGAGGACTTGATTTGGTGTCGCGGGCATCGCAGGCCCTGGCTCCGCATCTGCAAGCTTGCCGTGCACAGCTTCAGGGTTCACCCACTGGGCTCTCGTTCCGTTTCGATGTGAAAGTGGATGTCAACAAGCCGGGCTTCACGGTCAGTGGTTTGCTCGATGGTGCAGAAAGAGAACCTGCGATGGCCAGCTGCCTCAGAGATAAAATCAACGCTCTTGCTATTGCTGATTTCAAAACTCTCAGAGCTGCAGCGCCCAAGTCGTATAAACTACGCTTGGGCGTGCAAATGGCTCACGGGGCTGATGGTGGCGCGCCCTGAGCTTTGCTCACTTGGCCTTGCCTTCGTTTTCAGCCTTGTCTGTCTTGTTGTCGGTCGGAACTGGAAGGGCAGGTCTGGCAACCGAGCTTGCGAGGATTTCTTTGCTCCAATACAGGGGCTGATACTTCTTGATACGCTCTTGCACCAAAGCGATGTGCTTCTGACTCTTCATAACAAAGTGTGATGTGACTTGCGATTGCGCCATGAAGCTTGCCAGTGCTCCGGCTCCGGTGCCCGATGCAAATTCGATCGGGTGCAGGCGAGTGGCAGAGTTCACGTGGAAAGTTTGTGCCATAGTTTTTCCAGCGACCAACAGGTTTGGAATGGTGGAGTTGGTGTGTGCCCGCATGGGCAACGTGAACGGACGCGGATATGCAGTGTATCCTTGCGGATAATTGCTCGAGAAACAGCGCTCACCGTTGACGTTCGGATTACGGCTGGGATGGCGGTCGGCCACGTATGCACCAATGCCCACAGAATCAGTGAATTCGGTTCCGTCGAACATTTCACCGTATTTGTAGACAAAAGGTGAGCCATCGCTACCGAAGCCAATGCTGCGGCGTGTGTCGCGGATGTAGGGCACCTTGCTCAAGCCGAAGGGAGTGCCGAGCGCTTCGGAAAGAACGATGTTCTGACCAATATCCCGCTTCTGTCCATTCCAAGTCACAGTGGCATTCTTGCGCAGGTGATCCACCCAGCCCCAGGCCTGGAGTTCTGCCTCAGCCAACGCTTGAACATCGATACCGCCTTCCCAGTTTCCGGAGCGCGCCTGACTGCGCGCTTCGCTGAAGGGCAGGAACAAATAACGATAAGGATAATCGTTTCCGAGCTCCCAGTTTTGGTTGGTGATGTCGCCGATCTGCGCTGCGGGGAAGAATCCGTAAACTTTCTCTTTGCGTTCAACTGGTCCAACCACGAGGCGTCTGTAGCTCCAAACATCATCGAAGCTGAATGCGCGCGAGTTTGTCGCAATGCTGTAGAGCGACTTTCCTGGATCCAGCAGACCACGTTTGACCAGCGACTGTTTGTAGGCTTCGACTTTGGGTTGGAAATCTTTGCTCCAACGTCCACGGGCCAGTGCAGAATCAGGCACAGGAGTTTCATTCATGCGCAGTGTGATGGGGTAGACGATGGCCTGGCCACACGTTTCTTGAGCACCTTGTCCAACCGGCGCATTTTCATTGCGCTCCATTCCTTGCAGGTAAGACGATCCGCTCAACACGAGAACCTCGCCCCATTCGGTCGCATCGATCACAACAGGAAAGAACTTTTGTCCGTTCGCTGTGGATTTCTGAGGGCCTGTCAGGGTTATCACTTTCTTTTTGAAGTCTGCTGAGTCTTTGGTGCTGTACCAATCTTTTACCTGCTCCGAGAGACGCAGTGGCGGTGTGCCATTTTCAGACCTTTGTATAACAGTGACTGAGGTGATCCGCTCATTTTCAGTTCGTACTGATTTTACAACCGTATTGCGGAATACTTTCAAACGGCCTGAAGCTTCGTATGAGGCTGCAAGTGAGTTGATACTTCCGAGAATGCTGTTGGGTGGAAAACAACGCACCGAAACCCAGCAGGTGGCGATTTGAGGGAAGCCGAGCCTGTCATTGCTGACGGGTCCGAGTTGCTTCATCCACTCGCCAAAGAATTTGTTCTGTGCGGCAACATGGCGGCTCGCGTCTGAGGTTTTGACCTTGCCAATGCCCGGAACTTCAATGTCGTGGTGTGCATAGTCAACTGCAGGCACGCCACTGCTCGTGAGCTGTCCTCCAAGCCAATCAGTGGGCTCTGTAAGGCATGCCACCTCTCCAGGCTGCATGGTGTCTGCGGCTGTGATTGCGGCAGCAAAGGCGGCCGTAGTGCCTCCCACAACGATCACATCACATTGCACGCTCTGACCACCGCCCGAAGATTGTTGAACGTCAGTGGTTGTTTTGTTCTGCTTGCAGCCCGACAAGGCGATGCATTGCAGGACAGACAAGGCGGCTGGCAATTTCATTTTTCTCGCGAGCATTTTCATTCTCCGTGTTTGAGTTCGGGTCAGCTGCCCCGATGCGGGCAAACGAGGGTCTCGGACACATCTGATTTAACCAGATTTTATATGCGGCTGTGATGCAGCAATTAAGACAAAATTCTGTCTCAAAATTAGGTTGGCAACCCAAGTATCTAGCTGGTGTCATTTTGCCGCGTGTTGTCAAATTGACACCCACCGATCCTATGATAACTTTGGAAAGCGTCCCTTAAGAAACTGTTTTTTGGTTTTTATCAAAGGAGCTGTCATGAGAACTGTTTTCCAAGTCGTTGCAACCATGGTCGCTGCAAATACTGCAGTCGCTTTCGCCGCTGACGCCAAAGCTGCTGCCTCCAAAGTCAAAGCTGGTGCAGCTGCTACTGCAGCAGATGCCAAGGCTAAAGCTTCAGAAGTGAAAGCTGGCGCAAAGACCCAGGCAACGGAAGCGAAGGCAGCTGCACAAGACGCAGCGGCTGCTGCTGCAAAGAAAGTTGAAGAGCAAAAAACAGCCGCCCCTGCCGCTGCTCCCGCAGCGCCAGCCGCAGCTCCTGCAACTCCTTCCATGGGCGAAGCCAAGGAAGCTGCAAAAGATGCAATGGCAACTCAACCCAAGAATGCCGAAGAACTCGCTGGCGCTCGTAAGAGCCTCATCATTCCTGAGGCTGCAGTTCTTCCTGAGAGCGTGCTGCGCTTCCGTGCCATTTATGCAGGTGCGAACTCTGAGAAGGGCTATGACGGTGCAGGCAACAAGATTGAAAATGGTTTGAAGATCAGCGCAAACATCGCAACAGCTGTGTTAGAATATGGAATCACCGACCGTATCTCTGCTCAGCTTCTGATTCCTTACCGCTTGGATGGTAAAGTCGAAGTTTCGGACAAGACCAAGTTCATTGAGCAGAATTTGAGAGGTCCCGTGACCGCTGCTGTAGATGCACAGATTGCGCCGCTTAAAGCTGGCTTGGGTGCTCTTTACACAGGAAATCAGAAATTTCCCGCTGCATTCACAATCCCTGGAACAAGCTTCACCGTGCCAGCAAACACAGGGATCAAAGATTTTGTTGATGGCTTGAGAACCCAATCCATTGCAACCGCTTTGGAAAGCGAATACCAGAAGCAGAAGAAAACAGTCGAAGACACCAAGTTCCAAAAGGGCCTCGGCGACATCGAAATCGGTGCGAAGTATTCTCTGTCGACCGTCAACGAGCCATGGTTCGAAGGCGTTCCTTTCTACACCTCCGTTGCAGCTGGCGTGCGTCTCAACTCGAGCAATTTCACCGAAGCTACGAAGAAGGATGAAATTCCAGTGGGCCGCGGTACCCTCGATGGTGCTATCCGCTTGAACGCCGATTACGAGCCTATCAATGGTGTCCAGCTCCAATTGGAAAACCAAAGCGAAATCATGCTCTCGAAGGGCAAGGCTTGGACCGCAGCTGAAGCAGACAAGGGCGAAGAGAAAGATTTCGAGCGCAAGGGTGCACGCCAGGTTGGCTACTCCAAGCTTGTTGTGGCTCCCGGCACTTGGATTCCTTCGGTTGACTTCCTCATGCTTAACGCTCGTTACAGCTGGAACAACGATTCCAAGACCAAGCTCGGTGACGTTGAAACGGCTGGATCCGTGGGTCGCAGCGCCCAGATGGGTGTGAGCTTCGATGGCTTGAAGCTTAAGCTCCCCGTTCAGCTCGACTACGATTACGTGCTTGCAGCTCGCGGCCGCAGCGTCGATAACGCATTCGATGCCAACGTTGTTACATTGAAATTGTTCTACAAGTTCTGATGAGACCGCTCCAGGAAGGAGCAGCTTCACAGAGCTCTGTGGTGGGCGGCCTTCGGGCCGCCTTTTTTTTGGCTCCGATCCTTGAAGAGCGCGTCCAGGTCGGCGAACAATAGGCCATTGCTTGGCAATGGCTTTTGAGGGGGGAGGCCACAATGACTTTTGCAAATCACAAGAGGGCGCTTATCACCGGTGCTTCGGCAGGCTTGGGGCGTGAATTTGCCCTGCAAATCGCTCGTCAGGGCACGGATGTTGTTCTTGTCGCAAGGCGAGAAGACAAACTCAAAGAGCTTTCACAGGAAATCCGCAGAATGGGCGTGATGGCCGAATGTATCTCCTGTGATCTTGAAAAACCTTCCGAACGCAGCCGCCTTAGAACAGTCATTGAAAGCACAGGCGTTGATTTGCTCATCAACAATGCTGGCTTTGGAAAGATCGGCAACTTCACCGAAATTCCCATGGAGCTCCAGCTTGGCCAAATCGAACTCAACATAAAGGCGCTGGTAGAGCTCACCTATTACGCTGTTCCGGCATTCAAAAAAAATGGCTTCGGAACGGTTGTGAATATTGCCTCGACCGCATCTTTCATTCCAATCCCCAATTTCGCTGTCTATGCGGCTTCAAAGAAGTTTGTACGCGACTTCACCGAAGCGCTTGCGCATGAGCTACGTGGTTCAGGCGTGCGTGCCTGTGCTGTCTGCCCAGGCCCCACAGAAACCGAATTCTTTGAGGTTGCGGGTAATGCAGACAAGCTCAAATTCGGGATGATGAAATCACCTGACGCAGTCGCGCAAGCATTGGAGGGCATTGCGCGTGGTGAGGCGCGTATTGTTCTTGGGGCATCGAACAAGGCTCTGGCTGCTGCTTCGCGTGTCCTTCCCGACAAGCTGAGCATGAACATTGCAGCCATGCTGACCAAGCCGTGAGTGAACGTTCCCATGGAACTGAATTCCTATCTGTTTGCTGATGAAGAGCACATTCGCCGCGAGCGAGCGAAAGTCCGTGAGGCCAAAAAAAGTCGCTGGTGGCAGCAGAAAACAGCCAATGGTTTGTGCCATTACTGCGGGCGTAAGTTCGCTTTCAAAGAGCTGACGATGGATCACATTGTTCCTATTGCCCGTGGTGGAACTACGTCGCCCGGGAATGTGGTTCCTTGTTGCGCTGAATGCAATAAAAAGAAGAGTGTCGACACACCGGTCGACACTCTTCTCTCAGCTGAAAGCAAATCTTCAACCGATAGCGATTGAGCGGATCTCTTTGTCATC
Source organism: Silvanigrellaceae bacterium (assembly GCA_044376655.1). GTDB lineage: Bacteria > Bdellovibrionota_B > Oligoflexia > Silvanigrellales > Silvanigrellaceae > RFOM01. Next base: position 25,076 of record JBILKQ010000019.1, read on the forward strand.
GGATGAACCTTCGCCCTCTGTGAGGGCTGCAATCAAACCCTTGAATGCGTCGCCCCAGATCTTGCCCAGCATGTCTTGTTTCATCAGCATTAGAGCCTCGAAGCGTGTTCGCTTGCGGTGATAGCTACGGGTTGTCGTGAGGGCGTTGAAGATGTCTGCGATGCTGACCAGCTGCGCGGGAAGTGGAATCTGATCTGCACTGAGTCGGAATGGATAACCTGTGCCGTCGCGCTTCTCGTGATGATACAGGATTATGTCACGCACCATTTGCGGAACATCGAGATTTTTAACTGAATTGAATCCATCTTCCGGATGCTTTTTCATCATGTCCCACTCTGTGTCGAGTAGTGGGCCACTTTTGTTCAGAACATGAAGCGGTGTTTCGCGTTTGCCGATGTCATGCAACAGCCCACCGAGCGCAAAGCAGCGCAGAACATCTGCGTTGTTCTCACCCATTGCCTTGGCGATCGCAACAGACAGAATCCCTACACCCGTCGAGTGAAAGTAGGTGTACATGTCGTGATCAACCAAGTTTTGAATATGCAGAACCGCCCTCGGGTCATCCTCGAGGCAAGTGACAATGTCATTAGCCACAGTCTGAAGACGTCCCAGAACCAGGTTGTCCATGCCCGTGTGGAAGCATACCTCCATGAGGTGTGAGCCAATGTCCTGGATTTGTGAAATACGGAACTCAGGCGTGCCGTTGTGATCGACGGCTCGTGAGGCAGTGTTGAAGGCCAAATATGACTTATAGCGTTTTTGGTCGTCGGGGCGGATGAAGAAATTCGAAATCCCGCACTTTTTCAGCATGGCGGGTTCCGCGGTGTTCCAGTTTGATGGTGCGCTGGCAAACAGGATGATGTCCTTGGCGCGTTTGGAATCTGCCCCACCGACTGCGGCGTACAGGTCGAAATTAATGGGTGTGTTGGCCTTGAGGCTGTCGACCGGAATGGCGATCAAATCTTCTTCGCGAAGGCCAAATGGGCCAGATGTGCTTGCCATGGCTTTCTCTCCTCTAAATCATATGAGTTATCGGAGGGTTCAGAAAAAAATTTATTCGGCTTCAGATTTTTGAAAATCCTCCGAACATTCAACGGTTGAGAAGGAGTGCCAAATGGCTGGCGTCGAACTGAGCAACACCGAAGAAGATTTGGTGTTCGATGAGCGTCCAAAGGATAAAGGCAAGGTCACTGGTCAGAAAGTGCCAGGCCATGCTGAGTCGCCAATGCTCACCGTAAATCTTGGTGCGAAGCTTGAGTTGGAGGAAGCTGTTGTCGCTGGACCGAAGGGGTCTGTGAAGCTATCCCATCCCTTGCGGGAGTTGGATTTGGATTTGCATAATCCTCCTCAGACCGCTGTTTCTAATTCACCCGCATCCGAGTTCCCGGATAACCTGCAAGAAGCCTCCAAACCTTCCATTACCCCAGAATCTCAGCAACCTTCTGTGCAAACTCCTGTGGTCGAGGCGCCCCGGCCTCAGTCTGCACAACCCGTTCCAACTGAAGCACTTAGAATCGAGCCTGTAGCTCAAGGGCAATCTAACGCGCATGCTCAAGTGAAAGCCAATGAAAAGCGCGATGCGCTCGAGCTTTTTGAAATTCTCCTGGCAAGCGCGCTGAAGGGCGGTGCCAGTGATGTTCTCTTGAAGCAAGGGCAAGTCCCGATGTTTCGATGGAACGGTGAGCTGTTTCCGAGCCGCAATGGGCCTCGCCTCGATACTGAATTTTTCGCTGGATTGGTGAAGGCGCTACTGAACGAAAGTTATAACAACAAGCTCAACTCAATGCAGGATGTTGATCTGAGCTATCAAAGCCAACGTGCGGGTCGTGTGCGTGTAAATATCTTTCACCAACGCGGCAATCTGAGTCTTGTGGCGCGTCTTGTGCCAATGGAAATTCCATCATTCGAGAAACTTGAGATGGGCTCGAGTGTGCGCAAGCTTGCAGATCAGAAGCGGGGTCTTATTCTAGTGACCGGTGCAACGGGCTCAGGCAAGTCCACAACCCTGGCTGCGATGCTCGACTATATCAACAGCACCCGCACTTCTCACATCATCACAGTCGAAGACCCGATTGAATTTGTGCATTCCGACAAGCGCTCGATGTTCAACCAGCGTGAGCTGGGTTTGGACACCCTCTCTTATGCTGAAGCCTTGAAGAGTGCGTTGCGCCAGGCACC
>JBILKQ010000020.1:0-27118 GCA_044376655.1 Silvanigrellaceae bacterium
ATTATGGTTCCCTTGATGACCTTCTTGCTTGGCGTGGGATGTCCTGCACCGTTGAGTGACCAGCTGACCACCGAAACTTTTCCGTCGCTGTAGGTTGTTTCGACCGCAGAGCCGCCATCTGAGGGCACGATATTGTCCTTGGTTCCATGTGGATAGAAAACGAGAAAATTATCTTGCTCAGCTGGCGTTTGGAAAACCGCGAGCGGATGCAGGTTGAGATTGTTGTGAGCAAGCTGGCGAGCGCCCCTAATTTTGAAATGTGAACCCATGACATAAGGGCTTCTCCATTGACCTAAGATCTGATTCGTACCTGATGCACGAATCTCAAAAAGCTCGGAAGTGCGCTGAGGGGGTATAATTATCGGGAATTCTCAATTAATTTAATCACAGCTGACTCTTCTGGTGCAAGCAAGAGCGCGCTCTCTCGAGGGCTGAGTTAATCTGTTCACGGGGTCGACCGATTGAGCAGACGTAGCGGTGGTGTTGAGGGGAAAGTGGTGTTGTTGTGGAGGGGTAAGTGTCATGAGTCAGGTCAGCCTGATACCCGGAAATAAACCGGCTCTCATTGTTCTTGATGTTTTGCAAGCTTACACAGACCCGCGTTCGCCCTTGTTCACACCGAGTGCTGTTGCTGCCCTCGATTCAATCACCTCTGTGGTGCGGTTTGTGCGACGCGAGGGGCATCCGATTTTCTTCACGCGCTTGGAGTGTGCAAATTGTCCGGGCTTTGATGCGGGTCTACTTCTCGAAAAAATCCCCGCATTGCGTGAACTTCAGACAGGATCAAAATGGTCGCAATATGCTGAAGAGGACATCTCTCCTCAGACCAGGCAAGAAAACTTGGATTGCCATCAGTCTACAGAAATTGTGAGACCTTTTCCTAGCGCATTCTTCGGCACATCCCTTGAACAAGAGTTGAGGCTCGCGGGATGTGACACTGTTTTTATCGTTGGGTTCACAACGAGCGGTGCTGTCCGAGCGACGGTCATTGATGCTTTGCAAAGTGGTCTCCGACCCTTTGTTGTGCGGGAGTGTGTTGCCGATAAGGTTGCGGAGCTGAATCGTGTTCACCTGCTTGATATTCAAACTCATTGGGGTGAGGTCGTGAGTTTGCAGCAAGCTGTTCAAGTGCACGCTGACATGAGAGCGCGGGGGATCGTTTGATGGTTCATGCGTGCTGCTGTGTGCAACTTGATCGTTACAGAATGTTAATCTTATCGATCAAGTAGCTAATATTGTTTGTTTTTATCTGTTTTCACATGTATTCTCAGCAATTTCCCCAACATTCCGATATGCTCAATGGTGGATGATTTTGTGTTGGTTGTTCGGTCTCCCTCTAACCGCGTGTGGGAGCACCTTCTGAAGCTGTTCTTCAGGATCTGGCGGGCTACGACTCCCGGTGGATACAGATGTCTTACGCGGCAGGAGTCGTGCAATGGCACCGCTAAGCCATATCGTGCGTCGAGAAGATTTCAACAGCAGTACACCACTTAAGCTCTGCGAAGTGAGCCCACGAGATGGTCTCCAGAGTGAGGCCCAAACTTTAGGTTTGGAGGTCAAACGTCAACTTATTGCTGACCTGATGTCTGCAGGTGTGCGCAATATTGAGATTGGTAGCTTTGTGAAATCAGTTCCGCAGCTGATGGATACCGATGCACTTGTGCAAAGCCTGGCACACCACCCGTTGCGTGCAGAAACACACTTCTCCGGACTAATTTTCAACTCCAAGGGGCTTAAGCGTGCACTTGCCGCAGGGGTCGATGGCGTGTGCATTGTGGCCATCCCCTCTGATAGCTTCTCGCAGAGGAATGCTGGTATCTCGGCGCAAGAGGGTCTGAAGCAAGCGCTCAATTTAGTGGATGAAGCCAAGGCGAACAATCTGTTCGTTCGAGTTGATCTGGCTACCGCATGGGTGTGTCCCTTTGAAGGGCAGATGCGTCATGAGCGTGTGTTTGAATTTGCATCGTGCTTTTTAAATAAGAGTAACGTCGATGAGGTGGCTCTGGCCGATACTCTCGGACACGCGCATCCGCTGCAGGTGCATGCACTGTTTTCGGTCCTGGGCGACAGATATGGCACGCAGCGCCTCGCGGCTCATTTTCACGATACCCAGGGCATGGCTCTGGCCAACGTTGTTGCTGCGTACTCTGCGGGTATTCGGATTTACGACTCCTCTCTTGGAGGTCTCGGAGGTTGTCCGTTCGCTCCGGGTGCGTCAGGGAATCTGGCCACAGAAGATTTTCTTCTCATGGCGCAGAAGTTCGCAGATAGCGGTGTCGCCGGTATTCAGCTTGAAGCTCTGTGGAAGATTATTTCGAACTTGGAAAAGAACATTGGCCGAAGTTTAGGCGGACGCAGCCGGCAATGGTGGCACTCAAATAAAAAATGAGGCGGATGCACACATCGCTTGAGTCCCTTGAGGGTTCAGTTGAACTCTCAAGGGGCGATGCATTCGTTCTCAGCAAGACTGAGCGGAGCTGGCAAAGGGAACTGAAGCCCAGTCAAATAGGCCTGAAAATTCTCTTTGAAGTAGGTCCAGCTCGAAACGTTTGCGCGATTTGTAACGATGCACTGTGGCGCATCGGCGTAAAGCGGCAGCCGCTCGCGAATATCGCTTTGGATCAATTCGGGCAAATCAGAAAAACTGCGAACTTTGCTGACAATCGCATTGAAAACCACATAGCCAGGCATGCCTTTCATTTTCATCCAGGGCATCCAGGGTGAAACGCGTGTCCAGCTGACCTGAACATCTTCTAACGTTTTTTTTGCACTCAAGTCCTTTAATTCCGCAGAGGATACGACGTAGCTGAACGACTCGTGGGCCTTGTAGAATCTCTCAGGAGAATAATCAGAAAAGCGTGCATCTCCCCCCAAGGGGTTTGGGTAGCTCAACGGCACATCGATGCGGACGATAGCTGTTGCGCCCAGCTTTTCGACTGGAATCTTGATGACCGCCGGAATGGGTTGTTGGACAAGATCATTTGCAATGTGAATCACCGGGACACTTTCATTGGTCCAGGGGTTCTTCCAGTTGTGAACAACTAAACCCGTCACAGGATCGAGATAGTAGGTCAGTTCTCGCGACGAAACCATCCAGTTTCCTGAGTTGTTGCGATAGCAGCGCGCCACATTGAATCCGACGATTTTGAACAGAGTTTTTACTTCGTCTTTATCTACCCCAGAGGTTGTGATGTTTCCCGACCACTGGGTGTAGGCCGGCAATCCGTCTGTGTGGCAGCGTATTTTAATGAAATCTTCGGCCGAAAGGCTCGTGGGGGCTGCCTCGGCGATTGTGGTTGTCGTTGTGAGGAGTGTGAGCGACAAACAAACACGCGCGGCAAAATAAGAGAAATTTGAATACATGGAGTAACGCCTTAAACCAAAATTTAAGCCCGTGGCCTGGGACACAGCTTGCTGATGTCTGACGCTCGAGGTCTAGCTGCGGAAGGAAAGGAACTCAATCGATTTCGAGTTGGGGGCTTAATTCCGTAAAATATTCAAATTACTGAAAACGTTCGATTTTATTTAATCTTGAGGCTGAATTTGTTTTTGGTTGTTTTGCAGCCAGAGGTCGTTGCTGCAACGGGCATGATTTTCACATCTTTTGGCGATGAGGGTGCAGGAGTTGTTGCGCTGGGCTGGGAACCCGCGCAGCATCGCTCAACCTCAATATCGAGCGCGTCAGCTTTAAAATTGCGGGGGATTTCGAAGGTGCCATTCTCTTTGACGATGGCAACCTCTTTGCCCGAAGAATCCTTGATGCTCGCACTCTTGAAGGTACAGGCCTGACCCGGAGTGAATTCATCCATAAATTCATTCAAGAGAATCTTGTCGGTAAACGGAAAGTCAAAGCCTTTTCCTGGCAAGCCAAGCGTCTTCGCGAGAGTCGTGATTTGTTCATAGGCTGCAAAACGTGTTGATTTGCCAAGTTCCGCACAGCCAAAAAGTGCAGGGCGAATGCACTGCTCAACCTCTTTGGCTGCGGAATAATAAAATTTCATTCTCGATTTTAGGTCTGCAGGCACAGATGCAAAAACTCGTTCCAGCTGTGAAGTGGAAAAGTCAAAGTGATCGTTGTTCAATGAATATGAAATGGCATCGCCAATAAACAGGATGTTCTTGCTTGCAGTTGCCCTGGAGGGATTGGCTGTGAAGTCGCGCGTGAGCGCTTCAACAGCGGTGGCTAGGCCCAATTGGCCAGCCTCCTGTGCATCGTTGCCCCCAATAGCCCTCCATGAGCTGATTTGCGCAGCAAGATTCTTTTCATCAGTGAAACCAACCTGTTCAGCAATGTTGTCACGATAGCCGATGGCAGCGAAGCGGGCATCCCAACCCTTATCCTGCCGCAGTCCGAGTGCAAATTTTTCGACCCCATTTTTCACAGTGTTGAGGCTGTCCTCCATGCTGCCGGTGATGTCGATGACGAACACAATGTCTGCGGGAGTTCTGGTGGAAGAGGCCTCTGACATGCAGGATTTTGAAAAGACCAACTCGTTCGTCTTTGGATTTTTAAGTCCTATGCTTTTTTGCTTCTCATCTTCGCAGCTCAGTGACTGTGTGATCGTGGTTGTTGTAGGTTTGTTGTCGAAGCTCGCAAAGTTTGTTTGCTTGCAGCCCAGCAGAGTTGCCGTCATTAAAAGAACAGATGAAAAAAGAAAAACATTCGCTCTCGATGTCATGGCTTGCCTCTCCATTTCATGCGATCTCTCTTAATTCTGCAGTTTTTTGTAAGGAGTGTCTGCTGACACAGCCATACACGATTGCAGGTGGAAAATTTCGAAGCACCACACTGCTGCTTTGAATGTGAAAATAATTTTCCAGCGTTTTTCTCAGAATAGGAGTGTACTGAAAGGCAACAAAATGACCGTTGGGGGTTAGACTCTCGGCTGCAGCAGAGAGAATGTGGCGGGTAATATTTTCGCCCAAACTCGCATACGGTAGGCTCGAGACAACCGCATCCACTTTCCCAAAGTTATGGACCTTTAAAATATTCTTCAGCTCCCGAGCATCGCCTTCAACAATGAAGAGATTTGAACGCCCAGCAAGGCGTTGCCTCAGGATTGAGACTGCCGCAGGGTTGGAATCAATAATCATGATCTTTGAGCTGGGCCCGGTTCGCTGCAGGAGCTCGGTCGTGATGGCTCCTGTGCCTGCTCCAAGCTCAACAATTGTGCTTGCCTGATCGAGGTTCAGTGTGTCCATCATGCGTCGTGCGAGGAAACGGGAAGAGGGCGCAACTGCTCCAATCTGCTGCGGCGATTTGAGAAAGTGTCCCATCATGTGAAGGATGTCTTTCAGACTGCGCGCCAAAGGTCGTCTCTCCTCAAAAGTGCACGAAGCGAGCTCGGAAGCTCTCGCGCATCTCGGCAGTTTTTGGGCAGGAGTTGAGTCATATTTGGGATTTGGAGAAGCCGAAGAGTGGCTGCACTCCAGCAATCTATATTCAAGGGTCTGGAATAATTAACTTTATGGTTGGCTGCCGAGCTCCCCAGTTTCCTTCCCTTCTCCAGGGATGCGCCTTCTTCGCCACTGTCCAGTGCGTGCGAAGGGCTCCTGCTGTGGATTGAGCGGAGCCATGCGAGGGGGGAGAAGTCCGAGTTTGGCCAAGTGTTCGTGAAGCGGAACGGGCTTAAGGTTGCAGAGGTTGTTGTTGACCTCTTCGACACTCATTTTTGCTTTGAACTCTTCGCCCATTTGCTCGCGCAGGCGTCCCAGAACTTTGCTTTCAGCTGCAATAACTAGCCCTTCAGCCGAATTTTCAGCCAGGAATTGGCGTAATCGATTTGTAATCTCGCGCGAAAACTTTTTATCAATCTCGACTTTATGTGATGCAAGATGGTCGTCAAAGCCATGATTTGTGTTTGCGTTACCACAGATTCCAACATGGTAGGAGTGTCGGTTGCCGCCTGTGAGCATTTCTTTTTCCTGCTCCAGCCAATGGACGTTGATGATTTCATCGAGGGGATGCAGGATTGGACTCCACTGCTCCATCGGTCGTTCTGCCGGCTTGAGAAGATAGAATCGTGCTTTCGTATGATCCACTGACAAAACGGCAACATGTTTCATGATCAACCTCGCACGATGACGTGAGCAGAGTGAAAATTTCGACTTTTTCTTTCCAAACTTGGCTTCAGACAACTGTGGCCAGGTGCTTGGCCAAAATACATGGTGATGCGTATGACGTGCCAGCCAAAGAGTCTTGAAAAAGGAAAATGATTAGAAGTTCCCAGGTGTCCATTTCAATGACATCGCTTCGTCGTCTGGGTTTGCTAGTCTTTTGAGATTGGAACTGTTCATGGAGGCGTCGATGTCTTTCTTGAGGATGAATTTTGCAGCGGGAGCGGCGATCACGTTGGCTCTTGGATTGTCATTGGCTGCGTGCAAGCCGAGAACTTTCAATTCGGGGGCTGCGATTCAGGGGCTCACTCAGCAGCAGTTTGATTCTCAGTTTGAGGTGACACGTCTGACGAGCTGCAAATTGCCTAACGGTCAGCCAGGCGGCGACTTGAGGATTGTTTGGCGTGTGCGCAACAGCGCTGGTTCCGCTGTAACACCCTATGTTTTAGGATTCGGTGGTGAAGCTCAGACGGCCAAAGGGCAACGGGTTCGCTTTCAAATCATGACTGCAATTGATGCTCCGCGTCCGCTCATGCCAACCCAACCCCCGGTTCCGTTCAATTTCGATCATTACTTGGGCTATGAACTGCAAATTCCTACCGACGAAGCACAGGCAATGTGGGGATACGTTGAAGTTGATGGTCAGAAAATAAAGTTTCCGAGCATTGATGTTGGAAGTCTGCTTCTTCCAACCCGTGCAGGCACATCTGAATCTGCGCGGTGGAGTTATCTTGTGACCGACCGATCGACGTCTTACGCCTTTAATTGCGATCCGCTCGACGCAACTGCTTTGGCTCGCTTGAAGACCTTTGCCGTGCGTGATGGAAGTCATGGATTCAAAGGCGATCGTGGTGTTGTGATAAAATCTGCAGCTTCAAATCAGACCGTATCAGCCGATGGACGTTTTGTAACACAGTGGAGCTGTGCAGGAAATCGCCGTTTGGCTATCAATCACAACCGCCAGCCGTTGCCGGGCGGTTGGTTGAACCAGGAAGAGTACTGCGAGTGGGATCGGAACGGCACGCCACCGGCGTTTGTGTCACAAAGCTCATCCAAACCAGCACAGCTCCAGTGCATGGTGCGCACATCGTTCGACCAGAATCGAAAATATTTTTTGCAGCAGCGTCTCTACAAGGCAACCGTCGAGCAACAGCGCTCTGAGGGTTTTGCCAACCTGGGCGATTTCAAGAGCAGCTACTACGACACCAAGTTCAATGGCTACGCCTTCCTTGTGGGTGGGCGCGAAGGATATCACGTTTGGGATACACGCGTGTGGAAGAAAATGGGAGAGAAGGGAGATCCACGTGGCGCATATATCTCTGACACCCGTAAAGGAATTATTGGGCACTGCATGCAGTTCACCTGCGCACAGCCCGACGAAACGGGGTACACAGGCAACTGCGTTGCAGGACGTCAGAGTGACCCTCTTATTTGTAGTGTCATCAACAACATTTATTGCATCGGTGGAGCCTCTCAAAATGCATGCAGGCAGACTGCTGAGCTAAACCTGACGAAGCGCCCGATTCTTCATGCAGACGCAAACCATGTGAAGAACTCTGCATATCTCGACCCGGTAATTAACCCGACTCTGATGTTGCCTCCAGGACCGCTGAATGCGTTGAGTCCTTCTCCCGTGTTTCGTGAAGATGTACTTTTCCGAACTGACTACACTCCTCCGACTCGTCTTGGTGATACACCCATTAAGCTCGATCTGGTGATTCCCGAGAGCTTGCCCGAGTGCAAGTTGATTGTTGATCCGTCGCTTGTCAGCTCTGGTCGGGTGACAGATACGGCAAAGTATTTGGCAAACGATAAGACGCTTGTTCAATGCTCATTCTCAAACAACACCCGTTACAACAATTGCGATGAAGTGGCTTCTCAATTGCAGGCGCGGATTGTTTTTGAAACTCAAACCAAGCGCTGAACGAGAAACTCCATGTCGGCATTGGGCGCACTCGCAACACTGGTGATGTTTCAAACTCCTGCCGCCGGAAAGATGCCGAGCAACACTGTTGTCGATCTGAAACAGATGGAGTCTGTCCGATTTATCCCATACGCGGTTCCAGCCTTTGGCGCAGGTGCACTTTTCAGCGTCGATGACTTCGAACGTGTCTGGACTGCCCTCTATGGTGAAAGCCCACATTTGCCGAGCTGTGGTCAGCCAAAGGTGGTCACGGGCTCAGAGCGTGCTCTCGTTGAGGCGGACTCCTTTCTTGTCGCCATGAGAGGTTTTCTACCGGAGCTGTGCAAAGCAGATTCTTGGTATGTTTCCTCAATGCGTCTTGATCCCTGCCGTATTCGTCTGGGCAAAGAGAATCATTCGCTTGCTGATGTGCAGCGATGTGCTCAGGATGGAAAGTTCAGTGAAATACGTTTTGTTCTGCAACCTGTTCTGAAACATGATCGTGGATTTTTCTTTCCCGACGTTGCACTTCATGCCGCATTTTCGTTTAGGAATTTTTCTAAGGCAATTTCAATCTGGGAATCCTGGAACAGCTCTGAGCCAAAATCGCGCTGGAAGAGGCCGCAGGGCTTCTTTGAGGCGGTGCGCAGGCATTCATTCCCCAATGATGTTTCGTTGTTTATCTCAGGAGCTGGGCAGGAGCGTTGGACCTTTGCCCGGGTCATCAACAATGGCCGGCAGTGGACCAAAGACAAACTCTTTCACGGCGGTTTTCATGAATCGTTGACCGACGCAGAACCAGACTCTGTCGGCCTGCGCACTTCTCCCGCAACGGGAGTCAGGGTTTTCTCTCAGAGAGAATTCCTCGAGCCGCTAAGCTCTACTCCCTTGCAGGGCAGTTGTATTGGATGTCACCTCGCTCCGCCGGGGCGTGCAGCGCGTGCGTTCCGCCACTTCGGATGGGGACTGGCTGGTGAACCTGTGGTGTCGGCGCGAGTTTTCGCTGAGGCTGAATTCGCATCACGCGAGCTCAAATTCTTTGGCAAAATATCCCCTCGGAAATAAAAGATTTGGCGACTGTACAATCTCTGGTCACTTCTGGCAGAAGAATTCTCCTGTGATTCTGGAAGCTATTCAGCGGCATCAGTTTTGCTGCAAGCGTTTGGGTTCGTTTGCGAGAAGGGGTTGAATATGCGTTTGATGAACATGCTTGCTGTTGTAGGGCTGGCGCTTGTGTCGGCCGCGTGTGGACAGTCCCCGGATTTAGAATCCGATTTTTTGATGACCGACGAGAGCACTGAGAACTTTGTTATTGTGGGCTCTCAAGATACCTTTTTCAAAAAGTCGACCGTTGATTCCGCCACGCTGCAGATAGGCAGCGAAAAATGTGCGCTCTCGGCAAACCAAAAAATTCTACTTAAGGCAGCACCTGCGTCTGAGGGTTCACACTTCTTGATTGTCATGGAACAGGCTGTGCCTGGCTGCGAGTTTACACGGGGCTACGTGTTTCGCGACCACATCCAAAAAACAAGCCTGAGAAGTTTGTTTTCAGCAAACCTTAAAGCTTTTCTGGACACGATTGCCTATGCCGAGGGGACCAACAACTCCTATGACTACATCTTCAGTTATGTGAAGTTCTATAGTTTTGCAGGGCATCCGCGCAGGCTGATTTGCTCGGGCGGATACTGCTCTGATGCTGCTGGGCGCTACCAGATCAAATCAACAACTTGGGATGAAGTGCGGCGTTATCTCGGTCTCACCGATTTTTCACCCGAAAGCCAAGACAAAGCTGCGGTGCAGCTCATCAAGTGGCGTGGCGGGTACGACGACGTTGAGCGCATTTATGATTTCTACAGTTTCAACGACGCTGCGTATACGGTTCGGTTGGAGTGGGCTTCAATGCCACATAGTCCCTATGGGCAGCCGACCCACAGCGCGAGTTCACTGTGGAGCAAATTCAAACAGTTCAAGGATCGCTATTGATGAAGAGTTTCTGATAAGAAGATGTTGGTACGATAAAAAAGGCCGGGTCGAAGCCCGGCCTTTTTTTTAGTGCGCCTTACCATCGTGCATCGATGAATTGATATATTCCTTGAAACCGCCTTCGTAAATTTGCATTTCGCCGTGGTCGATCCGGAAAACACGATTGGTGATTTGCGAGAGGAAATGGCGGTCGTGGCTCACAATGATAACCGTTCCTTCGAACGCCTGGAGTGCTTCCATGAGGATTTCGCGCGAGCGAATGTCCAGGTGGTTTGTGGGCTCGTCGAGGATAATGAAGTTGACCGGACGAATGAGAATACAAGCAAGCACAACACGGCTTTTTTCTCCACCCGAGAGCACCGAGATTTTCTTGTTAACCTCGTCGTCGGAGAACAGAAAGGCGCCCAAGAGAGTTTTGAGTGTTCCGATCGAAGCCTGAGGTGCCACCGATTGTAGCTGTTCCAAAATGGTTCGGCTTGGATTCAGAACCTCAAGCGCGTGCTGGCTGAAGTAGCCCACCTCCAGGCTTGCTCCCAAAGCACACGAACCTTCCGTGGCATCAGTTTGCCCGGCGATCATTTTTAGCAACGTACTTTTTCCTGCGCCATTGACTCCCACCAGCGCGATTTTGTCTTGGCGGCGAACAATGCCACTGACTCCCGAGAACACACGTTTGCTGCGGCCGTCTGCAGAAACCCACACTTTTCCGAGCGTGTTCATCTTGACTACGTCATCGCCGCTGCGCGGCGGTTTGTTGAACTGAAATTTTACAGCTTTCTCTTCTGAGGGAATTTCAATGCGTTCGATTTTGTCGAGTTTCTTCACACGACTCTGTACTTGCGCAGCATGACTTGCACGAGCTGCGAATTTCGCGATGAATTCCTCTTCTTTGGCAAGCATTTCTTGCTGGCGTCGGAATGAGGCAAGCAGCTGTTCCTTGCGGACTTCGCGTTCGCGCTCATAGAAGTCGTAATTGCCTGAGTAAGTGGTGATGTTGCCATGGGCAATTTCTACAATTTTGTTGACGACCCGATTCATGAACGTACGGTCATGGCTTGTCATCACAAGAATGCCTTTGAATTCAGACAACCACTGTTCGAGCCACATGATGGATTCGAGGTCGAGGTGGTTCGTGGGCTCGTCCATCAACAAGGCATCGGGGTTGAGAAGAAGGATACGCGCCAGCGCAATGCGCATTTTCCAGCCACCGCTGAAATGCTCCACCGAGCGTTGAAAATCATCGAGAGAAAAGCCAAGACCACTGAGAATTTCCTGGGCTCGGACGTCGAGATCATAGCCACCGCGTGATTCAAACAGTGCCTGTGCATCGCCATAAGCTTCCAGAAGTGCAGCCATGGCATCGTCGTCCATAGGTTCTGCGAGGCGTTGTTCCATTTCTGCGATTTGTGATTTCAGTCGAGCGAGATCTTCAACGCCAGCCATGGTTTCTTCGAGAACAGTGCGGCCGTGCATCTCTCCCACATCCTGTGAGAAATAGCCCAGGCTGAGGGCATTGGGGCGAATCACTTGTCCGTTGTCGGCCGCCTCTTCTCCAGTCAGCAGCCTGAAGATGGTTGTCTTGCCTGCTCCATTCGGCCCAACAAGACCAATGTGGTCTCCGGGTTGTGCCTGAAAGCTGGCATTTGAATACAGAGTTCGGCCGCCTTGATTTTTGGTGACGTTCGACAATCCAATCACAGTGCATTTCTCCAACAGAGGATTCCGTTGGCTTTATTGAGTCTTTTGCACCTCAGGTCAACATTCAAGGGAGCCTGCGGGTCAGATTTTTTTGAGAAAATCCGGGACTTTTTCTGTCGCTAGCCCGTTCAGGTGTTCATGGAAAGCGGCTGAATTTTCCGGGGGTTCGAGGTTGATGCTGACCGTATGGGCGCCCGCCTTGCGCGCAACCGAGACGAATCCAGCAGCCGGATAGACGTTCCCGCTCGTTCCAATCGAAACAAAAAGGTCACAGCTCGTCAGCTGGTCGATGGCCTTTTCAACACCCTGCGGTTTTTCGCCAAACCAGACGATATCCGGGCGCAGCAGGACGGAACAGCAAGGTGATAAGGGAAGACCTGCGGGGTCACGACGGGGAATTGTCAGAAGGTTGGGCAGGCCTGGATGCGACCACAGGTTGTCGGCGTGGAATTCAATCGGCTGCTGCTGCGCGTCATAGTAGGCCCACCGGTCTGAAAAAACTTTGTTGCATTTGATGCAGCGAGAACGCGAAAGCGTCCCATGAATGTCAATGAAGTTTTTGTTGGGAAGAGCACCGAAAGCTCGTTCATGAAGAGTATCGACGTTCTGGGTAATAAGCAGTGCGCGTGCTCCGGCCTTGTCGAGCGCATGGAGAGTGTCGGCAAGAGCGATGTGAGCTTTGTTTGGGTGCACATCATTCGCTTGCATGCGCCGCATTGAGTAGAATTTCCACACAAGAGCAGGGTCGCGCTTGAAGCCTTGTGGACTCGCCACCAATTCTACTTTGTGGTTTTCCCAAAGTCCTTGACCATCTCTGAACGTACGCACCCCGCTCTCTGCCGAGATTCCAGCTCCGCTGAGAAAAACGATGCGTTTGTATCGGAACTCCATGCCGCGGCTTCCTCCTGAGTCGGTCTTCCGATACTTTCACAGTCGCTGGCGTTTTCAACGTTGTGTTTGTGAACAAACCCAACGATGGCTACTTTCGTGACGTGTCAGAAAAGTTCGTGAGGCCGACATGAATCCCGCATTGACTTCCACCATTTTGCTCGCAGCGAGCAGTATGGTTATGACCATCGCCTGGTATGCACATTTGCGCTTCAAAGATGTGCCTTTGTGGATAGCGATTTTTGCCAGCTGGCTGATTGCGCTTTTTGAATATGCACTTCAGGTCCCCGCTAACAGAATTGGTCACGCGGTTATGCCCGCAGCACAGCTAAGAATAATCGCAGAGTTTTTCACTCTGACATCATTTATGTTATTCTCAGTTTTTTATCTACGCGAACCGATGACGCTCAATTACCTCATCAGTTTCGCGTTTATCTTGGCTGCAGTTTATTTTGCCTTTTGGGGCCCATTTCGTTGAGGTGCAAGCTCCGGAATTATTCTAGGCAACCGAGAATCTCTCTGTGAGTGAACGTTTGCTCAACCAGTGACTCGAGAAGGATAGTATTTCCGGTATCGGCAGACTGGGCCTCGATCAAAATAGAGCGTTCCGCGGCGAGAGCCTCGCAGGCGTGTCGCAAATGCATATTTTCTACGGCAGGGTTGCCTGACATGCGTGCATTTTGAATCTTGATAAGCGCGAATTCGGCGCGACTGCGTGAACTTTTCGCCCAGGGTTCAGAGTGCTGCTTCAGAGTCTGCATTTGGGCTCTCAACTCTGTCTCTACCCGCGAAAAACTCAACTGCGACAGATCGGCTTGCGCGAATGCCGCAATTCCTGAAACAACCGAAATCAGAAGTGCAGCGACCATGGGGAAAGTGGTCTTTTTTTTCATTCCTTTGGAAAGTTTCATGAGCGTCGTCTCCTCTAAAACAGCGACTGAAAATCCCGGCACCCCTTGCCTCACAAAGAGGCGAACGAGGCTCCTGTGCCGGTAGGTCAATTTGGGGGACGCAGCAATATTGAGTATTTGGACACTGTCCAATCCTTGGTCGCACCTCTTTGCGCCGACAAATTTAAAGCGGAACCGTAATATCGCTGAGTTGCCGAACATCACTGCGTGCAGCTAAACTGTGTTGTCTGGATAGATACAAAGGAGTTGAGTTTTGAATGCACTCGGCCCCCTAGAGTTGCTGAATTGGATCGGCGAGAAATTCACCCGTGTGGTGGTTCTTTCGCCGCATATGGACGATGCCATTTTGAGCTGTGGCGGTCTGTTGCGCGACCTGGTCGGAAAACAGGAGTGCGTGACCATCACGGTCTGTACTGCCGATCCGGAAAATGCCGATCCTCTGCATCCGCCGCACGGTATTGCTCTCCCTTCGCTGCGTCGTGACGAGGAAGTGGCAGCGATGCAGGCTCTCGGTTGCAAGCTGGTGCAGTTAAATTTACTCGATGCAATCTATCGGCGTAGCGGTTCAACCCGACAACTTTTGTATCCAAGTCTTGATTCTTTGTGGACTCTGCCTGTTGCTGAAGACACACACCAACCTTTGGCTCTTCTCAAGGGTTTGCAACCATTTTTAACTGAAGCCGAGCGGCGCCCAACACTTTTTCTTGCACCTGCTGGAATCGGGCATCACGTCGATCACATTCTTTCCACACAGACCCTTTTGGCTCAATTGAAGAACGAAGACGCTTTCCTTTTGTACGAGGATTTTCCCTACGTGGTTGATCAGGGTGCTCACGTGGGTGTCGCTGACAGTGCCGAAAAAGCCCTGGCGCGTTTGCAGGTTCGCGGCAAAATTTGCTTCGAGCACGCCGCAGATGTCGACGCAAAGATCGCTTTGATTGCGCATTACGAGTCGCAGATCGACTCAATATTTGGAAGCCATGACAACGTTCGCCCTCTCCTGTTGAAAAATTCACGGGATGGAAAGACCCTGGAGCGGTTTTGGCGCGTGAGCAGCGGAACTGTTCACTGAATCTTGTTCGAATTGTTCAGGAAGGAGCGAACAACCAATGACTCAGTCGCATATGCAATTTGAAGTTGCCGAACAGCCGACTCTCGTCCGGCGTCAGGCTCAAGGTTGGAAGAGTCGTGGACAGGATTTGCGCACCAAACTGCAGTCTCGTCGACAGGTCATTGTTGTTGGGCGAGGCAGCTCCGGAAATGCAGCGCTGTATTTCACTTATCTGTGGGCCATCTCTAGTGGCCGACAGCCGTTGGATTTTCGCCTCTGGGTAGCCCAAGAGAACAACAATGTGGGCGACTATTCAGACTGTGTTGTTCTTGCGTTTTCCGCATCTGGACAAAGCACCGATGTGACCCGGGCATGTGCCTGGCTCAAGGAGCGCGGAGCTCTTGTTCTCGGAGTGACGGCTGCTCAGGATGCATCGTGTCGCCTCGGTGGTGTCGCAGATGAGCTCTTCCTGTTGAATTGTGGCCTCGAAAAAGCTGTACCCGCAACGAAAAGTTTTGTGTCGCAATTGGCGGCCGCAGCTGCATTGTCGGGCATGCCCATCCAAGATCGAGCGAGTGCGATTGCATCGAGCATCGAGAAAACTCTGGTGAGTCCGGCAAGCAACACCATGGCCGAGTTCATTGTCGGTGCCCGTTCGGTGATCATGCTCGGGCGTGGGCTTTTGCTTGGCGCTGTCCACGACGCTGCGCTGAAGTTGCAGGAAACCACTGGATTGTCGTCGTGTGCATATTCAACAGCAGAGTTCTTCCACGGCCCGCTCGGTTGTGTTTCGCCCGAAGATAGAGTCGTGCTCTTTCTTTCGGGTGATGCAGAACTCGAATTGCGCTTGCTGAAGAGCTTGGCTGAGCGTGAGGTCCCGGTGCGCGTTGTGATGCGACAAACGCCATCCATCAGCGAGGACGCAGCAGCAGTTATTCAACGCTTTGTTGCGGAACGGAGCACCGGCGGACAAATGGGCATGCTTGACCTGGCCACTACAGGACACGATTGGTCGGATGTCTTTGCACTGATTGCGCTTGCACAAATGACCTGTCTTGCACTTTGTGGGCGCATGGGGCGCAGCCCAGACGCTCCACCGTTGCTCAAGAAGGTCACGGAAACCTGATTCGCCTGAGAAATGGGCGCGGTAGTGCTGTTGGGCTATATTTTTTCTGACTTTACTGAATTTCAAGCTGTTTTTTGGGTTTTTGTGGCAGAAGTGGAAGAATATGGAGAAGAACATGACCAAGAACACGATCGTTTTCCCAGCTGAGTTATTGCATGCTGAAGCTAAAAGTTGGATTGCATCGGTCGTTGAGCTGTGCGAGCCGCGCGATGTGTATTTCTGCGACGGGAGCGAAGCGGAGTACAAAAATCTCTGCGCAGCGCTCGTAAATCAGGGTACATTTAAGCCACTCAACGAAAAACTCCGCCCGAATAGCTTTTTGGCCTGGTCTGATCCGAGCGATGTGGCGCGTGTCGAAGACCGCACTTTCATCTGCAGCCGCAGAAAACAAGATGCAGGCCCTACAAACAACTGGGTTGATCCTGTTGAAATGAAGAAGAAGCTTGCGGGGCTATTCAAAGGCTGTATGCGCGGCAGGACGCTTTACGTTGTGCCCTTCAGCATGGGTCCCGTGGGCTCACCACTCAGCAAAGTTGGTATCGAGTTGTCCGACTCTCCCTACGTTGCGGTCAACATGAAAATCATGACCCGCATGGGCAAAGCAGTTTGGACCGCCCTCGGGCAGAATGCTGAATTCGTGCAGTGCGTGCATAGCGTGGGTGCTCCACTCGCAACAGGCCAGAAAGATGTTCCGTGGCCATGCAACAAAGATGAAAAATACATTGTTCATTATCCCGAAGAACGTGCGATCTGGTCGTTCGGAAGTGGTTACGGCGGCAACGCACTCTTGGGTAAAAAATGTTTCGCTTTGCGCATTGCATCGGCCATGGGGCGCGATCAGGGGTGGCTCGCCGAGCACATGCTCATTCTCAAGGTTGAGTCACCTACTGGTGAGAAAACTTATCTCAGTGCTGCTTTCCCCAGTGCCTGCGGAAAAACCAACCTGGCCATGTTGATTCCACCGAAGGAAATGAAGGGTTGGAAAGTGAGCACACTCGGCGACGACATCGCATGGTTGCGCCCGGGTGAGGATGGTCGCCTGTATGCAATCAACCCTGAGGCTGGCTTTTTCGGAGTTGCTCCCGGCACCTCGTACAAAACCAATCCCAATGCGATGGACACCATCCGCGACAATACCATTTTCACTAACGTGGCACTGACACCAGAAGGTGATGTGTGGTGGGAAGGCATGACTGACACTCCCCCACCAAAGCTGATCGATTGGCAGGGCGAGGCTTGGACCCCCGATTGTGGACGCAAGGCTGCGCACCCCAATGCACGGTTTACGGCACCTGCGCACCAATGCCCTGTGATCGATAAAGACTGGGAAAACCCCGCAGGCGTGCCCATCAGT
Source organism: Silvanigrellaceae bacterium (assembly GCA_044376655.1). GTDB lineage: Bacteria > Bdellovibrionota_B > Oligoflexia > Silvanigrellales > Silvanigrellaceae > RFOM01. The sequence continues at coordinate 17,032 of JBILKQ010000020.1, forward strand.
GCCATCATCTTCGGCGGACGTCGTGCCACCACGCTGCCGCTGGTTGTTCAGGCATTCAACTGGAACTTTGGCGTTTACCTTGCCGCAACTATCGGCTCGGAAACTACAGCTGCCGCTGCCGGAAAGGTGGGTGAAGTGCGCCGCGATCCATTCGCCATGCTTCCCTTCTGCGGCTATCACATGGGCGAATACTTCAACCATTGGCTTCAAATGGGTCGCGGGTTGTCTAATCCGCCGCGCATTTTCTGTGTCAACTGGTTCCGCAAGGATGCCAACGGTAAATTCTTGTGGCCGGGCTTTGGCGACAACATGCGTGTGCTGCGTTGGGCTGTGGAACGTGTTCAAGGCAAGGCATCGGCAGTCGAGAGCCCGCTCGGATGGATGCCACAGTACTCGGATCTCGATTGGACTGGGCTCGATTTTACAGCCAAACAGTTCAACAACATCATGACCATCGATACCGAGGAATGGAAGCAGGAAATGTTGGGGCATGAGGAGTTCTTTCACAAGCTCTACGATCATCTCCCGCGCGAATTTGGCAACATGCGCGAACTGTTACTTTCCGCGCTGTGGCGCTCTCCAGAAAGATGGGAGATGGTCTCTGAACGTTATGCGGAAGAGACCTGATTTGCCCTCATGAAGTCGGTGAACAGGTTCTGACTCAGTGGTTTGAACGAGTAGCCTGCAACACGCATTGCGGCGTTGAAGGCTGCAGCCGATTCATGCTCCATCAGTGCGGTATAAATTTGATAAGCGCACAGAAGATGGTTGCGTTCGTTGCGTATAGCCAGGGAACCATTGCGGATCTGTTCATCAATAAAAATTTGTTCTGGGGTTCCCAAAAAACCATACCAACTTGAAAAAGCGTTGAATGTTTCTGGGTTCTTTGCTGCTTCTTCGGCCCAGGCATCGGCATGCCGGGCAATCTGTGGATACTTTTCAAGGCCTCGTGCCGAGGTGTCTAGAACCGCAGACCAGTTCACCCGATCCACAATCAGATCGCTGCCCACCACACGAGGATGCATCTGGCGGATTTGGTTGAGACCTGCCACAGCCAAGAGTGCCCAGCGTGTGCCCAAGGCATCGTCGAGCCGTGCGCGGTTGAGTATCTGTAATGCACGTACAGCGGCTCGTAACTCGTGCATGGTTTGAACTCCCTGTTCAGAAAAATAATTAGCCTTTCAGGATGTTGAGTCATCTTTAGCAGACCCGCAGGCACCTGATTATGGCCTGACGTTTCGTTTTTGGAAGTGTTTGGTGTCTACGAAATGGCGAGTTGTCAGAATGTGTCTAACTTGAAAAATGCACTAGATTTAAGCGTTAGTAGTTGCTACCCCCGGTGTGTGTGGGGGGGGAGACTCAGAATGCTCACGTTTATCCGATTGCAGATGCTTGTACCTGTTCTCTCTGTGCTGTTCGGCGGCTGTGGTTTGGTTGCGCAGTTCGATTCTGAGGTGAAGCACACCTGGGGAGAAACCTCCCGCGGCACACCGCAAGTCGGACGTTCACCTGGATGTCCCGCATTTGATTCAACTCATTCTGACGTCGCCCGTCTCAATTTATTGGCCGAAAAAATAACTGCAGCCAATCCCGCAACCTTCCGCGGGCCGCTGGCGTTGCCAGAGCTTTGTATAGGTATCAATGCCGCATGGACGCACTTGGACGCCCGCACACAACCTGAAGTTAAAACCATTCTGTTTTCTTCACCAATGGTTCTGGTCGCACAGAATGATGACGAACTTGCAGCTGTGTTGAGTCATGAGCTTGCCCACATCACGCTCCAACACCAGGGTTTCGGAGAAGCCCCTCCACGTGCTGCAGCCGACCCCACATTTTCTGAGTTGAGGGTGCGAGGTCAGGCCCTGCAAGCCGAAGTTGCAGCCCTCGCAAAAGAGGGTGGTCGGGAGAAAGATATTTTTATTCTCTCTGAGCAGTTTGGTGCCCTTCAAAAACAAATGAATGCGCGCATTGATGCTATTTATGGTGAGGCCAACGCGCACGCGAATTGGTTCGAGCAGGAGGCCGATGAGGTTGGTGCCGAATTTTTTGTGCGTGCGGGTTACAAGACCAATTCATATCTTTCGATGTTATGGAGAACCTCTTCGGCATCTGTCGAGGAGTATCAACGTTGCCAGGGACTCATTGAATCTGCGCTCCTAAAAAATTCACCCGTGCGCCCAGAGCGTGGCGGAAAGGTGCATCCGACAACCTGTTGGCGTGCATTTCATCTGAAAGTCGACGAATGGTCGCATGCACATGCTGAGGAAATTGATAGACTCGGTTCAAGATAATTGAACTTGGGGACTACAAAATGCAGGTCGCAGTCATTGGGGGCGGCTACACAGGTTTGGCCTGTGCCAGCGAACTCGCTCGTCGTGGAATTGAAGTCGTTTTGTATGAAAAAAATGACAAACTCGGTGGCCTGGCCGCCGGCTTCCGAGAAATAACTTGGAAGTCGACCCTCGAGGAATTTTATCATCATTGGTTTAAAAGCGATGCTTGTGTGTCTCGCTTTGCAAAGCTCTGGGATGCTGAGCAACATATTGTATTTAAGAGGCCATCCAGTGTCTTCCAAACCGACACGCATGGTTTCGTACCGCTCGACAGTGCAGCTGCCTTGTTGCGTTATCCTGAGCTTTCAATGCCGGAAAAGGTGCGCATGGGCGCGGCGTTGGCTTATCTCAAATTGTCGCGCAACTGGAAAAAACTTGAAACAGTTACGGCCAAGGACTGGTGCACAAAGTTCATGGGCAAGGAAGGCTATGCTCGCATCTGGGAGCCGTTGCTGGAGGGTAAATTTGGTGAGAGGCATGCATCTGAAGTGAACATGGCATGGCTGTGGGCGCGCCTCCATTGTCGCACCCCTGAGCTCGGGACATGCAAAGGCGGTTTCGAGGTCTTCACCAAATCTGCGGAATCTTTTTTGTTAAAAAACGGCGTGCGTATTTTCAAGGAGGCCAAGGAAATTAAGGTTGAGCGAACACGGCTGGGCTGGAGCGTTGCTGCATTGAATCATGGCATTCAAGAACATGATGCTGTGATTGTGGCAGCTTCTCCGCGTGTCTTTGCTGCACTTGCAGGGCAGTTTGCATTTGAGCATGTCAAGGAGACTTTGGCTCAGCCAGCTTTGGGTGTTCAGGTTGTTATTCTGGCTTTGAACGAAAAAGTAGGCGAGCACTATTGGTATAGCCTCAAGCGCACTACCACGCAGCCATTTTTGGCTGCAGTGGAACACACCAACTTCGTGGATCGGTCCGAGTACGGTAATGAGCACCTCATTTACTTCGCTAAGTATGTGGATGTGCAAAGTGAAGAGTGGAAACAAAGCGACGAACATCTTGTGCAATTGGCCTTGCTTGGTTGTCGTTTTGTCAACAATCACTTCAATCCAGAGAGCCTTATTCGTGCGCGGGTTTTTCGTTCTGAATATGCGCAGCCGATTGTGGGTAAAAATGCCTCACGCTTTGTTCCATCAGTGCATGTGCATGGTGTGCCCAGATTATTTCACGCGAGCCTTGCGCACGTTTATCCCTGGGACAGGGGAACCAATTTTGCCCTTGAGCTAGGTGAGCGTGTGGCGCGTGAGGCTCTCAAGAGTCTTGGCCGATCAACCTGATGTGCATCTTGATCTTCTCAGCGATGTTTTGAAGTGGGTTTGGAAATAAAAAGGCTCGCCGTGGAAATCAGCATTGCGAAGAGCAGCAAGGCTATTAAGAGAGCCATTTCATAAGAGCGTGGACTGAATACGAGCTGACATATCCAGCTCAGCAAAACAGAGGCACCCAAAGCTTTCACCAAGGCACGAGCTCTATTTTGGTACTGACAAAGCACCTGCAATGGTCCTGCAAAGCAGAGAATTGCATGCGCTGATAGGTAGAGAAAACTCAGTTCAACGACCTCGCGGGTGCTGAGCGGAAAGAACCAAGTCACCCATCCAAGCGATTGCGAAACAGCCAAACCGGCCCCCATCAAAACGAAGAGCAGCAGCATTTTGATAGAAAACTTCAACAATGCGGGCCTGTAGTTGTTTTCGGGGGATGCTGCCCAGTCAGAGACTGCGGGCAGCTGCATTTGTCCCAATGTTTGAAAGGCCAAAATGCCCGGCGTCGCGATTACCAGTGCCGTATTGATTGCGGTCAGGGATTGTTCGCCAACACTGCGCACAAGAAAGATCTGCGCAACGAATGACTGGAGAAAGTGGAAAACGAGAACGAGACCAGCAACACCACTCCCCTTCAGAAAGGAGTGCTTTATGGTGTCGGTTGTGTTCCACCAGGAGAGTTTGAGAAACGTCAGGTGTCCCACCGGGGTAGAATGGCGGCGCAGCACCCTGAACCAGACGAAGGCTGCTGAAATGCAGAAGGAGAGGGTTGAGGTTAAGGCCGGCACAAAGAGCGCACTCGCTTGTGTGGCTGCAGTCGCTGCAAGGAAACACACGAGTGCCGCAATTCGGGTTAAGCGCGAGAGGATCGCCTTCCCAAATTCTTCGCGTGCGAGAAACAGGGTGTCAGCTGTGCTCATGTAGGCAAACGGTATGAAGGCAGCTTGATAGACGAGAAAGGACAGCGTCATTGTTGGGCTGAAATTGGCAGAAATCACATAAACAAACGCAAGCAAAAGGACGACGGCAGCCAAGGCAAGCCGTGATTGGAGCAGAAGGTGCACGAGTTCTTGGCGATGAGCTGCGTTAGCGTTGCGGTAGGTGTGCACGAACTGTGTTTGCGTCCCTAGGTCGGTCAGCAACTGGAAAGTGGTGAACGAAAGCAGAATCGTTGAGAGCTGTGAGTAGATGGATGCATTTGGGGTAGTATGCTGCAGGATCTTGAGAGCAGCGAAATTGGCCAGCCCGCTGGCTACCGACAGGGCGTAAAGCAGGACCCCACCTCGAAGTCGTTGAGAGTGTGCCCTTGCTTCCACATGTGCTCCATCAATTGAGCCGACTCAGTTCTTTGCGCTCAGAGCCAAGCCAAAATTCACGGTGTGAATTTGATTAGTGTTGTAGCCGTCGGCGCCGCGCTCAGGAGTCTTGCTAGTTCCCTTGGCACCACCACCAATGTAACGCGTTACGAAAGCTGCATCCAGCCATGAGACAATCGGAAAGCCCAGTTTCAGTGACGCATCGTAGAATGAGCCGGTGACATCAGAACGTCCACCGTTGAGATACTTTACCGAAACGTAGATGGTGTCGATGTCGGTTTCCCACCAAACGCCGTTGCCAAGCTGTGTCACACTCTGAAATTTGAAGATGGGCACAGGTCCTACATCTCTGTTGCTCCGGTGTTTTTTGCCGTCAACGCTTGTGAATTCAATTCTGGCGTTGCGCAGCTGTAGGCTGGCACCCAAGGCAATCTTTGTTGTTTCGTTGGACCACGTGTCACGGAGCCAGCTGAAGCGATAAAAAGGAAACGAATATTTCAGATCCACTGGTGTGTCTTTGTCGAAGAGCACATCGTCCACTTGGAGTTTCTCCGGAATGACGACGCGTGTGTTGAATTCCAGTGGCTGATAGAGAAAAACGAAACGGTCAGTCTCTGTGGTGCGCAGAGCGACTTCGGCACGAGCGAAAGGAAAAAGGATATCCTGCCCACCGTCTTTGACGTAATCGAAGTTGGTGCCTGCTTTTCCGAATTGGACTTTGTGCGAGGTGACAGCTGAATAGCCGAGTTCAAGCGTGCCAACGGTTTCTGGAGCTTTGGCGAAAGAGAGTTGCGACACAAGCGAAGCAGAGAGTGTCAGAACAAAGCATGCAGTTTTGAGACTTGGCAAGGACATTGAATTTTTTTCCATGACATTAGTTCCCCAGAAAATGACATGATTTTCAAGTGTATCCGGATATCTAAGGAGCTGTCACGAAATTCTCCGGAATTCTATTGAAAATGATTCTCAATAGGACTAGTCAAGAAGTACGAGCATCTGTTCTGCGGAGTCTGCTGTGTATAAAACACTGAAATATCTTGGAAAAAATCAAGTGGCGACTGTTTTGGATGTCTCCACAGGACATCCGCTTTCGGAGCGGTTGGTGGAATTAGGATTCGTGGCTGGTGAGGCTATTGAAATCGTGCACGAAGCTCCGCTCTCGCGCGATCCGATTGTTGTCGTCTGTGCGGGAACGCGCATTGCGCTGCGTCGCGATGAAGCCGACTTGATACTTGTTGATGTGGACTTCGAGCGCAAAGGAACTGGCCAGTGACAGACTCTAATCAATTTCTGGTCGGGTTGGTGGGGCATCCAAACTGCGGTAAAACCGCCCTTTTCAATGGTTTGACTGGTCTCCGACAAAAGGTCGCGAATTATCCCGGTGTCACAGTGGAGCGGGTTGAGGCAGATGTGCGTGCCGATCTCGGACAGTCTCTGCGCATGGTCGACTTGCCTGGTGCCTACAGCCTTAATCCACAGAGTGAAGATGAAAGAGTCACTCATGAGGTGTTGCTCGGAGGAATGGGGGCGGCTCTTCGCCCCTCTGTTTTGATTGTGGTTCTGGATGCCACGAACTTGCGTCTGCATCTTCCCTTTGCTCTTGAAATTCGCGAGCTCGGCTATCCTATGTGTGTGGCCCTGAACATGATGGATGTTGCATCTGCATCCGGTATGAAATTTGACCTTGCTGCCCTCGAACAACAGTTAGGCTGTCGCGTTGTACCAACTTCGGCAACCCGAAACGATGGTTTGCATGCGCTCGCGCAGGCGGCCGCAGCAGCGGTTCGACCTGAATTCGACAAAACGGCTGTGTCCTGGTTTCCTTCAACACGTGATCAGATCATTGCTCGGCGTCGGATGGTGGAAGATATTTTGCGGAGAGTCGTTGTTGTTCCAGGACATCCTGCACAACTCACAGCCCGTATCGACCACACCCTGTTGCATCCGTTCTGGGGTCCGCTGATTCTTTTGGGCATTGTGTTTTTGATTTTTCAAGCTGTCTTCACCCTGGGAGCAATACCTACAGATCTCCTGGATGGTTTGGTGAGCTCATTTGCAGTTTGGACTCGCCAGCAACTTGCACCTGGTCTCCTGACTGATCTTCTCGTGGATGGAATCATTTCCGGTGTTGGTGCAGTGGTGGTGTTTCTCCCACAAATTTTGATCCTGTTTGCCAGTCTGCTCTTGCTTGAGGACTCCGGCTACATGGCACGTGCTGCTTTCCTTATGGACCGCATCATGGGGCGCGTGGGCCTTTCGGGACGCTCACTCTTGCCCATGGTCTCTGGATTTGCTTGCGCCGTGCCTGCAATCATCGGTGCCCGCAGCATTCAATCACCCGCGCAGCGGCTCACTACAATTCTTGTGACGCCGCTCATGACCTGCTCCGCGAGATTGCCTGTTTATGCTCTTTTGATTGCAGCATTCATTCCTAACACGATAATTTGGGGGGTGTTCGGACTGCAGGGCATCACTCTCACAGTGTTGTACGTCGCAGGAGGAGTAAGTGCGTTGGCGTTTGCGGCGCTACTCAAAGCTTTGAAGCTCACTGGCAGCAGTGGCTACTTCTTGCTTGAACTTCCGACCTATCGTCGGCCATCGCTGCGCACGGTGTTTCGAGGACTTTATGAACGGGCGCGTGCTTTTCTTGTGCGTGCAGGAACGTTGATTTTATCGATCATGGTTCTTCTTTGGGCGATTTCGACATTCCCGCGGCCTCCTGCTGATGCCACAGAACCTGCAATTCATTATAGCCTCGCAGGCAGGCTCGGAGCGGTCATTGCTCCCGTGCTTGAGCCACTTGGGTTCAACTGGAAAATTTCAGTTGCGATGATTCCCGGTTTTGCAGCGCGAGAGGTTTTGGTGAGCGCTCTCGGAACAGTTTATGCTGTTGAATCTGATGATGCGGAAGACACAACTCTTCTCACAGAGAAGCTCAAAGCCGATTGGAGTTTGCCGACTGCGCTCTCGTTGCTCGCTTGGTATATTTTTGCGCCACAATGCCTCGCGACCTTTGCCGTGATGCAAAGAGAGACGCGTTCGCTGCGTTGGACAGCCTTGAGTTTTGGTGTGCTTCTTGGACTCGCCTGGTTTGCTGCTTTTCTCACCTACCGTATCGCTGGAGCCCTGTTATGACAGGAACCGACTGGATGATTGTTCCCATCGTCGCCATTGCAGCTGTTGTGGTTCTGCGTAAGCTGTTTGCAGGCCAGACGAAAAAGGAGTGCGGCGGATGTTCATCCTGTCACGGAAAGCAAAGCAAAATCACTCCCTGATTGAAACCGTCCATACCTCAGACATGAGCTTTCATCAGCGCAGTCGCATGGCCATGGAAGTCAACGACTGGCTAACAGCCACTTGCCGCGACCGTGTTTCTGATTTCGGACTACACGCCGAAGCCTACAAGGAAGATTTCGATCTCGACCGCCTGCCATCTGGATGGGGGCCGTATCCGTCTCTCGATGCGAATGATGTTCGGGCTAAGCTCATTGAAGATGTCGGGATTGCTTTTGCATGGAGATTTGGTGCGATTGTTTTCGTGGAAGTGCCAAAGGACATGCGTCATCGAGAGGTTGATTTGCTGCGCGAATCACTTGGATTACCGCTGCGAGAGCCACGCGTCACAGCCGAAAAGTTTCTGATTTTTGTTGATCCCACTCGCGCTGCTCAGGTGGAATACAACAGGCTAGTTCTGCCATCGATCAACCAGGAGCGTCTGGGCGCTGTTGTGCAGACTCTCGCTCAAAGTGTTGCCATGGAATACTACGAGGCCATTGTTACGCAGGCAAAAATGCAGGTTCTGGCAATGCTTGATCGTATTCGTAGACGTGGACGTGTTGCCATTCCGACCCAACGGCTCAATGTCCAAATTGCAGATGCATCAATGGCCCAGGCAGAAGTGGTGGGCGTGCTGCATTTGCTGGACAAGCCAGATACCCTCTGGAACGATGCAGAGATGGAATCTATTTATCTGGATTTACGCAATGCCTTTGACCTCGAAGAGCGATTTAAATCCATCGAATACAAAATTGAAACAATCAAAGAGTCACTCCGTATCGTTCTCGACTCACGTAACAGTGCATTGGCCCAGCGACTCGAGATCATTATCATTGTGCTCGTTGGAGTTGAGGTGATGTTTTCAATTTTTGAACGCTTTCACTTGTTCGGTTGGTGAGTGCTGCCACAATGCGTCTTGATGCTCCGATGGGATAGCCTTCAGATGACTTGAGCGGCAGCTGTGCCGAGATTGTCTTTCCCTCGACAAGAAAAGATTGAAATTTTTTGTCGAGTTCTTCGCTGAAAGAATTCGCGAGAGTAATCCACCCAGAGCTGACCAAATCGAGGCGCATCGTGCTCTTCTGAAGAAGGATACCCTTGGTTCCGTATCCGGCGCATTCTTCAAGCACGTCAACTGAATCGCTAAGAACAAAAGCAGCTTTTGCATAGAGGAAACAGCGTGCCAGGTGACCGACCTTGTCGATGGTCATAAGATTGTATGGACTCAGGATTTCCGTGAAGGCGTCTCTCTTCTCTGATTTGAGATCGAGCAGAATGAATCTTGTGACTGAATTTGTCAGGACAAGGCGGCGTACTTCTGCGATGAGCCTCTCTGAATCATGATATTTCCCCTGAAGTTCAATCAAAACAAAATGGCTTCCGACAATCTTTGCGATTTGAGGCGAGTCTGTTGCAAAATTCTTTAGACCGGAAGTGAACAAATCGCTGCTGGAAATGATTCTTCCGGATTCAATTAATGGGCTACCAACAGAAAATATTCTGCGTTCTTCAATTCCATCGGCAAGCAGTAAATTTTTACAGTGCGTGTTTGGTGTGAAATGCACGCTTGACATGCTGTTAACGAGACGTCGTTTATGAATGGACGTCTCCCTATGCGGCTCGGACTCGTCGATACTGTTCATGTCGAGCATGTGTGCGATAGGAATCTCATTCTGAAAGGCCGAGAACAAGCAGGCAAAGGTGAATTCAGAATGGCCAAAACTCATCAGCCATTTTGGTTTTCTGCTGTTCCAAAACTCACCCAGCAGGACAAGAACCTCAGCATGGAAAAGGCTCGGGTTATTTTCACTGCCGTGAACCTTCCATTGAACGTCTGGAGCAAGGTCCAGAGAACTAAGCACGTGGGTGAGGCAGTCGTTGCCACTCGTGACTA
>JBILKQ010000021.1:0-27114 GCA_044376655.1 Silvanigrellaceae bacterium
AACGCGCCGTGGGCACATCTCTTGTTGTAATTGCATCGAAGTCGTTGATTGGTTTTGCTGGTGATCTTTCCGCAGGCACAAACATCAACGTGAATGTTCTGACAACAGTGACTCTCGCTTCACTAGTGGGGATGTATGTTGGTACCAAACTCGTAACCAAAGTTTCGAATGAGAAATTGAAACCTGCTTTTGGCTGGTTTGTCTTAATTATGGGAACATTCATTCTTTTGAAGGAGACTCTGCTCAAATGATGATGGCACTTTATGGCGGCTTAATCATTGGATTTGCCGCTGCATTACTGATGATTTTTAATGGCCGCATTATGGGAATCAGCGGCATTGCTGGAACATTTATCAACATGTTGTTTACGCCCAAGGCACGTAAGGCTCAGTCTGGTGAATTTGCTTGGCGTGGATTTTTTCTGTTGGGTATGCTCCTCGGTGGCGTTGTGCTTGCGCAATACACAAGCATTTTCAAAGAAGCCTCTATGGTTTCGAGTAATCCGCTTGTCTTGATTGTCGCTGGATTGCTTGTGGGAATCGGTACCCGCTTGGGATGGGGCTGCACCAGTGGTCATGGAATTTGCGGGATTGCACGTTTTTCCGGACGCAGTGTGATTGCCACCATGATTTTCATTGCGGCAGGCATGGCAGCCGTGGCTGTGGTCAATGCTCTCTTCAGCGCAGTAGGAGGAAACTGAGATGAGTTCAATTTTTTCTCGTTCAGTTGTTGCTCTTATTGCAGGTGCAGTGTTTGCCATTGGCTTGGGTGTTTCAGGTATGCTCAATCCTGCAAATGTGCGGGGCTTTCTTGATATTCTTGGTGAGTGGAAGCCTGCTCTGATGTTCGTGATGGTCGGGGCTATTGCGGTTTATGCTGTGAGCAACTTGATTTCACAGCGGATGCAAAAGCCAGTGCTGGAAGCCGACTGGAGCAACTTGCCTCGCCCCGGATTCGATTTCCCAAATCAAGCCAAACTCGGTGCCATCATGTTTGGAGTAGGTTGGGGACTCGCTGGATTCTGCCCAGGTCCTGCAATTGTTTCGCTCGTCAGTTTGAACCCGAGCGTTATCATCTTTACCGTAACGATGTTTGTTGGTTTTTACGGCTTCGCTCTCTATGAGCGCATGAAAAATTAGATTCACTGACCTGCCCGGGCACAGCGCATCGAGTCGGGGAACGCCTTCGGGTGCCCCGCTTTTTCGGAGCCTGCCAATCGCGTAAATTTCATGCCGCTGCTTTGTGGCAGATTCCAGAGCTCAACCCGTGATTCCTTTTGCAACACTTCGGTCCGTGCATCACGTGCGCATGGGTCAACAATGTTTTCACAGAGTCGTTTCTCGACTCCTTTCCATTTTGCGCACTTTTGCTCGGCTTCAGTGGATGCTGGATTCTTTGTGAAGATGTCCTCAACGGATTTCAAGGCATCTGTAAGCGCAACTTTAGGGGAGAGCGGTTTCCCGGGAACCTTCGCAAGCGCAGCAGTTTTTTCTTGGATTTTGAGCGCGCCGTAGTTGTCGATGTAAACAAACGCAGAGGTCAATTCTTTCCAGCCCGGGATCTGGATTCTGATGTTTTCAAGCTTGCCATAAGCATACCAAGATTCAGGTGAATCGGAGTCGATTCCCTCCGAGGCATGCATGCGCTTCATTTCCTCTTCGTCGAGGAAGGTCATCCAGACCTCGCTTTCCGCACCTGCCGAATACGCAATTCCGGCCGGAAAGCTGCCATTTACGGGTACAAAATGCGCAGCATGAACAACTTCGAAGTTTTTGAGTGTGCCTTTGAGTACTGGAAAAACGGCCCAGCCTCGCGCGAATTTGTCGCTCATGAATTTGCGGTTGAGTGCGCTCACTGCGGCATTCGAGCCATAAGCTATGATTGCTGTGCGTTTGTTCATAGGGTCTGGGCGAGGTTGCTTTGCTGCGCGGGAGAGCTCGTTCAGCAGGGTGTCGACTTGCACGACTTTACCCTGTGCACGAACGGTACCGTCAGCCAAAGGATCCTTGCCCAGGAATTCGTATGGGTAAGGGGTACCATTCACAAAAAGGTACGATCCCGACTCCCGTTCGTAAGGATAGCTGAGTCCGAGAGCAATGGTGTCAGCTAAGGCTTTTTCAGCGCTTTCACCAGAACCACTGCGCAGCTGACTTTTGCTGTTCCAAAGCTGACATCCACTGCTCACAAGCATGAATGTGGAAAGTGTGAGTAGATGAATTGTCTTCTTGCTCATATTTTTTCCTCGCCGCTGAGTGCGTGAACGGAAGACTTGTGCAGTTTTAGTTCCAGCCCGAGCATGGGAAGAGTGCCTTCAGAACTTCTGGCTTACCCATGTGAAAGGGGTTGGCAACGGTCCGCATGGAGAGCGCAAGATACTCTTCGGCCTTGAGCTTGCGGTTGCTGCGCAGTTCCTTGAAGTTCTTAAATGCTTCGTCGGCCAGATTCTGGAAATCAAAGAAGACATCCCACAGAGCCGTTCCATTTTGGAATTCAGTCTTGCTCCAGTCGAGCGATTTCACCGCACCCTTGCTCAGCATTCGATTGGCGCGAGCGAGATCGGCTTCGCCCGCATCTAGTGCCTTACGGGCTTTAATGGCGTCTTCCGTTCCAGCTTTGCTTGTGATGATCTTGCGATTATTTTCAATTTCTTTCTTTAAGCCTGGGAGATTTTCAACGATCCCCTGGAGGCCAATGTAAACTGTGAGATCCTTAAGCTTGACACCATTGCAGCTGCTGCCCTGTTCTTCGCAGGAGAGCCACATTTCGAAGAAGTCCATAACATGCACATTCACACTGTGTGCGGACTTGTGAGCCATGCTTCCGCCTGGTGCAAAGGCGACATCCAGGAAGGGAGACTCCTTCTCGACCAGATGCCCATAAAAAGGAACTGCAGTCAGGAAGGCGTCGGGAAGCGCTTCGGGTGGTCGTCCATATTTGTGAACGACAAATTCTTTTAGAAACAAATTAAGAGCCTCTGCTCGTGGGTTTTTACCATCGTTTCCGAGGGCGCAGGAGGCCTTGCCAGGGCCATTTTTTGCCTCAACGATTTGTTCGATCAGTTGCTCAAGAACAATCCGTCTTTGGATTTTCAGCAGACCATCGCCACGTTGCGATTCAAGCAATCGTTCGAAGGCTGCCTTGAATTCGGTTGGAATATTTTCCGGCAGTTTCGAGAGAGGTTGTTCTTCCATGGATAAATCTTTGGGTAACGATGCGATCTTTTTTTCGGCTTCGCTCACCGCAGTCTGAATACGATCCCAGTTGAATTTGAATCCAGGTTTGGTTTTGGTTTCAATGCTTGCAAGGAATTTGTTGACATCAGAGGTGTAAGCCACCTTGATGCTGCGAACCTCAGTTGAGTTGAATTTCCGATTCTGGCAGCCGCTTATGCCGGCACCCAGAGTGCTCAATGAGAGCAAAAACATGAGACACCGTGAAGGTTTCGACAATGAAATTTTCATTCGTCTTTCTCCATGCTCGAATGTTGGCTTTGATTTTTCTTTGAACTGTGTGAGCCTTCACTGGGATGTTCGATTTCTAGCGCGGTTTCTCTTAAGCACCAAGCCTGTCGCCCTTGTGAACGCAGGAACTCCGCCGTGCGTGAAGCAGTGACGCAATAGGCGCCGCGGCAAAAAACATAAACAGGTTTGTCCTTTGGAGTTGCCTGCAAAACTTTTTGCAGGTCGGTTTCATTTTGCACAGGGATCTGTAGGGCGAGGTTTACCGGAGTTGCCAATTGCTCTCGCGCTGTGCGTACATCAATGAGCGCAGCACGTTTTTCTGCAACATCGGCCAGTATGTGCTCGAGAGGCTCTTGTGCGCGCAGCTCCGGTGCCACAAGGGTGTCTTCAGCCTTAACGACCTCAGCTGAAATTTCACGTGCCAGCTCCTGCAGCGCGACAACCACTTTTTGAACAGCGGGAGAGGCAAGTGCATAAACACGCTGTACACCTTTTTTCTCAGATTCCACCAGGTGGGCGTTTTTGAGTTTGGCAAGATGTTGGGAAACATTGGCCATCGATTGATCCGTTATTTCTGCCAACTCTTCCACAGTGCGTGGCGATTGCACCAGTGTAGAGAGAATGATGAGGCGCACCGGTGTTGAGAGCATCAACGCGGTGTTCGCCAAATAAGAATTGAGGAGTTCTCGAGACTCCTCAACCTTCTTCTCCTGCGCAGATTGCTTTGCCACTCAGTTTAGTCTCCTGCGGCTTTTTTGTAGTCATCGTGTTTATCGAGACCAAATTTTTCACATTTCATGATAAGCCCTGCGCGGCTGATTCCAAGGATTTTCGCGGCCCTGGATTTGTTCCAGTTCTCGCGAATGAGAACCTCATAGATCATCTTGCGTTCGAGCTCTTCAATAGCATCTTTGAGCTTACCATCGACGCGCAATCCTGGAAACTTCTCTTCCTTCCTGGTGCGAACACGATCCGAGAGAAGCTCTCCAGAAATCTCTGAATCGCTGCCTGCAAGGACACACAGGCGTTCAACTTCGTTCTGCAGTTCGCGAACGTTTCCAGGCCAGTCGTGACCTTCGAGTTTTTCAAGACACTCGCGGGACATCTTTTTACGCGGCGCATTCGTGGCAATGGCATAGTCGTCGAGGAACTTATTCACAAGGAGTGGAATATCTTCCTTGCGGTCTCGGAGCGGGGGAACCTTTACAGGAATAACGTTGAGGCGATAGTAAAGGTCTTCTCGGAAAGTACCGTCTTTGACCATCTGCTCAAGGTTTTTGTTGGTTGCAGCGAGAATGCGGACATCGACTTTCCTTTGTTCAGTTCCACCCACGGGAATGAAGGTTCCCTCTTGGAGGACGCGCAGCAATTTGACCTGCATGGCGGGCGAGGTGTCACCGATTTCGTCGAGGAACAGTGTCCCCTTGTCTGCGAGTTCAAACAGACCTTTTTTGTCGCGGATTGCGCTTGTGAATGCACCTTTGACGTGGCCAAAGAGCTCAGACTCAAGCAAGTTGTCGTTTAGGGCACCGCAGTTCTGCACAACAAAGTTTTGTTTTTTGCGTTTTGAGTTGAAGTGAATAGCGCGAGCAATACCTTCCTTTCCTGTACCGTTTTCACCGGTGATAAGAATTGTGGCATCTGACTCGCACACTTTGGTGAGCAGTTTGAAGAGGGAAACCATGGGCGCTGAGCGTCCGACCATTTTGCCGAAGTCCCACTTTTCGCTCAGTTCCTGTGAAAGAGCTTCGAGACGTTCGCCCGATTCGCTGAGGGTTTTGCGCAGCGTCAGTACTTCTTCGATGATCACGTCCACGAGCTCGGTGAGATAGTCGAGCTCTTTTTTGCTCATGATGGGCAGAGAGTCGATATAGGTTTCGAGTGCTTGAGCATCGTTTGGGAATTTGTTTTTCAGGTACTCACGCAGCTGCCTCTTTTGTTGCTCCGCTGTTTCCTGCATGAGGAAGCCGTCTGCAAAGAGTGCACCCATGAATTTGCCTTCAATACGCAACGGAATTGTCAGTGTGCTGAAGCCCGCATGACATGTCCCACTGCGTGGGTTCGATGCATCGCTCGTCGTGGCCGTGCACTGCCGCGCGGTGGACATGCAGTCTTTGAAGCCTTCATTGTTCTGCGTAATAAAAGCACAGACGCGGTTTGCGGGGTTGAAGAAGCGTCCCTGTGGAACGCCGCGCAGGAAGCCACGTGCATCTGTAAAGTTGAGCTGAACTTTCCACCAGTTGCCCACAATCTGGCGCATGCGGCGTACAACGTGAAGTCTTTCGAACTCCTCGTAATTCATGATGCTGGTTGAATCTGCCATGCCCGTCCTCCTCAAGTTCAGTTCTGTCTAAACTTTCGGCAGTCTGTGTCGGAACTTGAGAGGGGTGTCTGACAGGAAGACAATCCCCTAAAAGATGTAGACAAATTTTTAGACAGCTTGGCTTCGAAATTACACTTGACGGAGCGAGGTGGGCGGGGTGATACTTCCAACGCCTCAGGTGAGCTTGGTTAATATGCCGGTGAACCTACAACGTAAGACACGGGAGCCAAAACGCCCTCGGTGTGCAAGCCCTCCGACTCAGTGCGATAGAGGGAAGCCTGAAGAGGTCGAAAGCGGCACCCACTTTAAAAAAGTGGGTTTCTCTGTGCTCTTTTTCCTCTCATCTGGGGTTTCTTATTTTCAGAAGCTAATCACGATTCCTGCCGAAACAGCTCTGCTCGAGTGGTTGTAATTCAAATCTGTTTTGTTCGAATCATCAATTTTATAGCTGTAGGATGTTGTGCGTTCCTGAGACGCTTCGTGGTGCACAACATTGAGCGCGTGTCTCTTCCAAGGGATCTTGTAACCCCAGACCATGGTTGAAACCGATGCCGAGCGGATATCAGGGAACTCAGCAAACATCAGCTCCTGTGATTCTGTAGCTCGCAGGGCAAATTGGTTTCGCCCTTCAACCACGCGCCTTTCGGCTCTCATGTTGACTTTGGTAAAAGGGATTTGCTGCAGGCCTACCATGCGCGAAAGATACTGCACAGTTGTGTAGGCAGAGGAGACTTCTAAAGCTGCAGCGGTTGAATTTTCCGCGGAGTTGTTGCGCTGTTCTGCTGTTTGTGCAGCGACTGCTGGTTCGAATGTCTCGCGAATCACGCGCTTGGCGCGTTGTGGTTTTCTGCTCAACCAATGAGGAGATTGGGAGTCGTCGAGGCTTCCTGCGGGCAGGGGGCCGACACTCGCAATATACCTGCGTTTGTTCAGCGAGGCTGGCGGGTTGGGAGAAGACTGGAGTTCGACCACGTAGCGTGGGCGTGGGGCATCAACCACTTTGTTCTGCGCACCGGTTGACCACAGTTTTCCCAGACCAAAATCGATTGAAATACGGCCCTGAATGATGTCTGCCAGGGTTTTATTTTTCTGAGCAAGGTCATTGATCGAGCGTTGCAGCAGGCGTTCGCGGGCTGCTGTGCTAATGCTTGTCCATTGCAGTCGGCCACCCAGAGGCGAGGAAGCATAGCCCTGTGACGACGGATCCGACTGAAACCGTTCATCGAAAAGCACTGCCTGGCGGCTCTTGTGTTCCTCGATGCATGCGTGGGCGAAGTTACTGTAGTTCTTTTCGAAGAACGAGGGGACTCGGCTTGATGTTTCACAAATACTGAACGAGCCGGCACCGTAAAGCGAATGCAAGTCCTCATTTCTAAAAGCCTTGCCGAGAACGTCTGTGACCTTGGGTGTTGTAACAGCAGCGCCTGGTGTTGGGGGTTGGCTCATAAAAATGGTTGACGCAGGAAGAACACGCACAGGATTTTCTTGATTGAGCGGGTTGATTTCTTGCAACAGAGAAAACTCCGCAGCGTAGCTTGAAGGGGCAACAATGGCTGCGAGAACACCCACAAGAGTAGTGATTTGTGATTTGGATTTGTAGAAAGCCTGGACACCCATTGTGGACTCTCCTCTCCTGCAGCCCTCGAAGCAAATATTGAGCCAACCGGAAAAGTTTGATTCCGAAACCGCGTGGTTTACGAGTTCAGCGGGAAAAATCGACATTTTTCGCGCTGAGGGTCGTTTTTATAAAAATTATGGTGCCGGTCAAGTAAAAAGAATGGCTGGAGAACTTGGCAAGTTTTTAGACACTGTATAGTTTTTCGGGCGTGAATGTCTGAACCGAAGACATGGGGTCGGAATATGAGCATCTATGAAAAGCATGTTTTTGTTTGCGAAAATCAGCGACCTGAGGGGGATCCGCGGGGGTGCTGCGCCTCGAAGGGGGCATCAGCCTTTACTGCAGCGCTCAAACAGCTCGTGAAAGATGCCGGTCTGAGCAAAAAGGTGCGCGTGAATAAATCTGGGTGTCTCGATCAATGTGCTTTTGGCGCTGTGGCGGTCGTATATCCCGAAGGCACTTGGTACCGAGGAGTGACCGAGAAAGATGCACAGGAAGTTTTTGAACAGCATATTGTAGGTGGAAAACCTGTTGAGCGCTTATTGTTGAAGCGTGCTGAAAAGAAGTGAGTCAGGCTGCGATGTTTGAGTTGCCACGTTCCATCGAGCATGGTGCCTTGTTTTCGCGCTCGCGCGAATTGACGATGCCCCATGGGGCTTTGGATTCCGTACTGCTTCCGGTGCTGCAGATTCATGCTCAGCGCAAATCCCCACATGCCGGGCCTATGAAGGCTGCTGGGCTGCTTTTTGCAGGAGATCACGCCGTGGCTCGCCGGCATCAGGTGAGCGCTTACCCGGTCGAGGTGACTCCGCAAATGGTGGCCAACATTGTCAGAGGTGGTGCTGCCATCAGCAATCTGTCTGCGCGCCGCAATGCTCCATTGTGGGTCTGCGATGTGGGTGTGGCCACAGGATTCGATACCCTTTTCAATTTTGCAGCCGGGCTGCAAACGCGCTTTGTGAGCCGCAACATCCACAAGAAATTCCCTGAGGGTGGATTCGAGCAGGGCAGCAGAGATATCACCTCAGTTGCTGCACTTTCTCCCGAAGCACACCTTTACTGTTGGAATTCTGGTGCTGCCTTGGCTGAGGAAATGATCGCCACCACTGGCTGCGACCTCCTCTTTTTGGGCGAAATGGGAATTGGCAACACCACTCCGGCGAGTGCCCTTGCTGCATTGGCATTGAAAAAGACACCAGCACAATGCGTGGGGCGTGGGACGGGTGTGGATGACTTGGGATTACAGCGGAAACAAAAGGTGGTCACAGAAGCGGTTGAACGCTTCACTGCTGACTTCGGAACACCAGACTTCAATAGCCTAGCCGACGCTCATCGTGCGATGCGGGAAGTGGGCGGTGCAGAGCTGAGTGCGCTTGCGGGCGCTGCTTGGCGCGCGGCTCAGTTGGGCTGTTTTGTGCTTCTTGATGGGCTCATTGTAACGGCGGCTGTTGCGCCATATGTGCTGGCCGAACGAAAGTTCTCGAGCTGGTTGCTTGCCAGCCACCAGAGTGCTGAGCCTGTGCATGCCGAGCTGTTGCGCGCTCTTGAGCTTTCTCCTCTCCTGAGTCTTGGACTCCGCCTCGGAGAGGGCAGCGGAGCGGCACTTGCGCTCGGATTGCTCCAGGATGCTGATGCTCTACTGCGAGGCATGGCCACATTCTCTGCTGCAGGGGTCAGCTCGGGAGAATTAGGCAAGTAAGCCGAGAAGAGTTCTCAGGTTGAGCGGCTTCGAAAAAATTTGTTTGATTCCCGCCGAGCGCGCTGCGCGCACTTCAGGAGAATCTTGAGTGTAGCCTGTAATAACAATGAACTCGGGCTTTCGATCTTTGCTCTGAATGAGTTCATAGATCTGAATCCCTTTGGGATCGTTAGGGAGATTGAGGTCGCACAGAACAGCAGAGTAATCGACTTCATTTAGCTTTTGTGTGGCCTCGTCGCCACTCGCAGCTAGGTCAACGCTGAATCCCGCCTTCTGAAGTTTTATTTGCAGCAGTGCTCTTAGTTCAAATTCATCATCGACAATCAGAATTCGCTTTTTTGAATCCGAGTAAGAATGAATCAGATTCATGGGTAGACCCGTGCCCCGAGTGTCCAGTTTATAGGTTGGTGCTTTGAGATGCGTGTTTGAACGTCTGAGATATTCTTCAGAGCCAATTCGGCGCTGATCTGATATTGATTCATGTGCGCTGCAGCTACTCCTGCAGCAATTCCAGAGTGCCATTCAATCGGGTGCAGACGCGTCGCAGCATTGGCGTGGAACGACTGCGCCATAGTCTTGCCGGCAACCAGAAGATTGTCGAAGGCTTTGTTGGTGAGGGCACGGAATGGAATGAAAAACGGCAAGGTTGCAGCCTTGTTCATGTAGGCAGGCAGATTGCATGTTTTCAGACCATGGAAGTCTGCCACGTAGGATCCTATTCCTACGCGGTCTGGGAACTGCTCGCCGGTGATGTCCTTCGGTTCGCTTCGGCTGAGATCAGAAAATTTCAAAACGAAATCGTTGAGGCCAATGCTGCGACGCGTGTCGCGCATGTAAGGCACCTTGGAGAGTCCGGTGCCTGTGCCGAAGACTTTCCAACCGCGTGCGATGCGCTTACGCAAATTTTCCGGAGCCTTAGATTTGAAATAATAATACCAGCCGATGGCGTGACGCTCGGCGCCTTTCAGCACATTGATATCCACTCCACCTACCCAGTCCGATTTCTGAGCGAGCGTTTTCTCTTTTGAGAGGAAAACGTAACCGTAGGGATAGTCGTTGCCCGGATTCCAATTCTGCATCGAGATATCGCCCGTGGAGGCTCCAGTCAGTGGCTTTCCACGCAGTCGGCGATAGCGCCAGATTTCATCCCAGGAGAAGGTCCGGGAAACGGTCTTGAAATTGTAAAAGTCTGGATGCTCAACTTTGAAGGGATTTTCGCCTTCAGAAACCGGTTCAGCATTAATCACCGCCGCGAGCGGATAAACAATCGCCTGGCCACAAGTGTCGTTGTCGTTCTCGATTGCACCGTCTGTGCTTTCTGTACCCTGCAGCCATGGGGAACCCGACAGAACCAGCACATCACCGAATTCGGTGGCATCGATGAACACCGGCATTTTCCCATCGCGACCGCGGAAGGTTAAAGTGGCTTTGACGAAACTCTTGCTGTCTTTTGCTGAATACCAGTCGGCGATGTCTTCTGAGAGATAACGCTCGTATCCCGTGCCCTGAATGGGTGTTCGTGAGATTGAAGTGAGCGAGACAATCTGTCTGTCTTTGGTCTCAACAGATTTAACAACAGTGTTCAAAAACACTTTGAGATAAGGTTCTGCACTTATAGTTGGGCGAATTAATTTGTCGACGAAGGGGCCAGGCTCATAGCACTTGTCGGATACCCAACATGCACCGGGGTTGCCGGGGAGTGCCTGCATCCACTTGTAGAAAGTCGATTCAAGATTCTCAGGTCTTTGGCTCTCTTTGCCCAGCATCACTCCGTTGGAGTTGATATGTGAAAAATCGACAGCGCTTACTCCCGAGGAGGTGAGCTGTCCTCCAGGCCAGTCGGTGGGTTCAAGCAAGCAGGTGACTCGTTGTTCGCGCGCAGATGCAATTGCCGCAGCGAGTGCTGCTGTTGAACCACCGGCAACAATCACATCACAACGTGGTGAGGTAAATTCAAATTGGAAGTTGCCTTGGGATTTATCGGTGACGTTGAACGAGCGAGGTTTGCATCCGGAGGTCGTACTCAGGAGGGCGCAAGCCAGCAATGTGACTTTTGCGGCCGACAAAGGTTGAACGCGCTGGGTCATTGGAATGTCCTCATTGAAGGCTTTTCTGAAAAGAATAATAATGTGAAAATGCCCGAACTGCAGGCTATGTGGCTTGTGTTAATGTGCGTCAATTCATTGGCGATAAAAGGATGAGAGATGAAACAAGGCGTTGTGTTTCTGGATGGTGAATTGAGTCGCCTCGATGAAGCTCGCATTCCCATCACAGACCGAGGCCTACTTTTTGGCCATGCCATTTTTGAAACGTTGCTCTCACTCGATGGTGGTCTGGTTCTATGGGATGCGCACTTTGCAAGACTCAGGGCAGGTGCTCTGCGCGCTCGCTTGCGCTGTCCGGAAGAGGATGAATTGCGCAAGGCATTGCACAGATCCCTCGGTTTTTTTGCTCGTGAGTTCGGAGCGGCTGCAGCTAAGCGCCTTTCGGTGAGGTTGCTCTTAACCGGTGGCGATAGCATGACTCTCCAGCCTCGCCGCGACGATGTGGGTGCGCTGCTTCCGTCGCGCCTCCTAATTATTTGCCGAAGTGCGGCATCGCCTGATGAAGAGGTGTTTCATCGGGGCTATGCACTCAAAACCTGCACCGATGCTCGTTCTAAGGAGCTTGTCGATATCAAGAGCTGTTCCTACCTGTGGAACTTGATGTGCCTTGACGATGCGCTTCTTGAGGGTTTTGACGATGCACTTTTTGTCAATCCAAATGGTGAAATTTCGGAATCAACAACAGCGAGTTTTGTGTGGATGAGTAAAGAAGAAAAAATACTCTACTCGGCGCCACAAGAGAACAATGTT
Organism: Silvanigrellaceae bacterium; assembly: GCA_044376655.1. Taxonomy (GTDB): domain Bacteria; phylum Bdellovibrionota_B; class Oligoflexia; order Silvanigrellales; family Silvanigrellaceae; genus RFOM01. The sequence continues at coordinate 11,957 of JBILKQ010000021.1, forward strand.
TTGCCGGGAACCACTTTGCTTTGCCTACAGAATGCACTCGAAGCGGTGGGCCACTCGGTGCGTTGGAAAGCATTGAGGGTTGGGGAGTTCGACAAAGTCCTCGCTTGTGCAATCGTTTCTTCAGTGCGCGGGTTGGTGCCCGTGCGCAAGATCGACGATTTTGTTTTTGATACGGCGAGTAGTCGTCAACAGTTGGCTTTGTGGAACACAGCCTTACACGCGGAGCAGCTTAGGAACTGCGAACCTCCACTGTAGTGATCTTATCTCCGGAGGAGAGAATTCGACCTTCCTGCTGTGCGGAGTCGATGAGGGTTAGTTCGCGATTCTTCCAGTCGTAGATGCGAACAACAAACTTGTAATTGAAGAGCGCTCTTTTCTTCACAGTCACTTCACGTGGAATACCGTCGAGTGAGGGAAGCTTCAGCACATGTCTGCTGTCATCCATGCTGTGCAGGATTTCATCGAGCGGTAGTCGCCAAGTTTGTTTGCCGATTCGGGCGGCAGTTTCTGTCGCTTCAGGAGAGATGTGGAAAGACTCCCAGACCCGGAATGAAAGTCCCTTTCTATTTTTATCCCAGCGCGTCTCTCGCTCGATATCGGCAACGTCAATTTTTCTTGGGCTTTTGCTTTTGTCGTCTTTGGTTAGCTGGTAGCAGCGGCCCAACCACTTGCCTGCTGAATAATTGAAACGCTGCCGCAAGCGTTCCTTCAGCCATTCTTTGAGGCGATCCTTGAGCACATAGACGATCACGTTTCCAGCCGCAAAAATGGTGAAGGCAATCACCCCACTTTCTTGCAGCGCAGTGCCATCTTGGAGGGATGAAACGCCAAACCCTTGGTAGTGGATCCAGGCAAAGGTACCAAGGAAGGCAAATGCAGCCGAAACTCCCGCTGCACCACCACCAATCCAAAAGTCGACCTTCTTTTCATTTGCCACTAGGTCGGTCTTTAGGTCCCAGTATGCGTAGTGGAGTCTTTTGAGCTCGCGCAGTCGTTCGAAATAATCGGCGGCCATCTGAGCGTCGGCGGCGATATCCATGAGTGATGGCAATTTGCACATGATGCGCCATTCACTCACAATGCGTGCCCATTCGGAAAGCCAGCGTTGCTCTTTGAGAACGCGATTGACGTTGTTTTTGGTCACTTCGATTGCTGCATCAAGCTCAGCTTTCGAACTGATGCTGCCAGAGCGCAGAACAGCAAAATGACTTTCGTAGGTGTCATAGGTGTCGCGCATGTAGCTTTGCAGCTCTCCAACGGTTGCCGTAGCAAGCATCAAAACAAATTCAGCAAGATTTGCGAGCGCAGGAGTGAAATCTTCGGAGTCAATTTCGTCTTGCTTACGCTCTCCCTTGTTGTCAGCCTTGATTTTGATTTCTTCTGCGCACAACGCCTCCCATTGATGATGGGCTTGGATTATACGGAAAGCTGAGCGCAGACTGCTGAGCAATTCATGCTTAGCATGAGCGTATTTCTCCCAATCCATACCCTTGTCTACGTCGCTGGTCTGGATGAGTTTTTTGATGGTCGAGCGACAGCGTTTCATGTCCGACTGGAAAATGATGCCAAGGCGTGGGAGAAAGGCTTCGCTCCAATAGTCTTTCGCTTTATGCAAAAAGAAACGGCGCGCACGCGGCACCAAGCTTCTGTCCAGACTCTCCTCGTGATGTGAATCTTTACCCAGAACTCCAAGAAGCCAGAGGGTATCTCGGTAGTAGATGAGTGATTGAAAGCGAACTGATGATGCCGAGTCGGCAAAGCTCAGACGCGTCGTGGAGAGATTGGCTTCTGACAAAGCTGCTCGAGCAGCGCCTGGGACCTTGTCGCTTGGAAAGTTCAATTCGAACTCGCCCTCAATTTTTTGACCAGGGCTGATGGGGAAGTGGTACGACCACTCAATTGAGTAATTGCCGTGTGCCTCGACATGAGGGTTGATTCTGACTTTCTGGACAGTGGACGACGGAGGTTCACCTGTGTTCATATCGTTACCACGAATGAAATTTGCTGGAGTGAAAAACAAGTGCGAGTGATTGCCGGAAAGTACAAACGAAGACTCCTCAAAACGCTCCCCGGAACAGATGTGACTCGGCCCACATCAGATCGTGTCAAGGAGAGCCTCTTCAACATGTTAGCACCCGAAATTCAGGGTGCAATCGTTTGGGATTTGTTTGCCGGCAGTGGTGCCCTCGGGATCGAGGCTCTGAGCCGTGGCGCGCAGCATGTGACGTTTGTTGAGGAATCCCTGGCAGCTCAGCGGATGATTCAAGAAAATCTGAAGACATTGAATGTTTCCCCTGAAAGTTACAGGGTTGTTGGTTCGTCAGTGAATGATTTTCTCCGACTCGCGTCACAGCATCGGAAGGTCGAGACTGCAAATCATGCCGCATTGGTCTCTGTCGTGTTGGCAGATCCACCCTACCAATCGAGTTGGTATGATGAAGCTCTGGAGTCATTGGCTGCGTCAGGAGCCTGCGACGCGGATTGTTTGGTGGTTCTCGAAATGAAAACTGGAAGAACAGTTCCACAGCCATCCGAAGACTCCTGGGAGCTTGAAGACGAGCGCACTTATGGCATTGCGCAGCTTCAGTTTTGGCGATTTCTAGGACGAGGGGGGTGAAATGAAATTCATTCGAGAAGCACTGAATTTCAAGGTGTGTATCGTTGCGGTCGCAGCATTTCTGCTAGGAGCCTGCGCAACAACTCCGAAAAAGGACGTGACGCGACTGTTACTGGATGGTAACTCGGCTGCTCTACGGGGCGACTACTCTTCTGCTGCTAATTCTTATGAAGCAGCGCTTAAAATTGCTCCCGACAATCTACCTGCGAAGAGAAATCTCGGAATCGTCTTGGTCAAGACTGGAGATTTCAAAAAGGCTCAGAAAACCCTCTTGAGTATTCAAAATGAATACAAAGAGGATCTTGAGGTGTTTTATTTCCTCGGCGAAGCCTCTCGGGGTGCAAACGACCACAAAGCTGCGCTTGCGAACTATCAAAGGGCTGCCAAGATCAATCCTCAGGATCTGCGCGTGCAGAAAGCATTGGCCTGGAGCCACTTTCGCCTGTCCAACCTGGAACGGTCTTTCACACTCGCGCAACGCCTGAATCGCACCCACGCCGACGACCTTCAAGTTAAGCTTATTTTTGCGAGTATTTTAAACCGTCAGAAGAAATTCGAAGAGGTCCAGGCTCTGCTCTCCAGTGTTGAACGATCAAATTTCAACGTTCAGAGCAAAGACAAGGTGAGTGCTGCAACTGAACGAACGTTGTTGATGAATGCACTTGCTGAGTCGTACGTGGGCAGTGACAACTGCTCCAAGGCTGAGCCTCTCTACACTGAAATCCTCAAAGCTCGTCCGTTTTTGTCAACAGCTTTGGTCGGGGCGGCCAAGTGCGACATTAAGGTGAAACAGAGAACGCGTGCCATCACCCGGCTCGAGCGGGCGACCAAGTCTGACCCCGACTCCGAAGAGGCTTATTACTTGCTTGGTCAGCTCTATGAGAGCACCGACAAAGGCAAAGCAACCTATTACTATCGTCGCTTCTTGCTGTTGGCCAAAGACAACCCTCAGTTTGTGAGCGAATCCCGGATTACCCGCTCGAACTTGGCAAATCTCGAGAAGGGAACCGCCCGCTGATCCACTCTCTCGTTTGCCGTTGGGAAAATGGCGCCGAGCCAAAAAAGCGGCAATCGAGGAGAGGGTCTGGGCGAAGGCTGATAGCATTATGATTAATTGGGCTGATGTTATTTCGTGTTTTCCTTCATGCAACAGGGGTTGAGGAATGTTTTCTTCAATTTCGAGAGGAATGTTCAAGCGACCAACCCGCGATGCGCGGCATGCTTTGAGCAAGAGCTACAACGAAGTGTCGCGTTCCGCGGTTGAAATCAGCAGTGTGCCCCGTGCTGAGTACGGGCAGGCTGCCCGTGCACAGGAATTTCCTCAGCCTGAGCGTGAAGCGAATGCGCAACGTGCCATGGCTGGACGGAGTACAGGCAACTTCGGCAATGACTCCGGTCAGGGTGATGATGCTGGTTTCACAGAAAATGTGCGCAATTCGCATCATGGTGGTGGGCGCGGTGCAAACGGTCCACGAATTATTTCGGTGGGCGGTGGCAAGGGTGGCATTGGCAAGAGTTTTCTCTCGGCCAACATAGCGGTGTCGCTGACGCGGCAAGGTTATCGCGTAGCACTCGTCGACCTCGACTTCGGTGCCGCAAACTTGCACACCTGTCTTGGGGTACCAAGTCCGAAAATCGGTCTTTTCGACTTTGTAAGCGGTAGAATCGAGAATCTCGAAGATGTCGCCGTCTCGGGTGGCGTCCCCGGACTCACTCTATATGGTGGCGGCCAGGAGTTCTGGCAGCAAATTCGTCCGCAAGCAGCCCAGAAGATCAGGCTCATTAGCAGACTGCAACGCCTCGATGTCGATTATGTGATCCTCGACCTCGGAGCTGGTACGCATGTCAACACCCTCGATTTCTTTATTTTCTCGCACGCTGGAATTGTGGTTGTGGTTCCTGAGCCCACCAGTATTGAAAACGCTTATGTATTTTTGAAGAGCGTGCTCTATCGGAAGCTGCAGAGCATTGTGAAGGCTATCCATCAGGAGGAGGCAGCCGAGCGATTGCTGCTGAGCTTGGGCGATCCTCGCTTTGCGACTCCGCCCTTGGCACAGTTGCAAAAGTTTGCCGCCGAGGAGCCAGAAATTGGCCAGAAGATTTTGAACCTTATTCAGATGACACACCTTGGCGTTGTGATGAACCAGGTTCGAACCCAGGCAGATGCTGAGATTGGTTCTTCGATCACGCAAATCAGCCAGCGTTACTTCGGTTTCTCTGCTGAGTTTTTGGGTGCGGCAATTTTTGATGATGTTGTCTGGAAGTCGTTGCGCAACCGCCGTCCGGTATGCGTAGACTACCCAGATTCGAGCGTCTCTCAGGGCCTGATGGCGATTGCGAAAACTCTCGCAACCCGCTTTGAGCCTGTTATACCTCAGCATCAGAACGTGAGCGGAATGGGTTGAAAGGGGTTCCCAACCAAATGGGTGAGCGAGTGGCTAACACACCAGCAGACATCATTGGCCTGACAGGTGACCTGACTCTGGACAACGTGCACCAGAGTTACCGCAAAACACGCGAGCGCATCATTAGTGGTGGGCGGGCATCAGAGCTTGATCTCGAGGAACTTGATTGGGCCTATCGTGCCATGATTACCGAAATCGAGCAGTTGAGTGTAAACGATTCAGAAGACAGCGTGGTTTCTGCGCTTCTTCTGCCTCAACTTTCAGCCGAATCGATTTCCCAACTCGACCAAGATGAGAATGTTTTCTACCTGAAACGGGATGGCCAGACGGGCACCACATCTCCGGCTGCGCCGATGAGCGCACTTGATTTGCCCGAACTCAAAGGTGCATTTGGCCCCTCACGCCCTGGTGCGTCTGGGCGTGCGACGCGTGACGCGCGCACCGGTTCAATGCATCCGCATGCACCGCTGGATGCTGTAACTCCAGTGCGTTCCGGAGAACCCTCCGCATATCAGCCTCCACGCCGGCTCAGAACTCTGGTCGGTGAACACGACAAAGACGTTGTAGATGTTTGTGCCAAGGCTGCTTTGCAGCCCGAGGCTGTAGACATGATGAACAATATCATTGATTCAGCCGAGCAAATCACGGGCAGCCTGCTTAAGAAATTGCGCGAAGAAATGAATGTGGGCGTTGATGAAATGTCGAGCCGAACAAAAATCCCACGTAAGTATCTGCTCGCCATTGAGTCGGACAGGTATGAGCAGCTTCCAGCAGCCGTTTACTTCCGTGGATTTTTGGTGTCTTATCTGCGTTACTTGAATCTGAAACGCGAGGACATCATCGATGCCATTACCGAAAATTACCGCTCTCGTCTTCGCATTCAGGCCCGAACAATCCGTCGTTGAATTTCAAGGAACCTAGCCCGTGAACCTCCCCACATCCCGGGCGAGTGATGATAAAATCACATTGGTGGTCTCTGAGGATGACATCGGACGTCGCCTCGATTTCGCCTTGACGCGCTTGGTCGAGTTCATTCCCAGCCGTTCCTTTGCTCAAAAACTGATTGATGCTCAGGCTGTTTTAGTGAGCGGCAAGCCTCGCAAATCCTCCTGGATTCTCCGCGAGGGCGAAGTGATTGAGGTCGATCTTGTAGCCCTGAGACCAGCCCCGTCTGTTCCGCAGCCGCAAACTATTCCTCTCGACATTGTGTTTGAGGATGCTGATATTCTCGTCATCAACAAGCCTGTCGGACTGGTTGTGCATCCGGGTGCGGGTGTTCCCGATGGTACGCTTGTTAATGCGGTTTTGGCCCACACAGGCGCCACTTTACCCAGCCTCGGCGATCCCTTGCGCGCCGGACTTGTGCATCGTCTGGATCGTGACACGAGTGGAGTGATGGTCGTAGCAAAAACCCAGCGTGCTCTTACAGAGCTGTCGCGACAGTTTGCGGAACACACTCAACTCCGTCGCTATTTGGCGTTGGTTTTTGGAGAACCAAGCCCCTCACCGCGAGTGGTCGAAACGTGGCATGGTCGAGATCCAAACAATCGCCTGAAGTACACAGTTCTGCCCGAAGGCCAGGGAAAAATTGCGCGCATGCAGATCAAAACGGAGAGGGTCTTTGCCGAGGGCAAAGCGAGTTTGGTCGTGTGCGAGCTCTACACAGGTCGTACCCATCAGATTCGTGTCCAAATGACTCATTTGGGGCATGGTTTGCTCGGCGACGCAGTCTATGGTGCAGCAGCATCGGGTACTTCAAAAGGTGGGGCAGCCCTAATGAAGGACAAGGCACTGTGGGCGAAAGTGCGCGCTGCAGCAACCCGACAAATGCTGCATGCTGCGCTCTTGGGAATCACTCATCCGCTGACGGGCGAGCGGCTCTGTTTCGAAACTCAGCCACCTCAAGATTTTCAGTTTCTTGAAAAATTGCTTGGTGATTTTGGCTTGTAAAAAAAATGATTTTTTTTCTAATGTTTCCGTCTGTTCAGCCGATACACCGTCAACACCGGAGCGCAAGCTTTCGAAACGAGAGGATTGTTCGCTCCCCGGTGAAGAACGAGGTGCATGCGGGGCCATGAAAGCGAGCAACACAGGTTCATTCCAAAAACGCATGGTAACGGCTTGGATGATTATCGGCATGGCCGTTTGCAGTTCGGGAGCCATGAGCTTCATGACTGTGCCTGAGGCACATGCGGAAGTGGCACTGTCTGCAAAGGCAAACTCGAAGGCGGCGAAGCGCAGTTCTTCAAAAGCACCGGCACAACAGCAGTCTAGCCCAAGCTGGAGTCCTGCGTTTACTCCACTGTTTAAAGCTCCGCTTAACCCACAACGAACTTTTTTCATCGATGTTGTGGGCGCAGACTCTTCGGTTCTCGATGGTTTGAATACAAGCTTACAAGCGGCAGCGACGCGTGCGGTTCAGATTCGTCAAATGGATGCGGAGTACAAACTCCAACCTGCAAAATCGCAGCAGGCACTGAACGTCGGTTTTAAGCTTGTGCGGCTGCTTGAAGAACAAGCTTTGTATATCGAAAACTTGCGTGCAACTGGGGGAGTGGATCAGAAGTATCCGGATCTGAATCATTATGTGAAGGCATCGAGAAGTCAGCTTGTGAATGTGATTGATGGGCTTCTCAAGAGCTTTCCTAAAAATGAGCGGCTTACGAATCTCCGTGCAACACAATTGGTATCACGTTTGAAGGCGGGCGATCCGAGTGTACGCGACGAGGCGTTGCGCTTCGTTGGAGCGGGGAGAAGTCCAGACCAGCAGCGCGTTGCGCTGGTGGGTATTATGCTCGATTTTGAATCGGGACGTACTTCGAGCCCTTTCGGCAACCTTGAGTTTGCAGCCCAGAATGCCAATGATTCAGCTGCGAGAGCTGCATTCCGCTATTTTGCTGCGGAGGCAGCTTTTTCACGTAAGCAATACGGGCAGGCTTCAGCCCTGTACCAGGAAGCCCTGAAGGACATGGGTCGTCTCAAACGCATCGAGGGCAAAGCAGGGCCCTTGCTCACTCGTGTTCTTTATCGGTTGCATCAGGTCTCGTTGCTGCGCGACTCTCTGAATGTAGATTCCGATAGCATCAGTGCGCTGCAGGCTGCAGGTGCGCTCGATGTGGCACGACACTACTCAGAGCAAGTTGCACTCAATAATATTCAAAAGCAGCCTGGTCGCGCTGCGAAGATATATGCCGACGTGCAAAACTTGGGTGATTATTCCAAGTCATTCAATGCATATCTCGAGCTGAGGATTCTCGATATCCATCTTGCAGCCCGAGATTTGATTATGGGCCAGGCGCAATGGCAGCGCGTTGGCAAACTCAATGATGTGCTGGGCAACGTCGTTCCTGGGCGGATTTTCTATACCCAAAACCTTGCACTGGGTCAGGCGCAGGCCAAACTTGATGGAGAGAACATCGCGCGCTTTGTTTCTCTGCATGACTTTTTTGTTCAGAACTATCAGGTTTACGCAGAACGCGAAGATTGGGTGATTAAGGTTATCGAACTGCTTTGGAAAGCGCGCCGTGCGAGTGATGTGGCGAGTCGTGCTGATGCTTTGGCAGGGCAGACCAAGAACAAAGATGTGCTTCTGACTGCATTACGATTCTCTCTGCGTGCGCGTGAATCAATTTTGGGCGTAAGCCCAGAGCCCAAGTTTGTGAAAGGCAAAAAGCTCGGTGGCGATGACTCCGTGGCACAAGCCTACGTTGTAACCCTGGACAAGATGAATGGGGTTGCTTCCGGTGCAGAGCTGGAGCAGTCGATTTTTCAGGCCGCCTATGTGACTCATCTGCTTGGCCAGGAAAATCCGGCGCGGCAGCGCTTTGAAGCAGGCCTCAACAGATTTGCAAAAACGCGTTTGGCCAGCGAATCTGTAAGCTTTCTCCTAGACGGTGCTGATGCCAAGAAAGATTGGGTGTACGTCGAGAAAATCGCCCGTCTTGCCATCAAGTTGAAAATTGTTCCAACCAAGATTGCGCATCGTAATCTGCGCGTCATTCTCGAGAATGCTATTTATTCGCATGCACAACAGCTTTCATCGCAAGGGCAGTTCGAAGCTTCTGCAAATCGATTTGTGGCTTTTCAGCAAGAGTTTCCCAAGCATCAGAATGCTGCCACTGCACTCGATCTTGCCGCCAAGAATTTTCTTCAGGCGAAGAAGACCGATTCTGCTGTGACACAGATGGAGTCTTTGATAAAAAACTACCCGAGCTCGGGCTACGTGAAAGAAACCACTTGGCAGGCAGCCGAGCTTTCGCGCGGTATTGCCCAGTTTCTTCGAGCTGCGAAGCATTATGAGGATTTCGCGCGTAAATATTCCCAGGAGGGTGCAAAGCGCAGTGCGTGGCTGAAGTCAGCGGAGATGCACAAGTCATTGGGACGTTTCGCGAATGCAGTGAGCCATTACGAAAATCACCTAGCTCAGGTCAGTAGCACTTCAGAAAAACTGAGGATTGCTCGTGAGATTGCGGATATCCACTTCAAGTTTGGACGTTCTGCTGAGGCTATTGCAGCCTACGAACGCATGATGAAGTTCATTTCCAATAGCGACGATGAGCTTTATCTACGTTCGCAAATTCTGGTTGTTCAGAACCGACAGGGGCTTGAGCCGCAGGTGCGTAAAACAATCGCGCGCATGTTGAGTTTGAAGCCGAGTTCTCCAGATGGTTTCAGGCACCAAGCCAAGGCGAAGTTTACTCTGGCACGGCTTGATGCACCTGGGATCCGTGATCGAAATATTCAGGATCAAAGGGATTTGGGTAGAGCTGTGAGAACAATTGCAGGCGATTACGATCGCGTGAAGTCGCTTTTCCTTGCCTCGTGTGAGGTGCCCGGGCTCGAGTGGTGTTCTGCGGGTTACTACGAAACGGCGCGCTTGGCCGAGGAAGTGGCCAAGACCTTGTTCGCAGTTGAGCTCCCACCCACCCTTAACCCGGCCGAGGTTAATGGAATCAGAACTGTACTCACCCAGACCGCAGAGCGGCTGCAGGCAGACTCAAAGAGTTTTGCTGCGCAGGCCGAGGAGGCCCTAGGTAACGGTGCTCCTGATGCGGAGATGGCCGAGCGGATTCGCACATACGCTCAGCAAATGCGCGGAGATTCCGGGGAAAATCCCCCCCCACAGTGAAAGTTTCGATTGACGGATGAGCCATAAAATCCTAACCACTGGCCACTGAGCCAACCAGGGGAGGAACCCATGCTCGTTCGGCCAAACATTTCTGCTATTTCTGTTTTGTTCGGGCTTCTCGCTGCAGCTGCGGGATGTCATTTGTTCAGCCCCACACAAACAGCACCCGATTTGGCCGCACCCGTCCCGGGACTTGAACCGCAACCTCAATCTGGTCGAGCCAGCCTTCCCGAACAACCGCTGCCATCTCTGAGGATGGGCGATGATCGAATCAGAACCTCCCCGAGCTCGTTTATCCCTGTGCGTTATGCCGCAGGTCGTGCCTTCATACCCGTTGAAGGGGTTCTGGTTGATTCGGGGTACGTACGCACACAGGCGAATGCCTCATTGGCGAGACTTTCCACAGCTGAAAAACACGAGCAGATGCAAAAGCTGCTCAAAGGTGTGGTTGGACAAATTGGGCGAGAGGTTGCTCTCAGCGATGTTTTTGTTGCTTCCGATGTCGGCTATTTTTCAGCATGGGTTGCCGTTCAGGAGTATTCAGAGCTCAAGAATGTGGCTGATTTACCCGTCGACGTGAAAATTGCACCTGTACTTCAGGCAGAACAAAAACCACACAACTCCATAGGGCTTGAACCTCCCTCTATCTCTTCAAACGCTTCCTTCGCTGAGTTCAGCGGGATTGAGCGGATGGGGGTGAGCGCATTTACGGGAAAAGTGAAAGCCGAGCTTGGGCTTGAGCCGACAGGGCAGCGCGTGAAAGTGGGTGTCACAGATACGGGAGTCACCTATGGGCACCCGGCTTTCCGCAGCAAGATAAGCGGCAAATCGCGCGTAATCTACATGAAAGATTTCACTAGTGAAGGAGCTGGGTATATTTCACCACTGGCGAAAATCACGGTGCAGCGCCAGACTGAAAACCGCACAGCTTCGTCTTCAAAAACAATTCCTGTGACCGTGAATGCTCAGTATCTTGAAGTCGACGCTCTTGAGAAGCTGAACTCAAGCGATCAGTCGGAATTGCCATTCTCAAACATAACTGACGAAATCTTCGCTCTCCCCAAAGAGTTGGTTGAGCTTCTTGAAGTTCCAGAAACACAGGTCCGACTTGGTGTGGTTTCTGAGTTGTCGTTCGCTACGAAAGACGAGCAGGTCGATGTCAACGGCAACGGAAAAACCGATGATTCGTTTTATTTCTTTCATTCTCCAGCCAATGGGCGTCGCGCAGAAAAGGTTTGGATCGATTTCAGCGGCACCGGTCATTTCAATGCCAGCAAACCAATGCGCGATTTCAACGTCTCGGGAGACACTATAGATGTTCTGAGTGAACGGATCGGTTTGTCGTTTACGGATATGAATGTCTCGCCAAATAAACAAAGTGACGTGAATTATAGTCTCAGGAAGATTGCCTTGGTCGGATTCGATCCGGGTAATCATGGTAGCCACGTGGCTGGAATTATTGGTGCAGCCAAAACTCTCAGCAACGATTCAGATTCAACTTTGGCGCGCGGTGTTGCTCCAGATGCGAGTCTGATGGTGAACCGTGTGTGTGCAAATAATTCCGGATGCAATGCCACGCGCGCAATCATTGACTTGGCTCAGAATGGGGCACGCATCATCAACATGTCGTTGGGAGGCTTGACGTCGGACAACGACGGATTTGGTGTGCAGGAAACGATCATCAATCGACTCACGGAGCTCTACGACGTTTTATTTGTAATTTCCGCGGGCAACTCTGGCCCAGGCCGTCAGACGGTGGGCAGTCCGTCAACGGCGCGTCATGCCCTGAGTGTTGGCGCCACCGCGACACCAAACATGATTCTCAGGCAGTACAATTGGCTCGGTCGGGGTGCACCCACTGATACGCCAGAAAACGGCAACGACGATTTTGTGATGTATTTCAGCTCGCGTGGTCCAAGTGCAGCAGGCGGTTTCAAACCGAACATCTCTGCACCCGGAACTCAGCTGAGTGTTATACAACTTAACTCTTCTCTGGGCTCACGCGCCGGAACCGATGTCTACTGGGGGACTTCAATGGCTGCTCCTGCGGCCGCTGGCGCTGCTGCATTGTTGCTCGATGCGGCTCTGGCCTACAACGAAAAGAATCCCGACCGACCTCTTCCAACGGATGCGCTGACTTTGCGTCGTGTTCTGATGGATTCGGCGCGCCCATTCCGGGTCTCCTCGTTCAATCCAGCGACCGGAGAAACCCGCAAAGGAATCTATTCTTGGATTGATCAGGGCTACGGGATGGTCTCTTTGCCAGAGGCATGGGAGTTGTTGAAGAAGAAGGCTGCACTTGCACTGAACACGGGTGTTGCTACGGATGATGTTTCGGCGCAGAACCAAAATATCACGCCTGATTATCAGGTGCGTGTGCTGCGCACGATGGGCAACGGTAAAAGGTATGATGGAAGTCAAACCTTCAAAACCGGAACTCTTCTGGGTGAAGAGTCGAGCGAACGAAAATTTGGGCAAGGCATTTGGTTAAACACTTCGGAAGCCGATAAGTTGGTTGAAGTTCATTTCAGCCGCAAGCTGCCGCTGAAGGCAATGACACGCAAGAATGTGGGTGAGCTGCTGCGGCAGCTGAACACCAGCTCTGAATCCTTTGAACTCGAGACGATTTATTACGGATCGCGCACAGAGTGGTTAAAGGTTGGCGTACCTCAGAGCACCCATTGCGACGAGGAATCCACACCCATAAATAACACGCTCACCTTGATTGGTGCCGGTGCTGTTGAATTGCCCGTGACAGGTGCGCCTGGCCCCGCATTGAATCCCCTGCGTGCCAGCTCGTTGTTTGTCTGTCTGAAGAAGTCGGCATTTAGCGAACTGACTCCTGGCGATCATGCAGCCTTAATTCGTGCTTACCGGATTGTTGATGGTCAGCGTGATGTTTTGGCTGCGTTTGAAGTGCCAGTTTACATGACCGTTCCACATCACTCCGCTGCCATGCAGGCGAAATTCAGTGTGCAGCGGCAGATTAAGAGTTTCATGGTCGACAGACATTATGTGCGCGTTCCTCAGGGAGTCAGCGTTCTGCGGGTGGCGTTGGAAGTCCCGCAGAATGATGCAAACGCTCAGGCACAGTGTTCTGCAGCGGGTCTGATGGTACTCAAAGGCAACAACACCTCGAGCCCGGGCGACTTGGCTGGCTCAGGCGGCGTGGCATTGAACTGCACATCGGCTGGCGCTGCTGTCAGCAATCGTCGCGTGGCCAAATTCACGGAGATGAACCCTAACCCTGGCATCTGGGATATACACGTCTTGGGGCGTTTCCAGTTCCCGATCAGCAGTTATAAGCTGGACATCGATTATGCCACGTTTGCAGATATTGCGCCGTTAAATCTCAATCCCGAAACCATTTCGGGCGGCGCTTTCGATGCGGTTCTCAAGGAAAGTACCTTCGATGCTCAGCCCGAGTCCTCTAAAAGCGATATTCGCTTGGCATCTCTGTTGGGGCGCACCAAGCATGAGATTTCGAGTGACTCAGGAAAGATTGTGATCCCTTCTGCCGCAGGGCAATTGGCACGCACATATGCTGCTGATGCTGGCACAGTCACCATCACGACAACTTCAATCGTCTCTGGACTCGATATCGATGTTTATGTGGACGAGTGCGAAGATGCCGAACTGAAAAACTGCAAGCAGGTAGCTGAAAGCGGCAACCCCGCATCTGAAGAACGCGCCGTGTTTCTTCCGCTGGGGGGGAAGTTCTATGCTGTGCGGATAGACCCGTTCGATGTTCCTGCATCCTCCGCTCAGTTTTCTGCAACCGAGATTATCAACGCACATTTGCCTGAGCCGGGGCGCGTGAAAATCACCACGAAAGAAGCAGCTCCAGGCACGTTTAAAATTGAGTATGGGTTCGACACAGCCAGCAGCAAGTTGCTTCAAGATGAGCTTTTCCGGAGCGGAAAATATGAAATTCTCGGCGAGTGTAAACTTGCGAATGCGAGTGGGCTAACTCTGGTGAAGGTCCCCGTTTACGTGCTCGCCAAGTGAGTGGCTGACGCAAGCTGATTCGAACCTTTAGCAGAGAGTGTAGCGCAGGTACCCTGAGAACGCCTTTGTTGCCAAGCAGCAAAGGCGTTTTGCATGTCCTGATAGAAACTTAGAAGTTTGCCTCCTTCTGCGGAGTCGATCTTGTGCTCAATGACGTGGAAATAGTCGCTTAACAATTCTCGCAACTCCTGAAAATCTTCGCTCTGAAGCGCAGGGGTGGCGCCGGAAGACTGCTTTTGTGATTCGAGAAATGCAAAACAGCGGCACCAACGGGCGAACTCGCTTGACTCCTTCCAGGCATCAATCTGGAAGCTGAGTGTTTTTTCGAGAGCGGAGCGAACTTCAGGAGACGCACTGCGCCCCTCAAACCAACCGGCAAACCATGCTATTTGACCGGTGTGATGATTCCAGAGCTCACCGAGGTCGAGCCTAAAATTGTGTGGAGCGTTCTTCAGACGGAAAAGTGCAGCATCACCAATGTAAAGCCGTGCCTCGGGCAGAGGCTTCTCCGGGTCGGGTGCAGTGAAACTTTCTGCCTCTCCCAAAACCTTCACCTCGAAGCCTGCCATCGCGCATAAAACCTTGAACATCCAAACGGACTGTGCACTTTCTCCAGCCGATCGGAGAAGAATGGTGCCATGGCAGTCGCCCTGCCGGAGCGCTGCGACCGGATCGGTATGGCGGTGAATCCAGAGCTCATTAAGCTGCTTCCAGAAGTTTAAATGCGATTCTTTGTGCAGCACGGGCTCTACAAAAACACTCATCACCGCACCACGGGCAAAGACACCATGCTTGAGGGTGATAGGAGTTTTGCCAGCCTCAAGTCCCGCAATGAGCGAAGAGCAGTATGCATCGAATTTCGAATGCTCTGCATTGAGAGCCTGTGGTGAGGCAAACAGAGTGAAGTGATTCTTCTCGAAGAAGAACGGCAACATGTTGAGATAAGCGACAGCCGCAAGCTCTGGGATGGACGGCCGCGCTGTTTCGAAATTCGTATTCG
>JBILKQ010000114.1:0-9734 GCA_044376655.1 Silvanigrellaceae bacterium
GCAAAAAAAAAAGTCAGCCCAAAATTTGGGGTGACTCAATTATCCATGCATTCAAAGCACGAGCAAGAACCATCCTGTCAATCTCAGGAGATTGAGTCAGAGTGTTGATTCACAGCGGCTGTGGAGCTGGAGCTTTGTATTCATACAATCTTTGCTCAACCTTGACGCCATTCCAGGAGTAGAACTCTTTTTCAAACTTTTTCTTATTGGGCGTTGCGTCCTTTTTGCCTGGCATTGTTACGTTAGCATAGCCAAAAATACGCCCGCTGAATCCTTCGAAAAGGTTATCGACGGTAACTTCCTTGACTTCCACTTTAAGTCCGCGTGCCAATCCGGCCGCGCCATTGATTTTGAGAGTGTTGTTTGCAAGCGTGATGGCGCCCTCGACTCCCGCGTCACCAACACTTGTGGGTGTAGAGGCAGCCGAAAGATAACCGTCGGCCAAGATCTGGGGTTTGAAGTTAAGGTTGAATTGCGGTGCGGCAGCGTTCGAGGGGGTCGGGTTCAGCTCAAGGTCGAGGTTCACACTGCCGCGAATGCCGATTTTCGCGTCAATTGAGCCTGGCCCTACAGGGATTGTGACGTTTTTGAAGGGCACGTCGAAAGAGGTGTTCCAGATGCGTGCTTCGAGGTCATCAATGCGCCCGCGGCGAAAGATTTGTTTTCCGTTGACGAAGATCTGAGTTTCTCTCTGCTCTGAACCATCCTCAATGCGCACAACACGCTGAATAATCGAGGCGAGTGAAGGCGCTTGGGCATTGAGGAGTCGCCCCGATACAGAGTGGGTTGTTGTGCGGTCGAATCCGACACCGATGTCAGCAGACGAGGAGAGATCGCGTTGAATGATGTGCCCCGAAGAACGGACGTGGGCGATTTCGTGAGTCAGTTCGTGGCTCCAGCGAGTGTTTTCGGGGGAATCGGCTTTTGCTGGAACCGAGTTCTGGAAAACAGGCTGGGCGGCTGCAGAAACAGCAACAGTGCCGAGGTCATGGTCTCCGCCCCGGAGTGTTGATCCGAAGCTGTTGAGTTCGCGTTCGGTTTTGTTGAGCTCATCGAGGTACGCAGCCACAGAGACGACGCGACCATCATGAAGTGCAACTTCCGCACTGGACATAGGTGCATGCGTGAGAACATCGTAGCGCGTAAACGGTTTGAAATTCACGCGGCTGGAGCCCGTATTTGGTTTCAACTTAATTTGTGAGAATGTTTCAGCAGAGGCGTGGTTTGGCGAGAGTGTCAGAGCGGCGAAAACAATGGCGCTCAATTGCACTTTTGCTTTTGCAAGGTGTTGCATCGGGAAAGCCTCCTGAGAGATTTGTGCAGTTAAATTGGTCGTTTGTGTTTTCGGGTCAACATTCGAACGGAGCTTACTGTTTCGTGTGAGCTGTGGCAACCTAAACACTCTTCTCGGTGCGCAACCTTTGCCCCAGCAGAGGGTGGCGAGGAAATTGTAACTTCTTTTAATAAAAGGCGAAATGGACTTGAATCGAGCACGCCCACAAGAGACACGCTCAAAGATAGGTTTGCTCGTTGCTCTATTGCTCACTGCGATTGTTGCTGTTGTCGTTGTGAAGTGGGCTCGCGAGGAACCTATGCCATCATCATCGCAACCCGCTGAGGTTATGGGGCAGGCAGGCTCGCGCAAGGATGCTGCCGACAACTTCATCCCATCGCGCAACGATTTTTCCACTGGAAATGAAACGATCACAGCCTCGGGTGCCACTCAGAATTCCATGCTCGATCTTAAAGAGGGTGAATTTTCTGCGATTGCATCTGCCGTCCGCAGTGCCGATGTTTTTTTGCGTAACAAGTCTCTCAATCACCTTCAGGCTCTCGCTTCGCGCGGCTCTAACCTGAGTTTGATACGCGATGAATTGCTCCGCATGGATTCCACCGATCCGGCGTTTGCGCCCCTGGTGGCTGCCCTGGCTGCAGTCGGGACACCTGAAATTCAAGGGATGTTGCGTAATGTTGTTGAGCAGCGCAGTGGTGACTGGAGAACATATTCCGCGATTGTGCCGGCGTTGGGATTGCTCACTCAGCCTGTATCCGAGACGGTCGAATTTTTGGTTCAACAATCAAGACTCCCCGACCCTGATTTTTCCTCAACAGCGGCGCTGGCCATCGGTTCCATTGTGCACACCCTGAGTAAAACCGATCCGCGCAAAGGGGAACAATTGCTTAGCTTTTACATGGCTAAAATCGAAAGCAATGAAACGCCTCTTGATGACCTCAAAGAGAGTCTGGCGGTCGTGGGAAATTCGGGATTGGTCAGCGCGGCTCCCTTGCTGCTGAAACAGATCGATCACCCTCGCGCAGATGTACGCGCTGATGCCATTATGGCGCTGCGTTTCATGAGAACTCCGCAGGTTGAAGATGTCTTAATTTCACGCCTCTTCCAAGAAAATGATCTCGAGGTGCGGTTGCGGGTTGTTGATGCGCTCATTCACGGACCTGTGCCCGAGCGCATACTCGAGCCCGTTGCTGAAGCCTTGAAGCAGCGCAGCAAGACTCCTGCTGTGCTTCGTGAAAAGTTTCTCGAGCTGTTTTTTCATGTGAATCTTGGCACTGAGGCTAAAAGAAAATGGGCTGAGTGGCTCACCCGTTACGTCGAGGCTGAAACTGACCCCGCCGTGCGGCGCAAGGTCAGCGCTGCGCTGCAGGAGATCTTGCGCGTTCCCTGAGTCGCGGAGATTATTTCTCAAAAATAGCGGTCAAAGGCCTTTGGCGTGCCGAGCACTCTTGTTGTCCGATCCAGGTGCCGAGATTGTCTGTGCGCGCATTGTGTGGCGTTTCAAATGGCAGCACCCATAATGGGATAGAGTTTTTTTCGGCAATTTCGATGCAACGAGGTTGTAGAACTTGTGCGCCTGCTTGAGTCATGGCCAGGGCCGACGCAAAAGTCATTTGATCGAATTTTTTCGCCTGATTTGTGCTTTTGGGGTCGGCGTCGAAGATACCTTCAACGTCTTTGTAGAATTCGACGCGATCTGCAGAGAGTGCGGCAGCAAGAGCAACGGCAGTGGTATCTGAACCACCGCGGCCGAGCGTGGTGATGTCTCCGGTTTTGGTCGACATGCCCTGGAAGCCTGCAACAATCGCAATTTTGTTGTTATTGAGAGCTTGAAGAATGCGCTGCGGTCTGACCTCTAGAATGCGTGCGTCAGTGTGAGCCTCGGTGGTCAGAATGCCGCTTTGACTGCCCGTAAAGCTCACGGCATCAATTCCCAAGCGCGAGAGTGCCATCGCAAGCAAGGAAATACTGATTCGTTCTCCAACGGAAACCAGCATGTCGAGTTCGCGCGACGGTGGAGTGGGGTGTACTTTTCGGGCGAGGGCGATCAATTCGTCGGTGGTGTCACCCATGGCGCTGACGACGATCACCAAAGGGTGATTGTCTTTCATCTTGTCCTTGATGATTTGCGCAATACTGAGAAATCGTTCGGGGGAGCTGACAGCAGCCCCCCCGAATTTCATGACGATGGTTTTCTGTGGCGTGACCATTCTTTCAGCCTGTTCTGTTGAGAAGTTCTCGCACGGTGCGTTGAATTTCTTCAACATCAAAGGGTTTGGTGATGTATTCATCGCAGCCGGCCTCGAAGCCCCGGCGGATATCTTCTTCAGTTTTGTTGCCAGAAATGAATGCGACGGGCAAATCCTTCAGAAGTGGTTTTGATTTCAGCAGTCCGCAGAGTTCATAGCCGTCAACCCAAGGCAGCTGGATGTCGAGAAGGATGAGGTCGATCCTTGTATCTTCGATTATTTTGGAAAGCTCCATGGCGTCCTTGGCCACCAGCACCCGATAGTTTTCTTTTTCGAAGATTCGTTTGATCGCGTTGCGCATGACAAGTTCGTCATCGACAACGAGAATGGTCTTGGTCTCGAGGCGCTTTGACGCTGCCCGATAATCATCCAAACTGACCACTTTGTTTTGTGCAACTGCTCTTTTGTTGAGCTCTGCAACCTGTTTCGATAGGGATTTGTCGCCGAATCTGCGCCTGTTCATATTTACAACCTTGTTGTTGAACTCAGTCCGAGCCTCCTCAGTGTAACCGAGGCTTCCATGGGTGCTCGATGGGCGCAGTGTTCCATGTTGTAAATTTGACTGACAAATACTGCCGAGCGTATAATCCGCGTCGCTTTGGAAAAGCTATACGTAACACAAAGCTCATTAGAAGTTCTCTAGGGTTAGGAGGCACAATGATTGAGGTTAAAGACCTTGTGAAGCTCTACGGGGAGCGAAAGGTTTTGCATGGTCTCAACTTTTCGGTTGGCGTGGGACGTGTTTGTGGTTTTTTGGGACCTAACGGTGCAGGCAAGTCAACGACAATGGATATCCTCGCGGGTCTCCTTGGGCCGAGTGATGGTACTGCGAAGCTGTGTGGACTCGATGTGGTCACGCAGACGCGTGAGGTCAAGGAAATTGTCGGCTATCTGCCAGACAACCCACCTCTCTACAAAGAGATGACTGTCATTGAGTTTGTGAAATACGTTGCCAAATTGCGCCGTGTTCCCTCGAATGAGCGCAAGGCTGCGGTCGACCGCGCGTTGGCTGATTGTGATGTGACCGACGTAGCTAATCGCCTTGTGGGCAACCTCTCAAAAGGCTACCGTCAGCGTGTGGCGCTCTGTGCTGCGCTGGTGCACCAGCCCAAAGTCCTGATTCTCGACGAGCCTACAGAAGGCCTCGATCCAAACCAAATTCTCCAGATTCGTGGTTTGATTCGCAAGCTTGCAAAGGATCGCACTGTTATCCTCAGCTCGCATATTCTTTCTGAAGTTCAGGCGACCTGTGATGATGTTATCATCATCAATCAAGGTCAGATTGCTGCCCAAGCAGCTCTGGCTGATGTGGGGAGCGGCAAGCCCTCGATTATTTTCTCTTTCGCCGATCGCACCGACGCGGCTCTCAGCTGGTTCAAGGAAAGAACTTTCGTGTCAAAAGTTGAGCTTTTTTCCGAGAAGCCCAACAGCGTGATGGTGAACTTCAAAGACGACTTCTACGGCGACGCCAAGACTGCAAACATGGTTCAAGTCAACAGCCAGCTGGTGCAGCAGGGCTATGGCCTCACGAGCGTGTACGAGCATCGCACTGGTCTTGAGTCGCTGTTCTTCAATGCCATCAAGAATCAAACTCCAGTTGTCGGAGGGCAAGTATGAGCGCCGCATTGACCATTGCTCAGCGAGATTTTCGAGGATTTCTTGGCACTCCTGTTGGATGGATTGCCGCGTGTATTTTGTTTCTTGTCTCGGGACTTCTTTTCACGATCGTCACCGGCCAGTTGCTGGTGCGCGGTGAATCTGTTGATCCAGTGGCCGAGATCATGGGCAGCCTGATTGGTTTTTTGAACTACATTAATATTTTTGTGGTTCCTATTTTCACTATGCGGGTCATGAGTGAAGAGCTCGCGCAAGGAACATTCCGTCTGCAGGCTGGTGCTCCCATCAGTTCCGGACAGATCATTGCCGGCAAGTTTCTTGGCATCATGTTCTACTTTTCGGTGATTGGACTCCTGCTGCTTATCTATCCCATCTATGTGTCAGTTTTCGCAGAACCCGACTACAAAGTGATGGCTGCAGGTTTTCTTGGGCTGATGCTCAACATCGCTGCGATCGTGGCCATTGGTCTGTTCGTTGCATCCCTGACCCAAAATGCAGTTATTAGCTATCTTGGTTCTGTCTTTTTCATAATTCTGTTTCTGTTTAGTGCATACATTAAGGGTGTTCCCGAATGGTATCAGCGTTCGGTCAATATTCTGGAACTCGGCAATGAGCTTTCTCGCGGGATCCTCAAAACATCTTCGGTTGCCATCTATCTCGCGATCGTTGCTTCTTTCTTGTTCTTGAGTCGTTTGGTCATCGAAACCAAACGTTGGAGAGTTT
Source organism: Silvanigrellaceae bacterium (assembly GCA_044376655.1). Lineage (GTDB taxonomy): Bacteria > Bdellovibrionota_B > Oligoflexia > Silvanigrellales > Silvanigrellaceae > RFOM01. The sequence goes on from JBILKQ010000114.1 coordinate 5,884, forward strand.
GAAATGAAAAAGTATCGTCTTGAACTTTCAATTGGACTCATTCTCGCGTCGCTTTTGGTTATTCTTCTTTGGAGCAATCTTGCTTCGATCGCTCCCCAGTTACCCATTGGCTTGTTGGCTGCGACTCTTGTTGCGTTGATTTCTGTCATCGCACCCTGGCCAGAGCGCGATTCAGAGGGGCGTGTTGTTTCCTCCCCAACTGAGCGCTACGCACCCAAAGAATTTGCCCTCGCAGCCGTTTGGAGTGTTCTTGGCATCGTCATCATTATTGGCGTGGCAACTCTGCTGAACCGTGATCGCTTTAGCAAGACCTTCGACCTGACGCAGCGAAAAGTGAACTCTTTGAGCACAGAGACAATCAACGTGCTCAAAGAACTGAAAACAGAGGTTCAGATCGTCTGTATCCCTTCACAGAATCCACAAGAACGTTACTGTGATGAAAGTGCACAGCTGCGCCGTCTGTTTGCAGAGAATTCTCCAAAGATTCAGCATTTCGCGCTGAGCCTTGCTGATCCTGCTGCTTTTGAGCAAGTGCGTCCAACCGGATACAGCCGACTTGTGCTTCTCACCAAAGATAAAACCCGCAACGAGGTTGTCGGGGCTGTTACTGAGAGCAAGCTTACTAACGCTTTGTTGAACCTCACCAAAACCAAGCGCGCGGTTTACTTCCTGACAGGAAATGGCGAGCACTCAACTTCGATGGAAGGGGCTCGGAACTTCTTCAATGTGGCAGAGATTCTTCGTAATCGTGCGTACGAAGTGATTCCTCACAAAATCACTGAAGAGCTTCCCACCGATGCTCAGCTCGTCATTGTTGGACCTGCGCAGGGACCATATTCCCAGATCGTCGAGAACATGCTGCGTCGATTCCTGGCACGCGGCGGTCGACTGATTTTCATCGTCAACCCCTACCGTGAGCCAGGTATGCCCAAGCTGTTCGCGGATCTTGGAATCAAGCTTGAGCCTACCGTTCTCATTAACAACCGTGGTGCAACCCAATTTGGTGCACAGCTTGCTCAGCTTGATCCGATGCGTCCGCCCGTGATCATCGGTGAATTCTCACGCGCTTCTCCCGTGACAAGTCCATTCCGGTCCACTGATTTCGGCATTGCTGACGGTGCACGGGCGATGAGCTTTGTTGCTCCCGCGTCCGCTGATGCAAATGCTCTGAAGCTCAAGGGAACTGAGCTGATGACAGCGATTCATGCTGCACCGGTGACCCTCACCGAAGACCAGCGTAATCGTCTTCCTTTGGAAGGAGATCTGCGTCTCACGCCCAATGCTGGTTTCGATCCGAAAAAGACTTACACAGTGGGTCTGGACATCGAAATTGAGAATCCTGCGAAGTTGGCAGAGGGAGTACCGAGTGTAACTCTCGCTGCGAATGACTCTGCTGGTAACGTTGGACTCGACGGAAGCGCAAATGCTGGCAGCACCGACAAAACCAAGCCGCAGGAAGCGACTGCTGAGAAGTCAGCAGAGAAAGGTCCAGCGGGAGTTGTCGTTCTGGGCTTTGACCCGGTCGCATTCGAGCGCTTCCAGTTGGTTACCACCAACCTCATTCCGGTGGCTGTTGCTCATTTGTACAAAGAGCGCGACCTCATCAGCATTCCCAACAAAGATTTCGCTCCTAAGCGCTTCAAGCTCGAGCGTAATCCTGGCAACTTCGTACTGTTGTTCGCGTTTATTTTGCCTCTCCTGACTGCGCTTTCGGGGCTCTACATTTATGTTCGCCGGAGGTCTGCATGAAGTCGTGGGTCAAGATCACCCTGGCAGTTGTTGCCGGTGCCGCAATCTGGGGAGGGCTGGCCCTTGACCAGCACCTCGCCGAGAAGGAAGAGGTCAGCAAGAAACAAGCGGTCAAAGTTCTCGACTTTGAGAGCAAAGATGTGCTCAAAATAACGCTTCAGAACAAACATGGTCAGTTTGTTTTCCAGCGTGAAAGTGCGACTTCGGATTGGAAGTTGGTGGAGCCACAAGGGCCAAAGCTTGATCAAGACTCCATCCGCAACATGCTTGCAGCCATTCAGTCTGCCAACTACGAGCAGCATCTCGAAGACCAGCAGAAAATCGTCGACGCGTTTAAGAAGGGCGACCTCGCTGCAGCCAAGGCGTTTGGTTTTGAAAAACCTCGAGTCATGGTGACACTTGATGTTGCCGCGAACAAAGAGGCTGGAACCAAGGCACGTGAGTTGAAATTGTGGCTGGGAAGCGACCTTGCGTTTGGCTCCGGTGCAGGTGCCGCATTCAATGCGGTTTCGAGCTACAGCATCAGCTCCGATCGTAAAGGTCTCGTTGTTGTCAACAACTCTTTGCTCTCGTCGCTGGAGAAGGAACTGAAAGATCTCCGCACGAAGATGATCGGTGATTATATTGTTTCAGATGTCGCTTCTTTTGAGCTTACCAAGAATGATGGCACTCAACTCGTTCTAAACAGAACGAAGGAAAATGGCCAAAATATCTGGTCAGTGAGCAAGCCCAAGCAGATCAAAGCCGACAATAATCAGGTTGGTCTTTACCTCGACTCCTTCACACGTTTGCGTGCCGACAAAATCACCGAGCCTGCTGCAATCAATGAGCAGAATAGAGTCGCTCTGGGTTTGACAACCCCGAGTGCAACTCTGGTTTTGAAAGCCGAAGACGGCAAAGTGTTGCAAACGATCCAGATGGGTCTCACGACAGAGTCGCTCTTCCTGACGATGGCCGATGGTGCGGCTGGGAGTGTCGAATTGACAAAATTCGCTGACCTTGCGCCCACCCTTAAGTTTTTCAGAGATCGGCGGGTGTTTGCTGGGGTAAGTTTCAATGATATCAATTTGTTGAAGACAAAATCAGGGCAGCGCTACCAAAAAGAAGGAGCCTCCTGGTACAATGCTTCTACAGAGGCTCCCAAAGATCCTAAAAAGCCTGAGAAACTTGCAGTGGATGACGCTAGAAACTTTGTGGAGGATTGGGAGTTTTCGACGGCTGAAGATGTCCTCGATGCCGATGAAGCGACTGATTTGTCGAAGTTTGGTCTAGATAAGCCCCTGACTTCATTCAGTTTAGGATCAACCGACGAGAAGAAACCCCAGATCGAAGTGTCAGTAGGCAATCGTGTCGCCAACAATGAGAAAGCGGTCTATCTGAAACGTGGCGACAAGCCCGAAGTTTTCGTTATGGAAACGAAATGGCTTGACGTTCTCACCCGTCTTGATCAAGGAGGGCAGAGTCCACAAGCCAAGAAGTGAGGACTCCGCCCCTATGTCCGCCAAGACTGAATTAATTCTGGTGCCCGTTTCGACCCACACCGGTGAATTGCGCATTCTCGTCAAGCGTGACCCGGTAACCGAGAAGCAAATGCTTCCGGGCACACTCCTCCGTTCTGATTTTCTGCAAAAGTCTGCCCTCGAGTATGTGCTGCGCGAGATTCTCTCGCAGTGCGATGCGGAAGAGCTGTCCTCGTGGGTTGCGTCGTCGAAGTGCAAAGATCGGGTTGTGGACGTTTACGACCGCGATCTCCTTTTTGAGGGTGCTCAGAGTGTTGCCATCGTTCGCGTGGTAGCTATCCCCAGTGAGCTGGCGCCCGATGCTCGTGGCCTCTGGTTGACCCCAGCAGAGCTGTTTTCAGAGACCAGCCACCTGTCGCACGATTGCCGCCTTTTCATCCGCGATGCGCTGGCCTCGGTTCCCTACTGGATCCGCCATTCCTCGCTCGCCTTCGAGCTCTTGCCGAAGGTTTTCTCCATCCAGGACCTCAGGCTCCTCGTAGGTCTTCTTTCGGGGCAAGATATCGACCCGGGTAACTTCCACCGCCGTCTGAAGCGGTTGGATGTGCTCAATCCGCTCGTCGCGGGCCAGCGGGTGCACCG
>JBILKQ010000115.1:0-9693 GCA_044376655.1 Silvanigrellaceae bacterium
ACCAGCGTGAGCGCAACGTTGCCGCCGATGTCTGGCTGAAGCGATTAATGGGCTCGGTGTCTGGCAATGTGGAGTGGCTGAGCCAAGAGGATTATCCCTTTTTCTATTCCGTGCGTTTTGGAACAACGGGCATCGTGGTTATTGATGGTTCATCGGCGAGCGAGGTGCGCCGCAAGAGAACCTGGCTTGAAAATCAGCTCACCGCTTTGGCAGCCCATCCTTCCATTTCAACGCGCATTGTTGTGGGGCATTTGCCGCTTTTTGCAGTTGCTCGTGGTCGTGAGCGTCCAGGCGAAATTCTCGCAGACTCACGTGAGCTCTACGAACTTTTCGACCGCAACAAGGTCGACTTCTATGTCAGTGGGCATCATCACGCCTTCTTCCCCGGGCGGGTGCCTGAGTGGAGCCGCTTGCATGGCACAGTTCAGATAGCTCTCGGTGCGTTGGGCGACGGCCCGCGCCGGTTGCTGGGCGAGCATGCGGTTGCTCCACGCCAAAGCTTGAGTTTTCTCGATATCAATGAATCCATGAGCACCATGGAGAGCCGCTTTTCACTGAAGACACTCTCACCCTACAGTGGTGAAGTGTTTTCGCCCTTCGAATTGCCAGAGAGCTTGCCGAGCCTAGATGGCGCAGGTAAGCCCTTGTGGCTCAAGCGTTTCGACTTCAACTCAGTGTTTCCATTTCCGTGAGCGAACCGATTGTCAGTACTCGTAATCCAGGCTCGGCACGATACTTCCAACGGGGATGACTGAGTCGAAGAAGTTGTAAATCACCGAAATGGTGTTGAGCGAGAAATCGTGGAGTCGTGCATCCTTGAATTTCAGCACACCCTTGCGGTTCACGAGGGGTTTTTCGGTTGGAAAAATATTTTGCTTGTAGAGCGGAGACGAGATTTTCACAGACAGATAGTAGCTGTCTTCAGGCAGCTGTGAGAGCACCACACCGAGAAGGTCACCCTTCAGGCCTGAGGTCAAACTCGTTGCTACCGCTGTTCTTCCAAGCGCATGAGTGAGCGCCTGCGCCCGGCTGCGCTCATCTGTAATTTTTCGTGCTTTGGCGATGCTGCTTAAAAATCCACGGAAGTTTTCAAGGAGTGCTTTCTCCGTTGCAGTTGCGGTATCGTCGCGGCGTTGTGAGGGAATGATTTTGGTGAGGCGGGTGAAGTGTACCCACCATTCCTCTTCGCCTATATCCAGGATTTTTTCGATACCTTTTTGGTAGATGAGCACATCGACCAGAGTGACCACTGCGCCCCATTGGTCTTTGTTGGTGTGAAGCTCTGGCGAAAAGACGATGAAGTTTGGATCGGCAGCAGCCTTCTGCGCCAACACAACTGAATCCTCCTTCAGCTCTCGTGAGGATGTGGCTGAGTCCCACTGCCGAATGTTCAGCCCAAGGATTGTGTCTTTGAGTTGTCCGGATTCGGTTTTGATTCCCATGAAGAAGCTCTTGACGGTATCGCGCTCTTGGATGTCGAGGACCGGAGCCTTCCAATAATCTTCAGTTATGTTCTCAATTTGAAATTTGTTCTGCGTGACTCCGGGGGCATCTGAGTCGTGCTCCTCGAAGTTCGAAGTTGTGCGCATGTCGAGCGAGGTTACAAGATTGAATAGGTTGAAGCCCCACTTGCGTGAAACAAAGTCAGCCTCAATCTCTTTTCGGGTGGCAACGTGTGGCAGGGTGTCGGTGCGCATGGCCGTTGCAATGAGGCTGAGTGCCTGCTGTGCCCGGATGCGTGACTCAGGTGAGTCATTTGGCATGCTCCACAACTCCCGATCGAGTGAGCCTTTTCTAATACTGCCATCGAAGAACGGGAAACTAATTCCCACAAAGCCAGCACGCAGTGCAGCAGTCACACGCGCGCTGAGTTCTGTGTAGTGGGAGTTGTCTATAAGAATATCGACTTTTTTGTCGGCACGGTCGCTGATGAGCGTGCGTTTCAGATAAACGCGCGCAAGGCTTGTTCCGGCATTGAGTTCAACAGGCATTTGTCCGGCCACATTGAGTGAACCGCGGCCTTCCACGTAGTCTTCTATCATGAGCGAATGTTTGTTGGGCAGCTTCGCTAGCCCTGGTGCGTAAGGCATGAGCAGCGCTGGTAGATATGCAATCTTGTATGCACCCTCACTTTGCCCGCGCACTGGATAAACAAGATTGTAACTTCGGTAGTAGGTGATTGAGCTCCCGACATTGGCAATGTTGGTGCCGAGTGTCCATCCGATCACCATTTGGTCGTGCACAAGGAATCGTTCATTCATGCTGCGGGGTTGTTCATTGCGCACAATGGAGCGATTCACGCGTAGAATGATTCCTGCGGCAAAGGGCAGCCCCAGGCCTGCCAGGTCATCTCCTGTGAGGCGAATTTCTGTGACAGGCTTGAGCGCCCGATTGACCGCTGAGTTGAGCAAACCGACCTGAATGCTCATCAAAGATGGGCCCAAATACTGGAACACCGGGCGGCTCATGGCTTCAACCATGGCCAAGAGTTTTTCGTGTGATTGGGGCGGATTGCCACCTGACATGCCACCGTCGGTTTGCCATCCGAGTTCTGAATCTTTGTCGGAGGGAGCAACACTGCCATCAACACTCAGAGGCACAAACTCTTTTTCGAGCTCGAAGGTTTTCACCAGTTGATTGCGGCGCGCTACAAGTTTCTCGATGAGAATATTTTCTACCTTGGGATTCCATTGCCCTGCTACAACAGCGCTGCGGATCTGCTCGCGACTCAGGCGGGCAATGAGGCGAACCATCCAGCGCGCATCATCCCAAGTTGTATGTTGAAAAAGCTCTGTGTAGTGCCAGGTCAGATAATTGAACGAAACTGAGTCTTCGCGCACATCTTTGACGACGTTCCATTTGAACCACCCGACTGACTCTGGGAACAGGAAATTACCGAATGCCCAGCCGAGGTCTCCTGAGGTGAAGAACATCTTCTCGGCGGGAAAGTTGCGGTTCAAAATAACTTTGTTTTGCCCCGATTCCTTCATGTCGTTGTTTGCAATCCACGCCATGAAAACTGGCAGTGCACGAACTTCGCGAGTCTCGTGGTGGCCTGATTTTGTGTAAGACCAAGCACCAACACGGATGAGCTCCGCAGAACGACCTTCGAGTAGAGCCTCACGCAAGATTAAATAGTCACCTTGTGCATCGCGGCCATCTTCGAGAACAGCGTTTTGGAGTTCCCAATAGGCATAGTAGCTTTCCAGGTCTCGATGAAAGATGGCTTTCTCACCGTCTTTAAAGCGAATTTTAACGCGGTTAATTCGCCTGGAAGCATCGGTGTTGAAGCCCAGGGAAGAGAGCAATGTGGCTGCCGTAACTTCACTGTTTGTTTCAGAGAGGAATTTGAGTTTGAATTTCACTTTTTTGCCATCAACCGTCCAGGTGACGTCGAATTTCGGCCGGCTTTGTGAGCGCTTTACTTCATCAAAGTCGAGGGTCGAACCATCGGCGGGAAAGGCAAAGCTCACGTTTTGGTAGAGAGGAGCGGAGCGTTGAAAGCTGTCGAGCATGGGTTGTCGAGCTTGTTCAACGTTGGTCCAGTAGGAGCCATCACCGAGTGGATTGAGCATCGACACATCGCCACCCTTTGCTTTGAGCGCCATGAGCTCTGCCTGCGTGTAGAAACGCGACTCAGCTGCATTCCAAAGGTTCGATGCTTCGCTTTGTTGGTTGTTGCGGCGCTTGACCTGATAGCGTTTGAAAAGGCCTTTGGCGTAGCCGGCAATCTCGTCGTAATCCATCCAGCGTCCTTCAGAACGAACCGCATATCCCAGATGAAGTGCAGCAGCTCCGAGTTCATAGGAGCTTTGTCCTTGTGAACTTTTGAGCTTGGCAATGATTTCGTTGAGGCGTTCATAGGCTCTGGGAAGCGATGCGGAAGAAGCTTTCTTTGCAGCTTCAGTTGGGTTCTTTTGCCCAACGTGGATGTAATAATCGGTGAGTGCCTTTTGTACCTCGTCCTGTGTCGTTGCAACATTCGCGAGGAAGCGATCAACTTTCTGAGGCGAGACTTTTCCACCATCGAAGAAGGTTGCTTCAATTTCGGCGCGCAAAACGGGCCCAAAGCCTTGGGCGGAGGCTGTACTTAGTGGGAGCAAGAGGCCAATTAAAGCCAGCAAACTCATGACTGTATATCTAACCACCTAAAAACCCTCCGGGTAGGAAGCTCACAAGTCGAGTAGGCACAAATCTCAAGCGGTGCAAGAAAAATGTGCATATTGAATTTTTTGACGCAATTTCGGAATCTTACCTCGTGAGTTAAAGGGATTCCAACGTAATGCCGAAACAATCCCTTGAGGGTATCCAACCTCGCGAGGAGTTGCTGATATGTTGTTGAAGTTTTTTTCTGTTGCAGTTTTGGTTGTTGGATCGGCCTATGCCGAGGCGAGTTGTAACGCAGTGAACGAGAGAGATGCCCGCAAGTTTGTCTGCGCGGATGGCACGATTCAGAGTATCGTTCTGGTCGATGGTCAGGTTGTGATCCGGACTTACAGTCCCGAAACCAAGACCTGGAGTGAGTCGCGTTTCCCTGCGGCTGACGGCATTTCCATTGATACAGTGAGCATTTCAGTCCGTCAGGGTGGTTGATATATCCCACTCAGTTGCATCTGCTTTATCCAGGTTTGAGACACTTAGCCCGAGAAGACGAATAGGACGCTGACCGGCCTCTGAACGCTCGAGAAGAAGTTTTCTTGTCGCTTCAAAGATATCTGCCGCATTGTTGGTGGCTGCGCGTAAGGTTTGGCTGCGCGTGATTTGTTGAAAGTCACCATACTTGACTTTGAGAGTCAGGGTTTTTCCAGCAAGGTTGCGTTTGTGCAGATCGCCGGAAGTTTTTTCTGCCAGCGTATGCAGCTCCTGCAGGAGCTGCGGAACGCTTAAGAGATCTTTGGAAAAGGTGTCTTCTCGGCCCAGAGATTTACGTTCGCGCGAGGTATGAACGCTGCGTTCGTCGATTCCCTGTGCGGCCGAGTGAATCCAATGTGCAAATGAGCCCAGCTGATGTTCGAGTTGGAGAAGCGGTGTGTTGAGAACATCGGCACAGGTTTTGATGCCCAGGGCATGCAAACGCTTTTCGGTTGCCGGACCAACCCCAAAAATCTTTCGCACCTCCAGGCTGAGCATGAAGGCAGTAACCTTCTCTGGAGGAACAACTGTCAGGCCTGCCGGTTTGCGATAGTCTGACGCGATTTTCGCGACGAGTTTGTTAGGCGCAACACCCACCGAACACGAGAGCTTTAGTTCCTGTGAAACGGCCTCCTGAATGGCCTTGCCAATTTGAGCGGCATAGAGCCCTGAAGTGCTGTTGGTTACATCGAGGTATGCTTCATCCAAAGAGAGCGGTTCGATGATGTTTGTGAAGCGTGAGAAAATTTCACGTATCTGCAGCGAGACCTGAAAATATTTTTCGAAATTAGGGTAGAGAAAAACGGCATCTGGGCACAGGCGGTGTGCTTTTGCGCAGGATATCGCCGAGCGGATTCCGAATTTCCGTGCTTCGTAGCTTGCCGTGCAAACAACAGCTCGCGATTGCGGAGAACCACCAATCACCACAGGACGTCCGGCCAAGGCAGGGTTGTCGCGTATTTCAACCGCAGCATAAAACGCATCCATGTCGACATGGATGATTTTGCGTTTGAGAAGTGCTGGGTGAATGGTTGTCAATCTCTAGTCCTCGAGGTGTGCGCATAAGCCATCAGTGCTGATTTTTACCGCGCATCAATTTGATAAACAACCAGGAATTCTTTATCCCTGTGGGGTTGCCAGGGCGGAACATCCGTCTGCGCTTGACACGAGGTTGCTGATCAATGTCCGGTTTCGACACTCTGAGTGCCGTTCAAACGAACCTTTTATCACCAGTTGTCCTCTGTTTTTTGCTCGGCTGTGTAGCCACATGGGTGAAAAGTGACTTGCGCATTCCTGAGTCCATTTATTCGTTGCTGACCATCTATCTGCTGTTCGCTCTGGGGCTCAAGGGAGGGGTGGAGCTTTCACACTCGAATGTTGTTGAGCTCTGGAAGCCCGCTCTTGCAACACTCGCGATTGGTGTCATTACACCACTTTTAGCCTTTGCGATTGCGCGTAGCTTCGGGAAGCTGAGCGTCCCGGATGCAGCAGCGCTCGGGGCTCATTATGGTTCAGTCTCGGTGGTGACCTTCATTGCAGTACAGAGCTTTCTTTCGTCTATTGGTGTTGCTTATGAAGGTTTTCTCTCGACACTGGTTGTGATTCTTGAAGCGCCGGCAATTATTATCAGTCTTCTGTTGGCAAGAATGAAGCAAAACGCAACCGACACCTCTGGTGCCGCCGTAGCTGCGGATTCCGTGGCCAGCACCAGCAGGGATTGGTCGACCATGCGGACCGCGCTTCACGAGATTGTTTCGGGCCGAAGTTTGCTTTTGTTGATGGGTGGCCTCGTGATTGGCGCGCTCAGTGGCTCGTCCGGATACGAGCGTGTTGAGCCGCTCTTTGGGGCACCTTTCCAGGGAGTGGTTGCCCTGTTTCTACTTGAGATGGGCATTGTGGCATCGAAGCGTTTTCGCGATCTCAAGAAAGTTGGAGTCTTCGTTGTGCTCTTTGGAACCCTCGTGCCCCTGATGAATGCGGCCTTGGGTGCGGTGCTGGGCCACATGTCAGGCCTGAGCCTGGGTGGCACGGCTATTCTTAGTGCTCTTGCTGCGAGTGCGTCTTATATCGCAGCACCCGCTGCGGTGCGTATTGCATTGCCCGAGGCGAATCCGGGTATCTATTTGACTGCAGCTTTGACGGTCACTTTTCCTTTCAATCTGGTTGTCGGAATTCCTTTGTATCTTAAAATGGTGCAGTACCTGACGGAGATTTTCCCATGACCCAAAACCTCACCCCCATGAAATTAATTTCCATGACATGTGAGCTCTCTGTGTCTCAGCGCGCCATCAATTTGCTCCAGGCTCGGGGGGTGAAAAGTGTGCGTACAAGTGCTATTCGGGTTGAAGAATTCGGAAATGAAAGCAGTGTTGATTTGCATGAATCGCAGTTGAAAATAGAGTTTCTTGTGCGTCCTGAAATGGTTGCAGGAATACTCGAGCATCTACAAAAGATGTTCTTCAGCCACTTTGATGTTGGCTTCTATGTGAGCGATGCACAGGTGCTGCGTCCCGAAATTTTCTGTGATTCAGTCGCTCCCTCAAAATAATTTCTCTCAAATATTTCTGCACCCGTAATTCCTCTGCTAATCTTCTGCGAATCAGGAAAACTTTAGATGCGGGTGAGCCATGAACTTCAAGCAATATGTCTTGAGTAGTGCTGTAATTTTGGGAGTTTTACCCACGGCCTTGAGCGCCGCCCCAAGAACCACGTGCTTTCCACCCAACAAATGGCACTTGCGTCCCTCTCCCTTGGAAAAATCAAACGTCAGCGAACGCCAGTTCAACGACATTATTTCTCGTGCGGAGAAAATCTATGCACCGATTGTGAGAAGTCATGGGGCCAAGCTGAAAATCAATCGTCTTTGGAAAGATGAAACAGTCAATGCCTCAGCCGTGCAAACAGACAACCTTTGGGAGGTCAACATGTACGGGGGGCTCGCGCGGCGCCCTGAAGTGACTCCCGATGGATTTGCGCTGGTGTTGTGCCACGAGCTTGGGCATCATCTGGGTGGTTATGTGATGATGCGCGACGTCGATAAAGACTGGGCTTCAAACGAAGGGCAGTCCGATTATTTTGCAACAGAGTCGTGTGCTCGAGAGATTTGGCGTGCCGAGCCAGAGGAAAATGCCAAGCATCGTGAAACGGTTCTGCCGTTTGCCAAATCACTGTGTGACAACAACCATTCACAGCAGCAGGAACGCGATCTTTGCTACCGCGCCTCGAATGCGGGATTGTCTTTGGCTACGCTGCTGGCTGCGCTGCGCAGTTCAGAAGCACCCAAATTTGAAACTCCGAGCAAAAAGGTTGTGTCTCAAACCAACGATGAACACCCTGAAGCGCAGTGTCGTCTGGATACATACATGGCCGGTGCGCTCTGCACGGTGCCTTTCAACCCCAAAATCATTCCGGGCAAGGGTCTGGCTTCGGGTGGTGCGAGTCTGGAGGCTGAAAGCGCCGCGGGAGAAATGTCGTGCTTGGCACGTGATGGTTGGGTGAATGCACAGCGCCCACGTTGCTGGTTCAAGCCTTATCTTGAGTTCATGGGAATTGTGGCTGGCTCCGAGGTGTGGAGCGATGCCTCGCGCAATGGCCTGGCTGACCCAGGTGAGACACTGAACTTAACTATTCCCCTCGAGAACAAATGGTCGAAGGTCACTCAAAAGGTTGCGGGCGAACTCTACAGCCTCACGCCGGGCGTGCGTGTGACCCGCGGAAAAGCAACTTACCCAGATATTCAGCCTGGTCAGCCCTCTGCTCAGAATGCACCGTTTGAAATCAAAGTAGCCAAGGATTTTGTGTGCGGGCGGCCATTCGAGCTTTTGTATCGCGCTAATTCTGCTTCAGGCACACGCGAGTTTCCATTGCGGTGGTTCGTGGGGCCACGTCTTGCCAACGATTTCCTGCTCGAGCGTCGCACTGATGCGCATCCTATTGAAGACTACCCCTCCCCTGGCTTGAGTTTGGCATTTGAGGTTGAAGAGAATATCTCCGTTTGGAATCTCGAGCTGCAGCTCACCCTCACAGGGAACTATCCTGAAGAGATTGCCCTTTCTTTGAAAGCCCCCGACGGCAAAGTGCATGATCTGAAAACCGAAGATGGATACGACGAGTTTAATCGCGCACGCGTGAAGCTTAGTTTCAAGAAGCCTATGAATTTGCGTGGGCGTTGGGCGTTGAACTTGCAGGATATGCAGGAGAACGACACAGCCGTGCTCAAGAGCTTCGATCTGCGCGCCCCGCTGGCTGAAAAAGTCGACTGCCGCAAATAAGCGCCTTTGCGGGTTGGGTTTTTTATTTCGGCGTAAATCCCCAAAATTTAAGAATCATCTTGACCCTGTTGTTACTCTGTGGAACGTGTGGGGGGTTCCCGCGGCAAATGTTGCTGCAAGAACTCACCTTTTTCACTTTCGATGGCTTTCGATTGCTTTCGATGAAGTGAAACCCACAGAAAGACTCCACCTTGAATATCAACGAACTGTCACAAACCGAGCAGGCGCAGCCCACTTCAAATCCTGAAATCATGGAGAATTTCGAATTTCTCCCGCAGGTTTTGCGTGATGTTCTCGCTGCACAGGGAATCACCGAGCCAACTAGCATTCAGGCTCGCGCCATTCCCGCAGCTCTGACAGGTCGCGATATCCTCGCCCAGTCGAGCACGGGCTCAGGCAAAACCCTTGCTTTTTCATTGCCTGTAGCGTTGCGTTTAAAGAAGCATGGCGGTTTGCGCGCTCTCATTCTGACGCCGACACGCGAGCTCGCCACACAGGTGGCTGCAGTTCTCGACTCAACTGTTAGCTCACTCAAGCTTCGCACGCTCGCCATTACAGGTGGCGCGAGCTATTCGCGTCAGAAGAGAGCTCTGCAAGACGGCGTTGATATTATTGTTGGTACTCCTGGACGTATGACAGATCTCCTGAATCAGGGTGTCATCGATTTGAGTCAAATCGAGAGCTTCGTTCTTGATGAAGTCGATCAAATGCTCGACTTTGGTTTTGCTGAAGACCTGGAAAAGATCCGTGCTCAGCTTTCACCCAAAGCGCAGACATTGTTCTTCTCGGC
>JBILKQ010000232.1:0-2993 GCA_044376655.1 Silvanigrellaceae bacterium
TCTTAGCTGTTCTGGAACATTTAGACAAATAATCTCAGGCCCGATGGATGAGGTCTTTCATCTCACGCACGGCGCGCTCCAAACCAACCAACACCGCGCGGGCGACAATGCTGTGGCCGATATTCAGGTCTTGCATATGCGCAATGGCAGCCACAGGCCCCACATTACGGTAATTCAGCCCATGTCCTGCATGGGGCGCAATGCCCTTCGAATAAGCATAAGCGCATGCCGTGGAAATCCGCTGCAGCTCTTTGGTCTGCTCTGCACCCGCAACTTCGGAATAACGGCCAGTATGGAATTCGACCATGGATGCCCCTGATTTGAGAGTGGCATCAACCGCCGACGGCTCAGGCTCAATAAACAGGCTGCATGGAATTTGAGCGGACTGGAGCGCACGCACGGCTTCGCTCAAGGCAGTCAACTGTCCGACCACATCCAGGCCTCCCTCTGTGGTGCGCTCCTCGCGCTTCTCAGGAACGAGAGTCACCATGTCTGGTTTCACTTCAAGAGCAATACGGATCATTTCCGCAGTGCAGGCCATCTCCAGATTCAGTGGCACTTGCAGAATGCTGCGCAAAAGACGGACATCGCGATCGATGATATGGCGGCGGTCTTCTCTCAAATGGACAGTGATTTGATCGGCCCCACCGAGCTGCGCAAGAACCGCGGCCTCAACTGGATCCGGATACTGAGTTCCACGCGCCTGACGTATGGTTGCTACGTGGTCGATGTTCACTCCCAAATTCGCCATGTCCAAGATTCCTTTCCAGAAAATATTACATCCAGCCCATCGCACGATATCCAATAAAGCCGGCGTATTCATTCAACACCCGCACCGTGCGCTCGGCATTTCGAAAATTCAAGAAGCCCTCACTTGAATACTCGACTCCCGAGGATGGCACGGGACAGGGCCGCAATCCTGCAGCTCGAAAAGATCCGACAGCACGGGGCATGTGGAGCTCACTGGTGACCAAAGCCAGCTCGGATTGCAAATTTTGACCTTGCATATAGGCGGCGACACGCTTGGCGTTGTCGCGAGTGTTGAGCGATTGGGTCTCTGCAAAGATATTTTCTTCTGGGATCTCAGGGCGCCAGGCCCGAAACGCGTCTTTCATGAGCTCACTTTCCGGACGTCGCACCCCAGCCAAAGAGGGCCCACCGCTCAACACAATCTTCAGGGAGTGCCTCGCCTCGGGTGGTAGAGCGACCATCCAACGCGCCGCATGCCTGACCCGCGAAACGGTTGAAACGGCCAGATCCTCTGCTCCGGCAAGTCCACCACCGAGAACCACCAAAACCTGAGGTAGCTCACGGCAGCGCTCTTGAGAGAGTTGGCTTGCCTTCCAGAGAATTGGTTTTGCATACAATTCGGGCAAACCTCGGCCGCCAGCTAAAACGAGAAGGATGAACGGCAAGATCCAAAGACCCCGCGCTGCACTCCGAAGCTCTCGTGAAGTCAGCACCAGCAAAAGCCCCAAGAGCACCACAAAACCCAGGTCAAAGGAAAAATCCTTCACAATCCGAACACCTTGGAGCGGCCAAGAGGACGCTGCACTCAGAACTTCGGGCGTGGGACTCGCCATTTTTTGTCTCCTGGGTTAGGGTGCCGATCATACAACCAAATTGAAGCGAAGGGCTAGGAAACACCCGCATGAAGCTCAAATCAATCACGATGCATGGCTTCAAAAGTTTTGCCGACCGTGTGACAGTGCAGTACCACGACGGCATTACAGGTGTCATTGGCCCCAATGGCTCCGGCAAATCAAACATCATCGATGCCGTGCGCTGGGTTATGGGCGAGCAGACTGCGAAAAGCCTGCGTGCCGACGACCCGACCGACATTATCTTTGCCGGTTCACAAAGCCGTAAGCCACTCAGCATGGCTGAAGTGACCCTAACCTTCAGCAACAATGGCTCACGTTGTCCGCCTGAGTTCCTGCATCTACCAGAAGTTTCCATTGGGCGCCGCATCTACAGAAGCGGTGAACGTGAGTATTTTCTCAACAAAGAACCCTGCCGTCTCAAAGACATTGTTGATTTTCTGATGGCCATCGGCCTGGGGTCGAAAAGCTACGCCATCATCCAGCAAGACAAACGTGACCGCATCATTCAGGCTTCACCCGATGACCTGAGAGAAATTCTCGAGGAAACTGCGGGTATCAGTATCTTCAAAACACGTCGCAAAGAGGCAGAGAAGCGTCTCGAATCGACTGGCGAAAAGCTACGGAACCTCGGTGAGATTGAAACTGAAATCACCAAACAAGTTGAAAACCTGAGTGAACAGGTTGTGAAAGCGCAGCGCAAACTTGAACTGCAGGCAGAGCTGCGCGAAAAAGAAATCACCGTTCTCTCCAACCGCATCGGTTTCTTCAGAGCCAAGGCCAAAAAGCTGCGCGACGAAATCGAAAACAAAGCAAAAGAAACCCAAGCGCAAACCATTGAGGCTGCGCAGTGGGAAACTGAAGCCAATGAACTCAAAGCTGAGCAAATTGAAATCACAACTGAAATCAAAGAGCTCGAGAACGCTTTCGACGAGAAACGGCTAGCCCTCACCAAATTCCGAGAGCGTCTTGGGCACATTTCCAACCGCAAGATCGAACGCACGCAGTTCAAGAGCCAGCTGTCACAAGACATTACACTCGAGCGCGAGAATCTGCATCGCGAAGAAACTCGCCACACCGAGATGCTTTCAAGCCTCGAGCAAGCCGACCAAGAGCTGCGCAAACTTGATGGCGAAACTGAGCATCTCCAATATCAACTCGAAGAAGCCGATGAGTCGCTGCAGGTGGAACGCATCCGGGGTGAAGAACTCCGTTCGGAAATCCGCGCACTCGAAGACAGCACCAAACTTCTGCGCTCGCGCAACGAAGTTGCCCTAGCAGCCATTGAAAAGGCCAACCAGGCCCTGTCTCGCGCCGAAGAACAGCTGCGGGAATTTGCCAACCAACGTGGCCAGCTTGCGGCCGACCGTCGTTCAATTGAAGTTCAACTGA
>JBILKQ010000233.1:0-2966 GCA_044376655.1 Silvanigrellaceae bacterium
ATAAAAATTCTATCCCACCTGAGTTTCTGATTTTGCGGCGTTTTTGCTCGAAAATCGAAAGCAACTCCTCTCAGAATCAAACCAATCAACATGACAAGGATAGGAAGATACAGATGACCAAGGATCTCACCGTGCGCCTTCGGAAACGCGACTAAAAGCAGGCCAACAGCAAGAACAAGCCAGGTTTCGTTGGCATCCCAAAACGGCCCAATGGCTGAAATCATGTCGTCTCTATCGCCCTGATTTCTGAATGCTCCCAAGATGCCAATCCCAAGGTCGAAACCATCAAGGACGGCATATATTAGAAGCGAAAGTCCCATAAGAATTGCAAACGCATAGGGTAGCCAATCTATCTGCAAAAGATGTTCAAACATGCTTTTCACTTCCCATCCCAAAAACTCCAGACTGACGAACACCGGCGAGATTTGAATCTGGAGGGCTTTCCGGGAAATCCAGACCCTGATCGTCGACACCAACAACTGATTTCAGTGTCAGATATCTGATCGTTGCTGCATACGAAATGAGCAGAAATATCGAAACAACCAGGAAAGCTGAAAACGACATTGCAATGTAGCTCGGAGGTGTATTGGTAACGGCATCAGCGGTTCTCAAAACACCTTGTACAAGCCACGGCTGCCTTCCAATTTCTGTCACATACCAGCCGGCAAGCGTAGCGATCCAGCCACTTGGAATCATGGCGACCAGAGCGAAATAGACAAACTTCGGAAGATTTTTTTTCCTCAGCAGGAAAAACGTGCTCAACCAGGCAATTGCAATCATGGCCATACCGACACCCACCATGATTCTAAAGCCCCAAAAGACTGGCGCAACAGGTGGGTGGTTGTTGGGAAAATCGTTGAGACCTTTAACCTCACCATCAAGTGAGCGTGTAATAATAAGACTGCTGAGCTTGGGCACCTCAACCGACCATTTGTTTTCTCTCCGCGTTTCATCGGGCATTCCAAAAAGCACAAGTGGTGCACCTTTTGTTGTTTCCCAAAGGCCTTCCATGGCTGCAACCTTCTGGGGTTGGTGCTCAACG
Organism: Silvanigrellaceae bacterium; assembly: GCA_044376655.1. Classification (GTDB taxonomy): domain Bacteria; phylum Bdellovibrionota_B; class Oligoflexia; order Silvanigrellales; family Silvanigrellaceae; genus RFOM01. Next base: position 1,043 of record JBILKQ010000233.1, read on the forward strand.
GTGTTGACGCCATGCAAATCGCCTACTAACAGCTGGGCGGGTGCCAGGAGCGCGGCGGCAAAAATGCCCACTTTGATACTCGTGAACGCCGCTTTGGACTTATCCTTTCGCAAAACTCTAAATGCACCCAAACCCGCTATAAAAAAAGATGTCGTTAATGCAGAAGACAAAATCACATGCATGAGCCGATACGGCATTGAAGGATTGAAGACAATGTCGAACCAATTTTTGGCATACGCAACACCGTCTCTGATTTCGAATCCGGCAGGCGTATGCATCCAACTGTTGAGAGCTAGAATCCAAAACGCCGAAACAAAAGTACCGAATGCGACAAGAAGAGTTGCACTCGTGTGAACCCAAGAAGGTACGCGTTTGATACCGTAGAGCATAATGCCCAGGAACGAAGCCTCCAAGAAAAACGCAGTGAGCACCTCAAAAGCCAAAAGTGGGCCTGCGATATTACCAACAGCATTCATAAATCCAGGCCAATTTGTGCCGAACTGAAAAGACATTGTAATGCCGCTCACGACCCCGAGCGCAAAAGAGAGCGCAAAAATCTTCGTAAAGAGAAAATAGAGATCGAGCCACTTTCTCTCTCCAGTCTTGTTGTATCTGAGTTTAAAAAAGACCAGAAACCATCCAAGAGCAATCGTCAGCGTAGGAAAAATAATGTGAAAGGAAATATTGAGTGCAAACTGCAATCGCGACAACAAAAATGGATCGAGTGTCATTGGAGGGCTCCTACAAATTTAAGGCAGTAGCGCACAAAACAACTTCTACAGTAAATCCCATTTTTGATTTTATGTTAAACAGGAAAGATGGAAGCAAAACTTCAATTGAGGCATATCAAAGATTTGTAAGGGAGGGAGCCCATGAGAATTTTGGTCACAGGAGCCAGTCGAGGCATTGGACTCGAGTTTTGTAGTCAACTCCTCGTTCAGGAATTTGGAGTCCAGACCCTTGTGGCAACGTGCCGCGATCCCTCCAAAGCCGGGGAGCTTCAGGCGTTGGCCTCACGCTTCCAAAGCCGGCTTCACATCGTGGCACTAGACTTGGCCAACGATGACAATCCAAGCACCCATGCAGCAGGTCTCTTGGACCGGATTTGGGCGGCAGGACTCCCTGAAAACTCTCTCACTTTTGATGGAATCATCAACAACGCTGGGGTCTATCTTGACGAAGGCGCAAGCATCGCTTCCTTTGACTTTGATGCGTTTCGCAAGTCTTTCGAGATCAATACACTCGGAGCATTCAAAGTTCTCAAATCTCTAGACAACGCCCTTGCCCACAAGGCGCGCATCCTACAGATCACAAGCCTGATGGGTTCTCTATCCGACAATCGCGGCGGCGGCTCTTATGCATACCGAGCTTCCAAAGCCGCTTTGAATATGATGAACCTCTGTTACGCTCTCGAGCGCAAAGATGTCATAAGCGCGGTCATTCACCCCGGGTGGGTAAAAACAGAAATGGGAGGAAGCAATGCCCCCTTGGCCCCTCAGGACTCAGTAGCCCACATGCTCAAAGTCTTTCAAAAGTTGAAGGCCTCGGACAGCGGTAAATTCTACAACCACGATGGGTCAGAGCTTCCTTGGTAAAGAAAAATGGATTCTATGAATGAAGCAGATTCAAACTATATTGCTTCGACATGGGTTTTGAAGTTGTTGAGAATTGCTTGCCAGCCCTGTCGTTGCAGTTCTGCAGAGTTTTGCTCTTCTGCCTCGAAGGTCTCCTCCACAAGCGTACCTTCGCTGGTCTCTTGAAAACAGACTACGACATGCCGCTGATCTCCCAGCTTGAATTCGATCATCTTAAGATAATCAACTACAGTAAATTCGCCTTCGAAATCAAAACCAAAAGATTTGTCTTTTGCCTCCATTCGATAGGAAAACCGACCTCCAGGCTCAAGCTGAATGAAGGCAGCAGG
>JBILKQ010000116.1:0-9562 GCA_044376655.1 Silvanigrellaceae bacterium
CCAAGAGCGCGCTGGATGCACTTGGGGTTTCCGCTCTTGAACCGAAAGAGGAAGAGCTTGGCCCCGATTTCGAGCCGAGTGGCCGACCCGATCCTCTCGCTCAAATTCAACCCGTAAAAGAGTTGCCTTCGCTCGTTCTTGGTAAGGGCTTGTTGTTGCGGCTTAATGTTAAAGTGGGTGATGTTATCACCCTCATTTCCAGTTCAAATGCGCATGAAACGCCCCATCCTTCGCGCTACCAGGAGTTTCGTGTCGCAGGTCTTATGAGTGTTGGCCTGGCGCAGTACGACGACAGCATTGCATTTTTGAATTTCAATGACGGCGTCAGCTTGTTTGGTGCGCGTGGTTGGGCCACAGGACTCGAAATCAAGGTCAAAGATCCTGGCCAAGCGATTGTGCTGGCGCAACGTTTGCGGGGTTCAGTGCCCTATACCGTCATGGCATGGCAAGAAATCGACCGTAGCCTGTTTCAGCAGATCGATCGCGATGGCCTCGCTATCAAACTGATCGTGCTCATCATCGCTCTCGTGGCCAGCTTCAACATAATAGTTACCTTGAGTTTGAGTGTTCTTGATAGGGCTAAGCAGATCTCCATTCTGCGTAGCACAGGAGCAACTCGTGGCTTTATTGTCCGGATTTTTGTGGCACAAGGCGTGACTCTCGGGCTTGTGGGGGCTATTGTAGGCGTCGGCTTGGGGCTTATCGTCCTGAGAATCTTCTCGGGAGTGGATATTGGCGACTTGAAGGCCTTTTATTTCCTGGAAAGAATTCCGGTCGAGTACGATCTTCCCCTGGTTTTTGTCGCCATTGCCGTGGCTCTTGGACTGAGCTTTTTTAGTGCACTTTACCCGGCATATCGAGCGACTCGAGTGTCTCCGCTGCTAGGGCTGAGACCCGGTCACTGGGTTCAATAACGCGAGCGAGGAAGGATTTTCCGAACATGAACTTGATGGGTTTTGCGACTTCCGAGTCGACATCTCGCTTGGGAGAGCGTCGCCAGGGTGTCTTTCACGAGCGCCGCCGTCCGCTTTACGAAGGTGGGCCGATGGTGAGTTTGGTCGGGTTTGGTAGCTATCGAATTGGTTTTTCGCCAGGATTGGGACACCCCCAGTGCCGGGAAGCGCTCGAGTATGCTCTGGTCAGGGGTGTTAACCTCATCGATACCAGCACCAATTATGGCAATGGTCAGAGTGAACTGCTCATTGGTCAAACTCTTGCAGCACTCGTGAAAAGCAACGCAATTGCGCGCGAAGGTATCGTCCTCGTTTCCAAAGCGGGCTATGCCCAAGGCAACACTCTTGAGCTTGTGCAGCAGCGTGAGCGCGAAGGTCGCCCGTTCGAGTCGGTTTTTAAGTTCGGTTCTGACCTCTGGTATTGTCTTGATCCCAACTTTCTCCTGGATCAGCTTGAGCGTTCTCGGGCTCGTCTCGGGGTCCAGTGCCTTGATGTGTTCTTGGTGCACAATCCGGAATACATGCTTAAAGCATACGAGCACAACAACATCCCGCTCGATAAAGCTCGTGCCGATTTCTATGCACAGATTGAGAAGTGCTTTGCAGCACTCGAGCAAGCTGTTGCAGCAGGTCACCTGCGTGCTTATGGCGTAAGCTCGAACACCCTTGGCTCAACCAGCGACGATCCCGCGGCAGTGTCACTGCAGTTGCTTCTCGAAACTGCTCTGCGGGTGAGTCCGAACAACGCGTTTCGTGTTGTGCAGTGCCCGCTCAATTGGATTGAAGTGAATCCGGTTGCGATTGAGTCTGCCGACGATCAAGACAACACCCTCACACTCGCGCGCAAGAGCGGAATTGGTGTTTTGGCGAATCGCCCGTTCAATGCCATGCATGATGGGGGGCTTATTCGTCTCACCCGCCCAACAGTGGATGCGTCGACTGTGGGTGATGATGCCCAACGTAAAGGCCTTCAAAATTGGACACGTCTCTCGCGTGACATGGAGAAACTTGCGAAAGAGTACATCTCTATTCCAGGCTACGAAGACGCGCCGTTGTCGCAGCTCGTTCTCTCAACACTCATGTGGCAACCTGGTCTGAGTGCTGTTCTGTGTGGAATGAGAAAGAAAGAATATGTTGTGGATGCCGAGACGGCAACCGCTTTGCCGATGCTCGTCAATGCCGATCAAATTCTGGCGCAAATCTACCAAGATCTTGAATTCCAGAAAGATGCGAACTGAAAGGAGTCAGTGACCATGGGAATTACTGAACAGTTTTTGAAATTCGCCCTGCTGGGAGCAGAGTGGGTGATGTACGTGCTTGTCTTTTGCAGCGTACTCAGCTTCTCGGTGATTATCGAGCGGATTATCTTCTTCTTCAAAATGCGCGGCGACTTCGGCGTGTTCGTTAAGGAACTCACTGAGCGACTCAATTCTGAAGACTCCGCAGAGAAGACCGCCGCATGGTGCGCAGGTCATCAGATGCTTGAAGCCAGTGTTGCGGCAGTTGGACTCGAACGCAGCAAAGATGGTCACAAGGCCATGGAAGACACCATGAACGCCACAATTATTGCTTCCCGAACCAGGCTCGACAAAGGCCTGACTCTGCTGGGAACACTTGGCAACAATACGCCGTTCATTGGTCTGTTCGGAACTGTGATTGGTATTATTCAGGCCTTCAACGCGCTCTCTAGCAACAATGCTTCAGGTCCCGAGGTGGTCATGGCGGCCATCTCTGAGGCTCTTGTTGCAACCGCTGTGGGTCTGATGGTGGCTATCCCTGCGGTTATTGCATTCAACGTGCTCTCTCGTGCTGTTAAAACCAAAATGGCCAACAGTGAAACTGTGGCCCGCATTGTGTTGAGCTACAATCCTGTGGTCGAAAAAAAGAGCTGAGCAGGGAGGTACGCGATGGCTGGTGGTTCGATGAAAGATGACGATGTCATCTCTGAGATTAACGTAACACCCTTTGTTGACGTGGTTCTCGTGCTTTTGGTCATCTTCATGGTGACAGCCGGATTCATCGTCAATCGCGGCGTAAAGATCCAGCTGCCGCAGGCAGGCACAGCAGAAAAGCTCAACCTGCAGCGCACGTTCAATATTGTTGTTGCCACGAGCGGCGCTCTGTTCCTCGATGGCAAACCGACAACAGTGGAGGAGTTGAAAGCGACAGGAGCGGCGGCACGTGAGAAAGGCGAGAAAGTGGTTGCCATGATTAGCGCCGACAAAGGTGTGATCTACAGTTCTGTGGTCGGTGTTATGGATGCTCTGCGTCAGGTTGGGATTTCTGAATTCGCCTTCCAACTTGAGGCACTCCCCGAAACTCCTCAAGGCACTCCGGGAACATTGACCCCTTCGGCCAAGCCCTAATCCCGGTTTTATCCGTATCCTGGCTGAGAAGAATTGGACATTCGACGACTTCTGTTTAAGTTGAGCCCTGGAGAGTGCCGCTCGCCGGGGTTCTTTTGTTTTTTTGCAAAGTGACGATACCCCGTGTGCGGCAAGGGAGGGGAATGTGACCAGGAAAGCCCAAATCAGTGAAGAGGTCACCTCGACTCAGTCGAAAGGGAGTGTCTGCGATGCTCTCTGGAAGCGCCCAATTCGTGGGGTGCCGCAGCCGACACCCGTTTCTGCGCAAGCTTCGTTCACACAAAACCAGAGAGCTTTCGTGCCGGCTCAGGTGGGTATTGAGATGGAAATGTTTGCGTATGATGCGCACTCATTCGTACCCCTCGGCTTGCCGGGTTCTGTTTTTCATCCGAGCGAACTTCTCAAGCGCATGTCAGACCAGGTCGAAGGGGCGAAACTGAAGGTCGATCCAGCAACAGGTGTTGTGGTGGGATTGTCTCTCCCAACGGGTGCTAATTTCAGTCTGGAGCCAGGCGGACAAGTTGAATTTTCATCAGCACCACGAACTGAATCAGGTGCTCTTGTCGAAGATGTGCTTTTTGGTTTGAAAGCTCTCGAACAAGCGGCAGGCGAAGATGTTGTTTTTCTGAGCCATGGCACCAACCCCATAGCACCAGCAGACATGCCTTTGCTCGTTCCCAAAGAGCGGTATCAGATTTTGCGGCGTTATTTTCTAAGTGAGCCGGGCGGTCGTGGTGCAGACATGATGGGCCACACTTCAACCGTGCAGCCCAATATCGACATCTCGGGCGATGATTCCGATTGGGAAGACGCTGTGCGTTTGACCTTTGCACTCACTCCCGCCGTGCAGAGCCTGACCCGCAATTCTTTTTATTTTGCTGGTAAACGTTCTCGATTTCAGTCGGAGCGGCAGCGGATCTGGCAGTGCACGGATAAATCCCGTTCCGGAATTCCTGAGGGTATCGCGCGCGCACAAGACGTCGCGTGTCACTACGCAACTTGGGCTCGTAAAGCGAATGTGTTTCTCGTGCGTGGATTGCCGGTCGACGAACAACCTCGCTATGGTGAACTGACCTTCGAACAGTATCTTAACCAGGGCTACAAGGGTGTGATGCCTTCATTGCAAGACTGGGAATTGCATCTTGCAACACTCTTTCCTGAGTTGCGTTTGCGAGGCTTTTTGGAGATCCGCAATCTCGATGCCCAGCCTTTTGAACATCTGTTCGCTGGTGTTGCACTATGGAAAGGATTGCTTCTCGACCCAACCGCCCGTGCCGAGGCTTGGAGTCTTCTGTGCACCCAAGAATTACCTCAAAGAGCGGAGGAAACCTTGGGGCGTGAGCTGCTCACTCTGGCAACCGAGGCAATGCGGAGAATGGGTGATGCGATCTCTGTTGCTGCCCTCGAGGCCGCTGCGCCGCATTGGTTGAGTTCTGTTGAATCGCGTCATTTGCCCGAAGAACCACTGGAGTTTGTCAAAGCCAATGCCACGCACAAGCCATCTGAGCTTTTTGTATCTTCAATGGTTCGCGCTGGCATAAGGTGGGACTGCTCTCGGGGGCATCCTGGGTGGGGTAGGAATAAGAGGTAACCCCCGAGAGACAGGTGGGACAAGGTGACGAGACCTTACCCTCAAGCTTCCTGACCTCTAGGTTTAGAAGCTCATAGGGTTCGGCGAGTTGGAAGAGCCACCCCGGCAAGCGCATTTGTCTCGCCGAAAGGGAACTCGTGAGAGAATCCCTTCGCAGCGTCCTTAGCACTTCACATGCCACCACGATTCAGTTGAAATTATTGCTGAAAAATTCAGGTCTGGGTGTCGAAAAACTCTACAGCTCTTGCAACTTTATGAGGGGTGGTCGTTCAGCTGGAGAATGAGGTGCTCAACCAGACTTTCGAAAAACCGTGTACCCACAAAGGTTTGGCGGGTTTTTTGATCTCGAACTGTGTCTATCTCAAGCACCGAGTAGGTGGCCAGAGGGTTAGGGCGGCGCACAAAGACCACCTGGCTTGCAACGTCGCCGTTCCAGCGACGCTGTATCGGCCGCGCCTCTGTCGCTGAGTAAAGCATGAGTGTGTCTACGTCTTCACCGGGCTCAAGCAGGAGTCCGGGATGTCCGGGAATGCGGAGATACAAGTAGGGATTTTTTCCGAGCACTCCGTACTGGTCTTCAAGAATGACATCACCGCTCAGGCATTTCACTCCATCGAGCGGATTTCCGTTTTTTAGCTCATCGAGGGTGGCCACGTCCCTCAAAAAGGCCTCAAACTGAATTTTCAGATCAGCAATGATTTTATGCGCAGGAGTCACCTCATCGGGCTTCTGCATGCTGAGCTGCTTACTCTTCGCCTTTAAGAGTTTCATCAAATCCATAGGAACGTCTGTCCTGTCCCAAGCTGTCGAGCAGCGTCTTGTGTGGCTTGAACAAAGTGCGAGGCACTTCAACAAACAACACGTTCGTGCGCGCCGAATTTCCAATCAACTCGTAGAGCACTGTTTCATGGTAGCAAACTTTGCGACCCTTGAATTCCTTGCGCGCGAGCAGCCAGAAATGCTCGTCAAAAAGCTGACCTGGCTGCACAATTCTGCCCGAACGAGGGTTCTGGCTGTGGCTGCGTTGGTGTGTTCTGAGCTCAAAAAACACCAGCACCGGGTTGAAGTGTGTCGCGCGTCCCTTGTTGCCAAAATATTCCTGAGCATCTTCCTTGGATGCGTGTGGCATCTCCAGACAGATCTTGACGTGTGTGCCATCGGGAAGTTGGGCGAAAACCGGACCTCCACCGACATCACCAATCTCTTTGCGCACAACGCCGAATACGCTCAATGGCCGCGCAAGCTGTTGTTGCAACCAATCCCATTTTGCAAAGGTGCTAAGCTTCTCAGGCAACGGCTGCCAGTGAAAAAGATTGCCAAGGACCTGCTGAATATTTTCAACAGTCAGGCCCTTGGTTGATGCTTCCTGAATGAAGGCACTCGACATGAGCTGTGCTTGCGCAGAACTTGGAATGAGTTGCGTCAGGAACTGAATGGCGACAACGGCCTCTTGGTTTTTGAGGCGATCGTTGTTGTTTGAGCTGCGGCAGTGCGGCAAGAAATCTTCGACTTCAGCGCGCAGGAATTCCAATGTGTCGCGCAGTAGTCTGAATGTTTCAGCAACTCCGCTCAGCTCTTGTTGGCGTTCTGTCTGTGTTCCGATCACATTGTCAATGTTGCGAATGTGCAAACACTCAATGTTCGGCCATTGTGCAGCAATGTCCGGGAACAAGTTAAGCAGCTCACCATGACCCGCTGCAACCGAACTGTATGAATTCTCATCCGTTAGAACCGGTGTTCCATTTTCATTAAAGCGCAAAGTGCACAACTCGAGACCTTGTTCGAGCACGGTGGTGTCACTCGATGCACGATGTGTGGTGGGGCGGAGCCAATCAGGTGCGAATGAGGTTCCTGAAAGATCGAAAACATTTTGCGCCTGGCGAATCAGTTTGTGACGTCCTTGTACGATCTCGTGTTTGAATTGTTCGGTTTGTTGATAGGGTGCAACGTAAACGCTCACAGCACTGGGCAACAAAGAAATCTGCTCGACAATTTTGAGAAACAGGAACGAGTCTCCCTCTGCCGTGGTTGGTACCAGCGCTTTGGGGTGTGCTGAGAATTTTTCAGTCAGCACATATGCTGCGGCGAAGCAGCGCAGTGCGAGACGCTCTTTTTCACTAAGCTCGCGGCGCAGGCGCTTGCCTTGATGACGTGCTTCGCTGGGCGGTTGACTTTGCAGAACCTCAAGCCAATGCAGATCTCTGGCATCAGACCGTGATGAAGCGGCAGAGCCTCTGCGTGCACCGTGGCCCTCATCCCAATGGATTCGCCAATGGTTGCTTTCGGGCGCTGCGTCGCGCTGTTTGTTTTGTGATGTGCCGGAACTTCCGTTGGGAAACTGAACATCAACTTCGCGCCCATCGGTGAAATAGAGTTCGAGCGCATTGGCGATCTCCGTGAAATCTTCACAGACCTCAGTCTTTTCCCAATCCACGAGAAGCTGAGGAATCACTTTGATGTCTGCAGGCAGAGGGAGGGCTGCCAAAAGCGCAAGTGAATCGAGCCGCTTTGAACGATGAGCAGTCAGTTCGCCTTGGGCTGTCTTTTTTTCCAATCGATTACAAAACTCTTGGAGCTCAGGCACCTGGGCGTAAGCATCTTGAAGAAACCTTTGCAACGACGCCATGAAGCGTGATGCTGCACCTGCTGCGGGGATAAATGTGCCGAGGTGCTGGCGGCACCAGTATTGGAATGCTGCCCGACGTGCCCGACGTTGAGCGTTGGTCAGCCGCTCACCCTCTGCAAAACGCACCAGAGTTTTCCAGGGAATGACGCCGCCGTTACTGGTCGTGCAGGCACCGACAATCGGGAGAGTGGTTTCACGGCCGGATGTAATGACGCTAAGAATGCGTTCTTGGTGCAGTTGAACCCGTTCGAAGTTCAGGCCTGCGCGAATGACTTGCTCACGGTTCAGTTCACCAGTGGTCATGGCGCCAGCATCTCCGCACACTTCAAATGCGCGCATTTTTCCCAACTGCCACATAAAACAGCTCCTTGTGTCGCTTTCGGGCAACTTTACCTCCCGTTGGACCGCTTCGCCAGAGTACCCCCCTCCCTTTCGAAATGACACGAATGTCAAAGAATCAAAGAGTTGCTTGACCCCGAGGGGCTTTGATGACTAAGGCGGAGCAGATGGAGGCCTTGAATGGCAGCGCATATCCTCGGAATAACCAGAGAAAATCTGGAAAGTTTTGTCTCTTCAGAGAGCGGCGCAAAGAGCGCTGCTCACCGAGCTGCGCGTCTTTTCGAGGGCCTCTATGGCCGACAGGGTGCGCCGGTCTGGCCTCCAGTTTTCCCTGCTGAGGTGCATCAAGCGTCACTAGAACGTTTGCGCGAGAACTTCGAATTCGAGCTTCCCATGCGCGTCAGTCGGTTTGAGAACAGCGCTATGGACGGCTCAAGCAAACTCGTCATGACCCTTGCTGATGGTCTCGAAATTGAAACAGTTTTGATTCCAGAGCGCGGGCGTCTCACCCAGTGCCTCTCAACCCAGGTGGGCTGCGCACAGGCCTGTCGCTTTTGCCAGACTGGGCGGATGGGTCTTATTCGCAGTCTAAGCGCGGCTGAGATTGTTGGTCAGGTGGTTGCTGCAGAGATGTGGCGGCGTGAACAGCAGGGGGCGCTCTCAGAGTATTCGCGCATCAGCAATCTGGTGTTCATGGGGATGGGCGAACCACTCGACAATCTCGAATCCGTGTTAGGGGCCATCTCAATTTTTACAGATTCTCAAGGACTCTGCTTTAGTCACAACAAGATTACCGTGAGCTCGGTGGGGCTTCTGCCTCAGCTCAATCGCTTTTTGTCGGAATCCAAGGCCTGTCTTGCGCTGAGTCTGCATTCGCCTTTCGATGCAGAACGTTCGAAGGTCATGCCTGTGAATAAATCTCATCCGGTCGAACAGGTCATTCAAACCCTGCGTGAATTTGCGAGGACGTACAAACGCCCTTACATGATCCAGTACACCATGCTCAAAAACGTGAACGATTCACACGAGCATGCTCAAGCGCTGGCGGCTTTGTTGAGTGATCTCGATGTCAAAATCAATCTCATCCCGCTGAATGAGCATGAAGGAGCAGCATTTCGGCGGCCAGAGCTCGCCCGCATCTGGGCGTTTCGCGATGTTCTAAAGAGCGCAGGTCATGTGGTGACTGTGCGCCTTTCAAAAGGACGCGACATTGCCGCCGCCTGTGGCCAGCTCATTAAAACAACCTCACCACAGGCAGGCGAGAAGCCCGGGCATTGATCAGCGTACAACTCTTGCCGCTGTTGTGTTCCCAATTTTGTATTGTTTCTCAAGTTCCCAGCATTCAGTGTGACCGAGTTGCTGACTCTTTTCTGAAATCCATTTTTGCATTTTGGACTGTGAAAAGATCAGCACGTCACCGTTCCCGGCGCTGATGCGATCCGAACCTGCCTTTGGAAGTTGGATGTGCATCAGTTCAAGTAAAACATCGATGACTCCACCATGGGCAACCCAAACACACGTTTTTTCTTTTTGAATGCGCTGCGCTGCGTCGCGTAAACTTTCTCCGACACGCGTCATCACATCCACCCGCGATTCACCGCCTGGCCCCGGATAACGGGTGTTGTAGGAGTCTGTGTCGAAACCGCTCATGTAGTTAGAGGCGACTTCAGGATTCTTCAGCACTATC
>JBILKQ010000117.1:0-9551 GCA_044376655.1 Silvanigrellaceae bacterium
AAGCGAATTTTGTCGGTTCAATATTGAGCTATATGGCTGGACCTAGGAAAAAATTCAGGGATTTTGAAAGCGAAATTTTTGATTGCTTAGATGCAGCCAATGCAGCGGTTATCAGCCAAAGCAAAAGAAATCGTGGAAAATCCTAATCGCGTTATTGAAACCATAAAATTCGCTTTTCACTTCCCCCGCTTTTTTTCGCTCCCCTCCTTTTTTCGCTCCCCTTCCTTTTTTCGCTCCCCTACCTTTTTTCGCTCCTGCGGCTTTTTTTACATCCACCCCTTAAATAAGAGGCCCTCTATGAAGCCACTCTCGCCAAGGCTTCTGCATTGTGCTAACCGTCTGAGCATGAAATCGAATCCAAACTCAAAAGTAACTCTTGCCCTGACGGTCGCCGCGCTAGGTGCAGCACCCCTGACTTTTTCCTGCAATCCCGATCCGTTGAATGACTTTTCCACAGTTTATCAACATTCTTCTCTACATCTCCCAGGGATTACAGAGTCTCCAAAGCTTTCAGGGATTACAGAGTCTCCACAGCTCGCGCCGATGACAGAGTCTTCAGACCACCTGGAGAAAATTATTGGCGACAACGACCTTACACCTGTAAGCGAAAATGGCGCCAACCTGCCTGATTCACTTCGCCCACTTCTGGATGCATTCGGGCAGGTCAGCATTGGCTGCAGTGCAACCCACGTTGGCGACGGACTGGTTCTAACAGCTGGACACTGTCTTTTGACTTCCCCCAGAACAGGACCAAAGAACTGTCGCGGTACCTCTGTCGTCTGGGGAAACTACGCAGGGCACAAAACTCAAACCATCTCCAAATGCCGCGAAATTCTGTTCCGCTCGTATACAGCGGCATCTGATATCGCACTTATTCGCGTGGATAATCCACCCGTGGTCGCAATTCCGCTAGATTTGAAGACCAGCTCAGCCTCTGTTCTCTTGCCGCGCAACAAAATCACCATGCTGAGCTTTCCACGCATGCGCCCACTTGAATGGTCGAGGGAATGTGAACTCTCGGAGTACAGGCCACCCGCCGCTCCAGAGGACATGAGGAATTCTCAGGAAACAGTAAAGAAGTTCTTGCATTCGTGTGACACCGAACCAGGAAGCAGTGGTGCGGCGCTTATCGATACCACCACACTTAAAATTATTGGTGTGCACGGAGGCTCGAGCGACGAGCTCAACTACGGCACTTTCCTCGACGACATTCAATTGCAACTCAACATCATTCAGATGCTGTAACCTAATAAAGTTCGACTGAAATGACAGGAGGAAAACTGATGGGATGGCTCTACCTTATTTTAGCGGGTCTGTTTGAAATCGGTTGGCCTCTGGGAATGAAGCTCGCTCAGACAAGCGAAAAACACCGAGTCGCCTCGATCCTCTTTTCACTCGCTTGTCTCGCAACCAGCGGCTGGCTTCTGTGGCTTGCACAAAAAACTATCCCCATGGGCACAGCCTATGCCGTCTGGACCGGAATTGGAGCTGTTGGCGCCTTTGTTGTTGGGGTTATTTACTTTGGAGATCCGCAATCGCTCTTGCGTTGGCTTGGAGCTGTGCTCATCGTTGCGGGTGTCGCGATGTTGAAACTGGGCGGTGGCTAAAAACTATCCACTCATAGAAATAATTTAATTTACCTCTTGCTTTGCCTTGGGGAGATCGCTTCGGATCTATTCAGGGATTTAGGACTGCCAGCAGGGTACACAACAGCACAACAATCCATGACTGCGCACGACCAAAGAACATAAGTCCAAGGCCAGTGGCAACAATCACCACGTCGGAGGTTTGCTTGATTGCCGTTGAGCCCACCGGATGAATCAAAGCCGCTAATAGAAGACCCACCACTGCTGCATTGACACCCGAAAGCGCACGCCGCATGCGGTGCAATTCTTTGAGTTTGTTCCAGAACGGCAACACACCGAAAACGACAAGAAACGAAGGCAAAAAAACGGCCACCAAGGCGATGATCCCACCCTGCCAAGATTCTACGGCAGCACCTATGAACCCAGCAAAAGAAAAAAGGGGACCAGGGATAGCCTGAGCGGCGCCATAACCCGAGAGAAAAAGATCTTGGGCGACCCATTTTGTGTCGACAAACTCAGTTGCCAGAAGCGGAAGAACCACATGTCCGCCACCGAAGATGAGTGCTCCAACACGAAAGAATTTTTCAAACAGACTCACAAATGTATTGTTGCTTGCTGCAGAGAGTATTGGCAGCGACACCAACAGAAAAACGAGCAACGAAAGGCTAACGACACCGAAGCGGCGAGAAAGTCGGAAGACGTCACTCGTTTTTGAACTCTCAGGCAATTCCGCAGCGGAAGCGGTTTCCGGTAGCCAAAAGGCCCCGAGGATCCCCCCAAGGATGATAAGAGCAATCTGAAGAGCCGTATGACTGACCACTAAGAGGGGAGCAGCGACCAGAAGTGCAAGGATTTTTCGCTTCGGATCTGGACACAAAGATTTTGCCATGAACACAAGTGCATGAATCACCACGACCACAGCAGCAAGCTTTAGCCCCCTCAGAATCAAAGGACTCATCAATCCATGCAGGTTGTTCACGAACATTGAGAGAAGAATCATGATGAAGGCTGATGGGAGAGTAAACCCGAGCCAAGCAGCAACAGAGCCAGAAACTCCGCCGCGCAACAAACCAATAGACATGCCCACCTGACTGCTCGCAGGCCCAGGCAACGCCTGGCACAGAGCAACGATGTCAGCATATTCGTGAGCAGACAGCCACTTTTTACGATGCACAAATGCTTCGTGAAAGTATCCCAAATGAGCAACAGGCCCACCAAAAGAGGTGAGCCCCAAGCGAAAGAAAGTTAGAAAAATTGACCAAATGTTCAAAACAAACGATCTTTTGCGATATCGCGCAGTAGCGGTGCTTGAGCATCTTTACCAGAAAGTTGGGGTTCAAAATTGATGGGCCATTGGATGCCTACATCGGGATCATTCCAACGCAATGAACCCTCAGTCTCCGGATGATAAACATCGGTGCACTTGTAAGAAAACAAAGCCGTTTCTGAGGTGACAACAAATCCATGCGCAAACCCAGGCGGAACATAGAACTGAATTTTGGATTCGGAATCCAAAAACAGTCCAAACCATTTTCCAAATGTCGGGGAAGATGAGCGCAGATCAACAGCAACATCCCAAACCTGCCCCTGAATAACACTCACAAGTTTGCCCTGCGTATAGGGCTTTTGATAATGCAAACCGCGCAGAACTCCGCGCTGAGAATAGGATAGATTGTCCTGAACAAAGACCTCTTTAAGCCCCTCTGCGGTATATCTTGCGTGGTTGTATGTCTCCAGAAAAAATCCGCGACTGTCACCAAAAACCTTTGGTTCGAAAATAAGTAACCCTTCGATGTCTGTTCTGCGAACTTTCACGCGCAACCCCATTCAAAGCTAATCGTCTCGGAACAACAAACTAGAGAGAAACTGGTGTGGAGTCTAGTCATACCAAACAGACGCCTCCACATGCGATTAGGGCACACTCGCGCGGAAAACTCCAGCCTTACAGCTGAGCAGACTGAACCATCGCCAACTGTATTTTCCAATCAGGTAAGCGAATGCCAAAAGTTGCAAGGCACTTCTCGTTTGAAAGTACAGAATTTGCCGGACGCTTGGCAGGGGTCGGGAATTCCGCTGTGGCGATGCGGGTCACAGTTTTGCACTTGTGTTCTGAGCTGCGCGGATCCGTCGCAACAATTTCTCGAGCGAAGTCGAACCATGAGCACGCTCCCGCTGCACTCATGTGGTAAACGCCACTGCGTTCCCTTACAAAGTCGACCAATGCCGTTTTCGTATTCGCCGAAGCGTCTGAGGAAGAACTGGTGCTGGAACTACAGCCCAAGGCCAACCCCTGAGAAACAATTTGCGATGTCGCCAGCGCAATCATGTAACTCCAGGTTGGAGAACCGACCTGGTCGCCAACAACTCGCAACTCTTCTCGCTCACGTGCAAGGCGATTCATGGTCTTGTAGAAATTGGCGCCAAAGCGCCCGTAAACCCATGCAGTGCGAAAAATAAAATGCGCACAACCAGAAGACCGAATAGCCTCCTCGCCTTCCAACTTCGTACGCGCATAAACACCCTGAGGGCCTGTGGCATCGGTCTCAACCCATGGCTTTGTGCCACTGCCATCGAAGACGTAGTCGGTTGAGTAATGGATCAGGGGTATATTTGCCGACTTTGCCAAGTCAGCAAGCAATTCAACCGCATCAACATTCAAGGCTTTGGCCGCGGCCTGCTCGCTCTCAGCCTTATCGACAGCTGTATATGCCGAGGCATTAATGATGAGATTTGGCCGAAAATCTTGAACAAGTGCGCGCACCTTGGCAGGCTGGGTGGCATCGGCCATCTCACGACCCGCGCACAGGACCTCGCCCAAAGTGGGCAGAGTCAGAGCCAATTCGCTTGCCACCTGACCATTGCGCCCCACCACCAGAATCCGGCTCATCGTCTCTGCCTCCTCAAATTTGGCCCAAACTTTGCCATGTGGTAAAGGAACTGTCACTTTTTGTGGGGACTCCAAATGAACAAGACCATTCTCGTAACCGGCGGTGCAGGTTTCATTGGCTCGGCAGTGGTGCGCCATGTTATGGCCAGCACAAACTACAACATCGTCAATGTCGACAAACTCACCTACGCCGCATCACCCGAGGCAGTTGGTTCAGCTGCGAGCAGTCCCCGCTATACACTGCTGCAAACCGATATCTGCGACCTTGCGGCACTGCGTAAAGCCTTTGCCACCCACCGGCCTGCTGCAGTCATGCACCTCGCTGCAGAGAGCCACGTTGATCGCTCCATTTCCGGACCTGGAGCATTCGTGCAAAGCAACATTGTTGGCACCTACAACATGCTCGAGGCTGCTCGCGAATATTGGAATTCACTCTCCGAGGGCGACAAAAAAGCATTCCGCTTCCACCACATTTCCACCGATGAAGTGTTCGGAACTCTAGGAGAAACCGGGTACTTCACAGAAACCTCTCCCTATCAGCCCAACTCCCCCTACTCCGCCAGCAAGGCTTCTTCCGACCATTTGGTGCGTGCATGGCATGAAACCTTTGGCTTGCCCGTGCTCGTCACCAATTGCTCGAATAACTACGGCCCTTGGCAGGCTCCTGAGAAATTGATCCCGGTCGTTATTCTCGCCTGCCTCAACGGCAAACCCATCCCTGTTTATGGGGAGGGCAAGAACGTCCGCGACTGGTTGTTTGTTGATGACCACGCACGCGCACTTGTCACTGTCGTGGAAAAAGCAGCCCCAGGCAGCACCTGGAATATTGGTTGCCACAATGACGTCCCCAACCTCACCATCATCCGTAAAATTTGCGCGTTGATGGATGAACTTTCACCCAACAAGGCCAAAGTTAAGAAACACGAGGACCTCATTTCCTTCGTGAAAGACCGGCCCGGACATGATTTCCGTTACGCAATTGATCCCAAGAAAATCGAAACAGAGCTCGGCTGGAAACCGTTGGCTAACTTCGACACGCACCTACGCACAACGGTGAAATGGTATCTTGAAAATCAATCCTGGTGCGAAACTGCGTTGGCACGCATCAAGCAGGGCTGAAACAAATGAGGGCGTCCCTTTTGTAATTCGCATTCAACGCTGGCGAAAAAACCACAGCAAGAAACTTAACACCAAACTTAAGATGAGGCTTGTGGCGAGCGGAAAATAAAACGTCACATTGCCTTTCTTGAATTCAAAATCTCCTGGCAATGAACCCAATCCCAGGCTCTGGCGCCAGTGCCAGAGGAGTCCCATTAGAAACAGGACTCCTCCAAGAATCATCAACCACTTTCCCACCGGTTATCTCCACTGGGTCATCGACTCAACCTCCGCAAAGCTCTGTGAAGAGGTTGATAAAAATACTTAAACGTAATCCGTGTAGCCCTTTTCATCCGCGGTGTAGAAGGTGTCTGGGTTGGCTGGCGTCAATTCAATCCCTGACTTGAGCTTCTCTACCAGATTCGGATTGGAGATGAAGGCGCGCCCGAAGGCGACCAAATCACCAGCCTCGGCACTCAGGTCAGCCTCCGCACGCGCAAGATCATACCCACCCGAGAGAATAACTGTGCCACGGAAGTTTTTACGGATGGCAGCTTTGAGCTCATCGCTCACCTTGGGTGCACCCATCGAGCTGTGGTCAACAAGATGAATGTAAGCGATGCGCAAGGCGCTCAGCTCCTTGGCAAGGTAGATATAAAGCTCGTCCATTGCAGCATCCGGGCTCATGCCGTTGAATACTCCGAAAGGCGACAAGCGAATCCCAACCTTGGAATGACCAACAGCAGTAATGGCCGCCTTAACGACTTCAAGTGCAAAGTGAGCGCGGTGCTTAACCGATCCACCCCAAGCATCCTTGCGCTGATTCGAAGCCGTATTCAGAAATTGATCGATGAGGTAGCCATTGGCCCCATGCAACTCCACGCCATCAAAGCCAGCCTCGATCGCGAGCTTACAAGCATGTGCATACTCGCCAATCGCAATCTTAATATCGTTTTCTGTCATTTCACGGGGCACGGGATACTCTTGCGGCCCTTGCGCATCTGTCCACATGGTTCCAGAAACTGCAATCGCGGAAGGAGCCATGAGACGCGCACCCTCGGGCATATTGAGCGGATGGCCCACGCGACCGCAATGCATCAGTTGCACGAATATGCGACTGCCATGCTTATGAACTGCCTGCGTGGTGAGCTTCCAGCCCTCAACGTGAGCATGGTTAAAAAGACCTGGGATACGAGCGTAGCCGAGTCCATTAGGCGAGGGAGATGTGCCCTCAGAAATAATTAGCCCAGCACACGACCGCTGCTCATAATATTTTGCCATGAGTGCATTGGGTGAGTTGCCCAGAGCGCGGCAGCGGGTCAGCGGACTCATCACGACACGATTTTTCAACTTGAGATTAGCGAGCTGGGTGGATTCAAAAAGCGTGGTCATAGGTTGTCTCCTGGGTACGTGGTGCCATGCGATCCCGGTCGGGCCAGAAGATATCCTGAAAAAACCAAAATAACCACGCAGGAGAGAATCAAGTTTCGAAAGTTTCGTCCATAACTGCCGGAGTGAAACCTCAGCAACAGGGAAGGGCGTCCAAAATGAATGAACCGACTGAAACAAAAACCGGCATCTGGAATGAATTTTTGAAATTTGCGCTTAAAGGAAACATGATTGAACTCGCCGTGGCCTTCGTTGTTGGTGGCGCATTTGCGAAGATAACAACCTCGATTGTCAATGACATCGTGATGCCATTGGTGAATCCACTGATACCCGGTGGCGATTGGCGCAATCTTGTGGTCGGCCCGGATGTGCGTGTGGGCAACTTTGCAGGCACTCTTCTCGACTTTGTGATCATCGCCTTTGCAATATTTCTAACAATACGATTCACGAGCAAAATGAGAGAAAGCAAATAGAAGGCCTTCTTTAACCGGCACGGCCAGGCAGAGATTCGTGTATTCTGCGCATTGTTTGGAGTAATATCCTGACTCGGTCAATGTTCGAAGCCTTCTCCCAGCGCGAAGAGCGCAGCTCGGTCATGAGTATGGCCTGAACTCTTTCGCCATATTCTGAGTAACCCGATCGCTCATTGTTTTCGGTCTCTTGAATCAAGTCATCCTCGTATTTCGGATAATCAAAGCTAAAGTTCATCCAATCTGACTCGATATTGAACGCCCTCCCCGGCAGCCCCACATGCGCGATGCGCACGCGCAGCTCGGTGTCACGACCGCGCCAGGAATCTTTTGCTGAGGTCTCGCTCGGATTGAAATCGTAACGGTCGCGAATCTTCGCCTGACCCCTGAAATGTGGAACAATCTTTTCAAAATCATTCTTGCGCCAAACAAGAACACCTTTCAATTCCAACTGAAAATTCCCAAGCGTGTTGCCATAATGTGTAGCTGCAATAACACTTTCATTAATGTCAGCAATCTTATCGCCATCCATTCCAATCCGATTACGTATCACTTCGTTTATATAATCTCGTCTCAAAAAAATTGGACCAAAATCCTGTTTCACAAGTTGGATTGGAATTGTGCGAAACTCGGCTTCGCTCAGAAGGTAATTCTTACCGGAGCAACTCATGTAATGGGACATCAAATTCCGGCCTAAAAGATTTTCTTTGGAGTTAAGGTCGATCCAAAGGCTCTTGTACCATGCGGGGCTAGGCACAATGCATTTTATGGAATCGATAAGCTGAGCCATCTTGTCCAGATTCTGCTCCCAGCTTTGAGCTTCAGAGATGCTTTCGGTTGCCGAACGATTGCAGGCTAAAAGAAAAAAACTGAATGATGCACAGAGGAGAGCGCAAAACCGGGACCACCCCATGGATGTGTGCTTTGCTACACTCAAAGTTTTCCTTTTTAGAGCCATAAAATACTCCGCGGCTGAACCTGCCTGGAGCAAAGCAAAATTGGATCCAGAGTGAATTATTTACGGAAGCATCCAAAATAAATAAAGAAAATAAAAAACAAGCGTGGCCGGATAACTGTTCACGAACTGAACACGGATAAAATCACTGAACAACGACCCGCTCAATACTTTGGTGAAATTCTGTAAATTTCTCCCGAGTCTGTGGTGAAGATCAGATTTCCCTCGGGAGTCTCCTTAACCTGGCGAATACGCTTGGACATCGACTCGAGATAGCGGCTCTCCTTCTTTCCATCAGCTGAGACCACATTCAAATGCTCAAGTACCAATGCTCCCAAGATAAATGAATTGGTAAATGCTTTGATCTTAACGCTCTCGTAAACGATGAGCGAACTGGGAGCGATGGACGGAACATAAACCTTCAACGGTGGTTCAATTCCTGGCTTCGTTGTGCCCTGGCCTATCTTGGGACCATAATACTCACGACCAAAAGTCACGACGGGCCAACCATAATTGAGCCCCTTGCGGACATCGTTGATTTCATCGCCGCCACGGGGCCCATGCTCGGAATTGAAAAGCCTTCCCTCTTTTTTGAAAAAATAAAGACCTTGCGGATTACGATGGCCGTACGAATAGATTTCAGGGAGCGTATTTTTCGTAACCACAAAAGGATTATCCTTCGGCACACTCCCATCCAATTTCAAGCGGATAATCTTGCCATTGTGCCAGCTGAGATCTTGCGCTCTATCACGCTCACCGCGATCACCAATACCAAAGAACAGGTGACCATCATTGTCGAAGGTGATTCTTGACCCGAAGTGAACCGCGCTTCCGTTGTCGGTTTTCCCGACGAAAAGATCACCTACTCCTGAAAGACTTTTGTCACCCATTTTGTAGCGGGCACGCCCCAATGCTGTGGTATCACCATTTGCCGTCTTTTTTGAATAGGTGAAATAAATGTGCTGTGTCTTGGCGTAGTCAGGAGAAAAACGAATATCGAGCAAGCCGGCCTGTCCTGAAGTACTGACCTTGGGCAATCCTTCGATCAGCGAGCGCGTCTTTTGTGAAAAATTCACATGAAACAATTTTCCACTTTTTACGGCCACGATTGCGTCGTTCTCCGAGAGCATATCTAGCCCCCAAATCACTTCAAAACCATCCATGAG
>JBILKQ010000234.1:0-2951 GCA_044376655.1 Silvanigrellaceae bacterium
CATCTGACGCAGGGCGATATCGTAGGAGTCCTCAAGGAAGACACCATCTTCAGGCATCTCTTCGTCGGGAAGAGCAGAGGGAGGCAAAACATATCCATGACCCTCTTCCTCGGCGGCTTCATCGGTCAACTCACGCAATAGCGAATATTCCTGCAGCCAGACGTCGAAATGTCGGACAGCCTGAAACACTCGTGTCGGAGAAATCCATACAGACAGACTCAGTTTTTCGGGATTTAGCCCAGATCGACTCGAGGCCGATTGTGGAGGCGTGAGCCAGAGTGAGGCAAGTGCCTGTCCACGAATAGATTTAAAAACATAAAATTCGCCCCGACGTGCCGTGGCTAACCACATCAAGGTTCCCAGAACGACTAAAAGAGCAAAAATAGCGCCCAGTGCGAGCAGAAATTTCCTCAAAACTTTCTGCACAGCCATCCCTTTTTCAGAAAGAAGATCACCGAAACAACTCAAAGAGCCGTTGTGCAGCCTCAAGACGCTGGGCCTCCTCGGTTGCCGGATCGGTTTCACTTAGAAGCAGAGAATCAGCAGGTATCTCACCCAAAAAACGAGACTGTTGAATGTCAGAACCCCTATTCTGCCGCGAACCACGTGCACGAAAACCACAATGACTCAAAAAAAGAAATTTCTGAGCACGAGTCAGTGCAACATAGAACAATCTTCGCTCTTCCTCGACACCTGCCGGCGTTTCCATACTTCTCTCGTGCGGCAAGCGCCGCTCTTCAACACCTACAACAAACACACAAGGAAATTCGAGCCCCTTGGATGCATGAATGGTCATGAGTTGAACGCGATCACCCACCTCCTTGCGTGCCGAGAAACTCGAGTCATCCAGATTCAGCGCATCGACCATCTCGGCCAGACTGAAACTGTCGAGCTGAACTTTCTCAATGACGGCAAGCATCTTGTCCACAAGACTGATGCGCCAGTTGGCAATCTGCATACTCTTCGAAGTGGTCAGGATCTCATTCTTAAGGCCCAGCTCCTCGAAACATCGCCGCAGGCACCTTGCCACATCGGACTGACTCTTGGCCTGGGTAAACTCCGTGTAAATTGGAATGAATTGCTCGAGGTACTGTGAAACTGCGGGAAAGTGAGTCCTCTGCGAATTGAGATGCTCGAGGAAGCTCAGGCCCGGCTGAGTCGCACTCGTCTCCAGGAAACCATCACTCAATTGCTCGAGCGTGCGCAGGCCAATGCCCCGTGAGGGAACATTGATAACACGCATGAGTGCCTTGGCATCTTTGGGATTGTTGGCAAAACGAAGATAAGAAAGCAGATCTCGAATCTCTTTTTTATCAAAAAACTCGCTTCCACCGTGCACATGGAATGGGATTTTTCTCTCTATAAAAACCTGCTCTAGAATTTCAGTCTGAGCATTGCTGCGCACAAGGATAGTAAATCCGACCCAGGGCAAATTCTCCTCGCGCCTGAGCCGCTGAATTTGGTCTGCCACAAACAAAGCTTCATCACGCTCTGTCTCAGCCGAGTGAACTCGCACCGGACAGTTGGCATTTTTTGTGCTCCACAGCGTTTTACCGAGGCGGGTCGTGTTGGTCGAAATAACTGAATTGGCCACCGAAAGAATTTCGCTGCTGCAACGATAATTCTGCTCAAGCGTGACTTTCTTTGCCTCCGGAAAAACCTTAAAGAAGTCGAAAAGAACCTCTGGTTTGGCTCCACGCCACGCATAAATACTTTGATCGTCATCACCTACCGCACAGACGTTGCGGTGTTTCTCACCCAGCATACGGATGAGTTCGAACTGTGCATTGCTTGTGTCCTGAAATTCGTCGACCAAAAAGTGGTGGTAACGTTCACAGATAATTTCCCGCACAGCAGGATGATCACGTAGCATCAATACTGTACGGTAGACGATGTCGTCGAAATCAACCAGATTGAACAGCCGGAGCCGCCGTTCATAGTCTGAAAAAACCTTCTTCACCAAGAGACGGTTCAAGAGATGCTTTTCACCCACAAGGTCGTCGGGGCGCAGCAGCGCATCTTTGCAAGCTCCAATATGTTCGGCAGCCTTCTGGAGCGAAAAAATTTCCTGAAGCTTATGCTCGGTGAGAGCATCTCGCAGGAGATCGCGACTCGTTCCTTCGTCAGCGATTGAGAAGCCGCGCGTCAGTCCGGCATACTCGGGAAATTCGCGTAACAAGCGTAAACAAAAGGAATGAAAGGTGGAAAGAATAGCCCGTTTCTCAACCTTTTTTCCAACCATATGAGCGAGGCGCTCGCCCATTTCACGTGCAGCCTTGTTGGTGAAACTCACCGCGACGATTTTCTCAGGCATGCAACCCTTCGCTATGAGGTGCGCAATGCGAGATGTGATCACCTTGGTTTTGCCGGTCCCAGCCCCTGCAAGAACCAGCAGCGGACCGTTGAGAGTTTGCACGGCATCGCGCTGCTGAGGATTCAAGGATTGGAGAGTTCCGGACAAATCAAACGAGCTCACGACAGAAACCCTCAAACATCCGCGAAGAAGAGATCCAGAATAATGGGCTGCCAAAGGCTGACCACAAGGGCTGCTGCGGCAAGAAATGGTCCAAACGGCAATGCAGTTTGCAGACCAACCTGTTTTCTCAGGCCCAATACAATCCCAACCACACTGCCCAGGACGCT
Organism: Silvanigrellaceae bacterium; assembly: GCA_044376655.1. Taxonomy (GTDB): domain Bacteria; phylum Bdellovibrionota_B; class Oligoflexia; order Silvanigrellales; family Silvanigrellaceae; genus RFOM01. The sequence continues at coordinate 2,644 of JBILKQ010000234.1, forward strand.
TGCCAGACCAAGCACGAGAAGCACGCCTTGCCACCCAACGACTGCGCCAATCAATGCCATGTATTTCACGTCACCGAAACCCAAGCCCTCGCGGCCGCGGATAATCTCGTAGGTTTTTGCCACAAAAAACAGAACTCCAGAACCCACCGCAGCACCAATTACAGCGCCCTGCCACCCTAAGTTCACATTCGCTCCGCCCAGAAAGAGTGCGATGGGAGTTCCTCCCAAGGTAATGACGTCGGGCAAAATTCTGTGCTCAAGATCTATAAGAGTTAGTGGAATAGCTGTGTAAAATAGAAAGAGATGGG
>JBILKQ010000235.1:0-2948 GCA_044376655.1 Silvanigrellaceae bacterium
TTGTGCTAAAAAGCGAAGCGCAGGTATGCGTGTGACGCATAATGGTGTTGATGCGATCACAGCAACCGTGCGCTTCGTTATCAACAGCACACCCTTGTGGAGGTTTTGGCGTGTTTCACTCATCCTACCAGGCTTTAGACTCAGGTCGGGGTGATCCTCGGTCTAACGCACTCGTGGTCTGTAACACCAGACTGAGGGACGAATCTAACGTTACGTTCGAGCGTACACCGCCTGCTACGCAGTCGGCTGCGCCCCGCTCGTGGCGGGCTCGGGCACCCAAACCCGTGCCCTCGCACACCCCCGCCACTCGGGGGTGACGCTCAACTCCATCAGTTATAAACCAAGAATCCGCCCGAGGTAACATTACCCAATGAAAGAAAGAGCACCCCGCAACCGAACCCTGGTCGTCTACGAGGATGAGATAGATGCCCTCATGCGCCAAACAATTTCTTTGGGGGCGCCAAGCATCCCTAATGAAATTGAAGACAGGCTAATTCACCAAGACTTGTTCTCGTGCATTGACTTCCTGCCCAGTACTTTCATTGATCTGGCGATCATCGACCCACCGTACAACCTGAACAAGAAATTTGGGAACAACAAATTCTCAAAGACCTCGGCGGAGTCATACGAAGAGTGGCTTGAGTCATGGATTACAAGACTAAAGAGGTGTCTCAAGAACACGGCTTCGGTCTATGTTTGCTGCGATTGGCAGTCTTCGAGCTCTGTGCAATCAGTTCTTGAAAAGCACTTCATTGTACGAAACAGAATTACATGGGAGCGCGAAAAGGGGCGTGGAGCCAATACCAACTGGAAAAACTGTTCAGAGGATATTTGGTTTTGCACTGTGTCCAATGAATACTTTTTTGATGTAGAGGCAGTCAAACTAAAGAGAAAGGTCATCGCCCCCTATCGTCATTCGTCAGGCGAACCAAAAGACTGGGAAGAAACTGCAAACGGCAACTATCGCCTAACACACCCCTCCAATCTCTGGACGGATATATCAATCCCCTTCTGGTCTATGCCAGAAAACACCGACCACCCAACACAAAAGCCGGAAAAACTAATCGCAAAACTAATTCTTGCAAGCTCAAAGCCGGATGATTTTGTATTTGACCCATTTTTTGGGTCAGGAACAACATGCGTGGTTGCAAAAAAACTAAACAGGAAATTCTCTGGGGTTGAGCAGGAGCCAGAGTACTGCCAAATGGCCGTGAAAAGACTAAACCGCGCTGAATCGGACAGAACAATCCAAGGCTATCACGATGGGTACTTTTGGGAACGGAATAGTCTCGCTGATCAAAAACAAGTTAAAGACACTAAGATTGAAATTCAAACCATCGCGGGGCTATTTGATGAACAGTACAGTTGAGCACCTTATAGCTTTCCTGCGCTTACATGATGGAATCAACGATAAGGCAAAGTTAGCAAACCTCGCCGCAGACAGTTTTCAGCTAACAAAAGACAGGTCAGTTTATTACTGCCAGAACTTCGCGATTAGGTTCAGTTCTTCTGCCTCCCAGAACTTTGGAAACACAGTGCTTTCGTTGTCAAATCTGCAAAAGTTCGATGACCGACCATTTATCGTTTGCTTGGTAACACCATCATGCAATTACACATACCTAGCCAACACTACATTCCTCAAGAAAATCAGTCACAGTTCGCAGGAACTGCGTGAAAATAACATTCGCGGAAGTTTCAATGGCTCAGACATACTGCGCGAATTTGAAGGCATCACCAATACGCCTGAGAATATTGAAAGGTTATTCAATATCCATTCAGGGCTTGGCTTTGAAGGAAACCTCACACGTTTGATAGAAGCAACAAACAACATTAGCCCCTCTGGCAAAAAGTTCGAGGCAAATGGAATCCAGCTACAGCTAATACTTTGCGCTCCGGCAAGAGCAATCAAGTTCGTTAAGTCTCGTGACGCGAAAACTCTCAAAGATGAGCTTGATGCAAAAGTAGAAAAGTTTAAGAACGAAATACTGCTGTCGGCCTTGATCGAGAATGTCAATGTTCGAGGTCGAATAATTGAGTACCTGATCGCAGGGGAAGATGATCGCCTCCGCCAAGAAATTATCAATGCTCTCCAGAAGCGCACAAACGGCATTCCACAATTCAAGACAGAAAATGCATTAGGCGACTACACCAAAGAGTTCAACGAGTTTTTTACGGAAACGGATGTCAAGACGAAAATTATGATTCTCGACTCCAATCCGAAGGCATATAACCTCGACAAAGTGCTTGAGTTCTTATCCTCTGAACGCTCGGTCTTCATGTTTTACTTTGTTGGCGTTGAACCAGGGAAAATTGTCAACACCGTTCTGGTCTCGATGTTCCAAGAGCGGCTACTGGACTCCACTATTCTGCTCAAGCACTGGGCCGGAAGAAATTCGAGAGGCGTTAGCCAATTTGAGGGAAAGGCAATTAGCAAACTCATCCTGTCGCCTGAATCAACGATCAATGAAGAAAAATCCATCAGGTTTCTCCAAGGCATATTGGCGCTGTAGGTTTCTAACATGGCGCTCAACACGGACGCTGCGCGATAAAGCCGCGCAGCGCCGGTTAGCTCTACGTTAGAAGTCGTACCATCGCAAACACTTTCCACGTTGCACCGGGCTCGTTTGTCTTTCATTCCTCAAAGGCTGGTTCTTTCGGTTTTCGGTACAGGGCGCAGCTTGCTTTTTTCTGGGCGCGTACTTCGGCTATTGCTGTTCTTTCAGCGCGTGGTTATCATGGCGTTTTGCTTCAACATTTTTTCCATGCGTAAAGCTTCTTTTTCGTCCGTGCTTGTCGTGCCAGTCTTTCGTTCCATTATCGGCAAACCTTTTCTAACCCGGTGTTGCAGCGGATTGACGCACACAGCCGCGTCAACCGCTGAACTTATCCGTTGAGGCTGTAAAATAACCTTCGCCAGCTAACTTAACGATGAAAATCGTCCCTATGCG
>JBILKQ010000236.1:0-2885 GCA_044376655.1 Silvanigrellaceae bacterium
TTGTGCATTTGTCGTTCCCTGATTGAGCCATGCCACTCGTGGTCCGTCGTCCATGCACAAGAGCCAGAGTGCACTGGGCACGTAGCAGCCTGAAAAACCGAAGCGCACAAGAATGGCTCGTGTGAATCGGTCTTCCTCCAGCTGTGCCAAAGGTGTTCGGTTCGGAGTGAGTTCGGTGACAACAGTGTCTGCAAGCATTCTGAGAACGAATTTACCCGCCTGGGGTGGCGTAAAAGCACGGTAATAAATGAACCCTGCGAGCGGGGCCGTGCCCCTTTGCAGGCCATCACCGAAGGTTTGTGCCACACCCCCAATCAGGGTGACCTCTTTTAAAAAGGGACCTTGCGGCTCGGAGGGTGTGGTAACGGCTCGAGCCCGTGAGGGTGCTACGGCAAGGGCTAATCCTGCCAACATGAGTGCGAGGGCGTGTTGCGGGCCGATGCCCAGGAATTTTAATTTCATGTTCGAACTCGATTTTATGGATTGTCTTAGTGAGTTTCCAAAACCTGACATAGCTGCAAAGTTTGTTTTCTGGCAACCGCCTAAAGGTTGTCTCTAGGTCGACCGAAAACCTCAACAGTGATGAATGGTTGTATGCCGAGGGAGGGCTACATGTGAGTGCGTCCGCAAGGATGCTGTCAGTTCTTGCCAACCTGCTGGTGATGATCATGTTGGGATGCGGTACCGCCGTGAGTGAGGTACCTACGCGAGCTCGTTTCAAAGTTTCCGGTACTCTCAAGCTCAGCGATGCCCAACGTGCGCTTGCAATTGCGAGGAGCCCTCAATTCTCCATTGTGGATGCAAAAGGTGAAAGACGTATTATCCCCGCGCAGTCTGCTGTTTTCGATGCCGTTTCAGGGCGATTCGCTTTCGCTGTGAGTCGCCAGGATTTCTATTCCAGAAGAGGTTTGTCACCAGCCGAATCTCTTGCCTCGCTCGGACAAATCTCTCCTGAAAGTGCTCTTCCTGTGCAGGGTTTTCGGGGCAGCGAGTTGGGTCATCTTCGCTTCGAAGTTTTTTTGTCAAACGAGAATTCGGAATCCTCGATTCTGCCACTTTACGCGCAGCGTTGGGTTACCTTGCCGGTGTTGTCTCGTTTTGGTCAGAATAATGCTTTGGCTGTTGATTCATTGCCCATTGAATCGACTCAGGTTGCGCAGCTACGGGCGCGTATTGTCGATGCTCAGTCACGCCCAATCGCGGGGGCTCTGGTGACGATTGTTCCTTTGCAGAGCTCCACCAGTCGTGAGGCCGATGCAGAGTTGCTTGACTTTACACGCGATGGAAATTTCACACCGATCGCAGCCCAGTCGGATGTCGAGGGTAGGGTTGTGCTCTGGCCAGTGCCTTTGGATCCACAAGGGAATAAACAATTCCAGGTGATAGCCACAGCCGATGGATACTGCACATCGACCTCGCGTCCGAGAATCGCACGCGAGAAGAACGATGAAGTTGAGGTGCAACTGCAACAATGTTCCATTGAGCAGAAGAATGCTGTCGACCCAACATGGGATGTTTCACTTGTGAGCCCGCTCGCAAAACTTGAATCAGCCACGGCAACCCTGCCGTCGGGAACGTATCTCACCAACGCAGATAGCATTGAGCTCGAATTCAAAAGCAAGAGTTCACTTAAGCGTGGCTTTCGTATCCGTATTTACGAGGGGACTCAGGCTCAGGGGACTATGCTGTCGCAACAGCTTTTTAGGGTTTTTGCGCCACGAATAAAAGTTGCGCTGCCATCGATGTTTAAAGACAGAACCTCAACCCGAGGCTCATTTGTGATCCTGGTTGAAAGTCTTCTTTCGGAGGAAGACATCGCAGCTGGAATGAAGTCAGAGCGGGCGACTTTCACCTTTGATAAAATTGTGAGGAGTTTGAGCTCTGTGTTCGCAAGTCGCTTTCAGATTGTTGGAGCGACCGGAACAGAGAATGTTATCTCTGGAGACCCCACTGTACCTTTTTGGGTGAAGTATCTCGACTGCTCAGAGGGAATGAAATTTGCGCTTTCATTTTCTGAAACTGAGAGTTTCACTCCCCCTCTTGTTTGGCACACTTGCCAGCCTCAGGGAAATCTTTTGACTTTGGCTGATCTGGGAATTCAGCTCACGCGAGCCGGTGGATTCAAGAACGCGGCGTTTTTTTTGAAAGATAGATATGAGAACATCTCGCGCGATGACCCTGTCAACAAGATCAATCAACGTTCCAACGTATGGTTCGATTTTGGGAGCCCGGATTTGAGTGGTGTCGACTTGGGTAGCGAAATAGATATTGTTCCTGCAAACACGACTCTTCCTGTTAGCACAAAGCCTGCAGCCGCACAGCTGCAACCATCTACGGCAGGTCAGTACGTGTTGACCCTTCGACAGAACGCGTGCAGCGGCGTGCCCGGCATCGATGCTGTTGCCGATGGAAACGATCCCACACTGGGACGGGGTCAGAAAATCAGTAAAATTTTTGTAGGTTCCAACAAAACGAGATCAGAAATGCTGAGCGCATCTGTTAATTGCGAGAATTCCGGCATTGCACTGGGTGATGCTCGGGTGGATTTCCCCGCATCGACATCAACGGATCCTGCAACTCTCCGGGTCACGGTTTTCGATTTGGCGGGCAATGCTGCGAGCAGAACGTACAGTGTGCCACTTTGTACCGGTGGGGCACCTGCGTCTGAGAATGTATGTTGGAGCCCTTGATGAAGCGCCTTAACCGAGTCAATGTGCTCCGCACGCTGTTGATATTGATTGCTGCAGGATTGCCGCAATCGAAGGCGAGGGCGACTTCGCTTCTTGCGCAGGGCGAAATGCCATTGCCTGGGAATTCCACCTCGACATCTGCGCCGAGCGAAGCGGTTCCAGTTCCACAGCAGCTCGAAACTCCTTTACCCCAAT
>JBILKQ010000237.1:0-2884 GCA_044376655.1 Silvanigrellaceae bacterium
CGGACGGACTCCTCAATGCCGCTGGCCTCAGAGCACCAGATGAATTCGTGCGCCACAAGATTCTCGACTGCGTGGGCGATCTCGCCCTGCTCGGAACACCGGTGATTGGGCATATTATTGCCCACAGAGCTGGACACGACCTGCACACCGCGATGGCGAAAACACTTGTCGAAGAGTCTGCTGCAGTCGAAATCAAGACCTTGTCGGGCCGTGTTGCGCCCAACCCACTGGCACGCCTACTCGATTTTCCGAGCAGCTTGGCCGAAATCCCCGACTTCTCGCGCCTCTCCCTGGTCACCGGATAAACAGGCTTAGGCACAACCTCTGTGATTGCGCTTGACATGGCGCAGGTCTGGCATAGTTTTCTCATGCTCGCGGGCCCGCCGAGGCTCCCACGTGAATGAGGATGAACCATGGCTCAGCAAAAGCGCGACTATTATGAAATTCTTGGCGTTGCCAAATCTGCTGCCGCAGATGACATAAAACGCGCCTATCGCAAGCTCGCCCTCCAATACCACCCCGACAAAAACCCAGGCGACAAATCTGCGGAAGAAAAATTCAAGGAAGCCGCTGAAGCTTATGAAGTGCTCAGCGACACCGACAAACGCCGGCGCTACGATCAATTCGGCCATGCCGGTGTGCAAGGACCTGGTGGAGCTGGTGGCTTCAACAACGTCGACGATATCTTCGAACACTTTGGCTCGATTTTTGAGGATATCTTTGGTTTTGGTGGCATGCCAGGAGGAGCGGGACGTCGCCGTGGCGGCGGTAATCGTGCACGTCGCGGCGCTGACCTGCGCTACGATCTGCAAATTTCATTCAAAGAATCAGTTCTTGGAACAGAAAAGACAATCGAAATTCCTCGCCGCGCACAGTGTACCTCATGCGAGGGTAGCGGAGCGGCAAAAGGCACTAAGCCCGTGTCTTGCAACACCTGCCGCGGACAGGGACAAGTTGTTATTCAGCAAGGCTTCTTCAGCTACGCAAGCACCTGTCCGGACTGCAACGGCAGTGGCAAAAAGATCACCAACCCCTGCGCTGACTGCCGTGGCTCGGGCTACATCACGAAAACTAGCAACATCACAGTGAAGGTGCCGCCGGGCATTGATTCCGGAATGCGTCTCCGCGTGGCCGGAGAGGGTGAAGCGGGCGCCAACGGAGGTCCCTCGGGAGACCTGTATGTGTTCATTGATGTAGCTGAGGATAGCAAATTCAAACGCGAGGAATTCGACCTCATTTATCCTTTGAAGCTCGGTGTTGCCCAAGCTATCTTGGGAACAGAAATCACAGTGGATTGCTTTGAAGATGAGCCTCGTAAGATCGACATCCCCGCTGGTGTGCAGCCGAATCAACGTCTCATTATCCAAGGCGCTGGTGTGCCCAAGCTCGAAAAATACGGACGCGGCAAGGGCGATCTGATCATCGAGATCTCTGTTGAAATTCCTACCAAAATAACAAAGGATGCCGAGGAGCATTTGCGGGCCTTTGCCGAGAAGCATGGCGAGGCTGTCAAAGGGCAGGGCGGCGGTTTCTTCGACCGGATTTTCGGATAAGCTCTAACCCGACAATTTATGAACCAGAGCCGAAGCTCTGGTTTTTTAGTTTCCATTTGCAGATCAACGAGGGTCACACGCATGGCTTTGCATCTTCACAACACCCTGACAGGCCGCAAGGAACCTTTTCGCCCGAACAGCCCCCAGGTCAAGATGTACTGTTGTGGCGTGACTCCCTACAGCAACACCCACATTGGACACAGCCGCACATTCTTTTCATATGATCTGCTCTACCGCACACTGGTCGATCAAAACTACGATGTGCATTGGGCACGCAACATCACCGACGTTGATGATAAAATCATCAAAAAAGCCAACGACGAAGGAGTGAGTTGCGAAACCATCGTCAACAGGTACGTGGACGAGCAGGATGAAATGCTCAAACACTTCCATTTGCATCGCCCTCAGCACGAACCTAAAGTCACTGAGAACATTCAAAACATTATCAGCATGATTCAAACCCTAATTAACCGTGAGTACGCCTACGTCTCATCGAGCGGAGTCTATTATCGGGTCAGGAAATTTTCTGGCTACGGCAAGCTCAGCAAGAACAATATCGATGAGCTGCAAAAAGGTGTGCGCATTGAGGTCGACGAATCCAAAGAAGATCCTCTCGATTTTGCGCTGTGGAAATTTGCAAAACCGGGAGAAATAAAGTGGGAAAGTCCGTGGGGCGACGGACGTCCAGGATGGCACATCGAGTGCTCAGCCATGATCCATGCCCTCTTTGGAGAGAGCATAGACATCCACATGGGTGGCCGCGATCTCATTTTCCCACATCATGAGGCGGAGATTGCACAATCTGAAGGGGCCACGGGTAAAACCTTCGCATCGTTCTGGCTACATGCGGGAATGGTCACCCTCTATGGCGAAAAGATGTCCAAAAGCACAAACCACTACGTATCTATCGCAGACTTCCTCAAAAAGTATCCGCAAGAAGTTCTGCGCCTCACCTTTCTTTCTGTTTCATACGCTCAGCCGCTCGACTTCACCATGGAATTGGCGGACGAGAACTTTAAAAAACTCGCGAAAATTTATCGTTTCGTTGAATTGCTTGACCGCTATGCGCAAGAAGATGTTTCAGAAACGAACGTCAGCAGCTTGGAAGTTCTTTCCTCACTCGATCATCTGATCCAGAAAATGCGCGATGCACTGTCGGACGATCTCAACAGTGCCGCAGCTATGGGTGTGTTTTTTGAAGCTGTGCGAGCCATCAACAGTGGGCTTGCCGCAAATGAAAAGGCGGGTAAAACCCTGCACCCGGCAGACAGAAAGCGTCTGTCTGAGACCTGGCCGGTCGCCAAAGCCTGGCTGACCCAAACTCTGGGACT
>JBILKQ010000022.1:0-26310 GCA_044376655.1 Silvanigrellaceae bacterium
CTGCGGCTACTGATATTTCGAAGTTGATTTCGGAGAGTACCGAAAGTGCAGAGCAAGGCGCTCGAATGGCCGACAGCGCTGGCCGTGTGTTTGATCAGATCATCGATTCCATCAGTAAGGTGAACCAGGTGACAAGCTCGATTTCAGCAGCGAGTGAAGAACAGGTTCAAGGTATTTCGGAAATCAGCAGTGCCCTGAATCAGCTTGACCAAACCACTCAAAACAACGCCATGTCTGCCGATTCTTCTGCCCAGGCGTCTGAGCGTTTGCAAATGCAGGCACAGCAGCTCAAAGAGTTGGTGGCCGAGCTCATGCAGGTTATTCAGGGTGGTAATAGTCCCAAGGGCAAGGCCTGAAGACAGGTCAGTTAGAGCTCATCACGCAGGGCTGATGCAAAGCCAGAGCTCATCACGCAGGGCTGATGCAGAGTTAGTCCATGCGACGCAACGAGGTGCTGTCGTCGTGAGAGTCGACTCGTGAAGAGGCTTCGTTCAATTCGCCAGCAGTGCCGCTCGAAAGAGGTGAGCCGAGATCGAGTCCCAGTGCATCTCTAGACCCAGGTGTACCGGGTTCGGTACCTGCTACGGCAGGCATGGCGATTCCACCAGAGCCAATCACCCGCTCACCACCAGCGCCTACTCGGACGGTCACGATCTTTTCAGGTATGACCCACTCAGAGGAGGGATACAGTTTCACAGCCCCCTCCATAATAAGTTTCCACAATGGTGCGGCCATTTTTCCGCCCGTTCCCTCGGTCCCTAAGCTTTTCCGCGCATCATCGAATCCAACCCAGACGGCACCCACGAGGCGAGGCGTCACCCCGATAAACCAAGCATCTGTGTAGCCGTTGGTTGTTCCGGTTTTGCCGGCGGCAAAGGGAATCCCCTGTGCGCGGGTACCGGTTCCAAAGCGCAGGACATCTTGCATGATGCGCGTGGCGACATAAGCGGCAGCGGGGGAAAGAGCCTGACGAGGGTCATCTGCAGCATTCTGCCCAGAACTGACGGCTGCGCTGTCTTTTTTGTTGGTTCCGGGCAAGGGGGCAGCCTTCAAACGAGAATCGGTTGCTGAAACCAGCAACTCTCCATCGCGGTTGTGGATGGCTTTGATGTAGTGGGCTTCGGCAATGCGTCCTGCATTCGCAAAGGGTGTGTAAGCCTGCGCCATCTGCAGCAGCGTTGCTGATCCGGCTCCAAGAGAATGTGCAAGATTCACCTCATTCCAAGGCAGCCCAAGTTTTCTGAAATGCTGTGTGAGCAGCGGAGTGCCAAGAGCTTTGAAGAGTTGAATGCTGCTGATGTTGTACGAGTGCACCAGTGAGGTGCGGAGGTTCGTGCGGCCTGTGAATTCTTTGTCGTAGTTCTCCGGCTTCCAATCACCCATGACAATAGGCGGGCTGTCGATGCGAGATGCGGGAGAGAAACCGTTGTCCATCGATAACGAGTAGTAAAGCGGTTTAACGCTGCTGCCCACCTGGCGCAAGGCCTGTGTTGCACGGTTGAACTGGCTGCTTTGGAAACTGCTCCCGCCCACCATTGCGACGATCTCACCTGATTGGGCATCCATGACAATTGCGGCTGCCTCGATGCCTTCGGTGTCGGTCAGCTGGTAGAAACTGAAATTCACTTCTTCAGGTTTAAGGCCGTATAACTTGAGCGCTTCTGTATGCTCCTGATAGTGCCGCGCAGCTTTACCGAGTCGCTTGGGAGGTTTTGAGTCGACCCGCTTCACATGGACTTCGTCGCCGATGGCCAGTATGTCGGCGAAGTCCTGAATGGAGCTGCCTTTCTTGGTTGCAGCTGCACGCAACGCCCAGCGGTGATCTTCGGCAAGAAGAATGCCAGGACCGGTTTGGGTAGCAATCAGCGCAATATCGTAGGCAGGATTGAGGTCGATGACAATTCCCCGGATGTCTTCGTCTTCCTCGGTGCTCCAGCCGCTTCGTGCAAGCTTTTCAAGTGCAGTGGCGTAGCTGCTGCCGTGGCGTGCTACGGGCTTGTGGAATGCTTTTTTTGATTCAAATTGTTCAAGAAAGGTGCTGAGCACTTTCTGCGCATGTTTTTGCAGCGGGAGATTAAGTGAGGTCTGAACTTTATAACCGGAGGTGAGAAGGTTTTCGAGTTGTAATGAGTTCTCGAGTTGCTTTTTCACTTCCATCAGAAAATAGGGTGCGGTGCGTGTGTTTGGAGTTTCTGCAAGGTGAACCGTGAGAGCCTCAGAGAAGGCTTTGTCGGCTTCTTCGCGCGTTGCCCAGCCGTTTTGCACCATTCGTTCAAGGACGAATTTTTGTCTGGCTTTGGCTTTTTCAAAGTTGTCTGTGGGTGCGTAGGCCGAGGGAGCAGGAGCTAGGCCTGCGATCAAGGCCGCCTCAGAGAGACGCATTTTTTTTGAAGACTTTCGGAAGTAATTGCGTGCCGCAGCCTCGACTCCGTAGGAGTTGTTGCCGAGGAAAATGGTGTTGAGATACATCTCAAGTATTTCGTCTTTGCTGAAAGACTTTTCTATCCTGAGAGCGAGCAAGATGTCTTTGACTTTACGCTCAATTGTTCGCTCTCGGGTGAGGAGCACATTTTTCACAAGCTGCTGGGTAATGGTACTGCCACCTTGTTTGGTGCCCTGTTTGAGAAAATGAGAAACTGCAGCGCGCGCAAGCCCTTGCGGATCCACTCCCGCGTGCGAATAGAACCTGGCATCTTCTGAGGCAAGAAAGCTCTTCACGAGAATTGGCGATATGTTTGAGAGTGTTACCGGATAGCGTTTTTCTTGAAACAGTTCCCCGATTTTGGTGCCTTCATTGCTGTAAATGATTGTTGGCAAAGCGGGTGTGTAGTTTTTGAGTTTTTCGACTGACGGGAGCGTTTTTTCAATTTTCTGCACGTAATTCCACGCCAGGAACCCGCCGATGCCTGCGGCGGCGATAGTTACAAAACCGCCTCCGAGAATGAGTATCAGCAGCATTTTTTTGAGCATTGACTCGATCTCCGGTGTTGTTCGAATGAACAATCGCTCTCAGTTCTCTTTGCCTCTTTCTGCAAGAAGCTTTTTGTATTGCTCAACGGAAGATTGGTGAACTTCCGCGGGTCCCATGAGACTCACCACATCCCGCAGACCCAGCAAAGCTTTCTCGTAGCTTGGTGAGAGTCTGAGTGAGGTGGCGAAGGACTCTGCGGCTTCGAGCAAAGCTCCCCGTTTCTTCTGTGCCAAACCTATATTGTAATGAATGAAATGATGTTTGTCGCGCGAGGGCAAAACTTTCAGTGCGTTTTGGTAAATAAACAAGGCATCCTTGTACCGCTTTTGGTTCACCAGCGCGATTGCCATTTGGTTGAAGTAGGAGGCCAGCTCGTCACAATGGCCTGCGCGAACGAAATGCTCTGAGGCTTCGTCGAGGAGGCCTCGTGCGAAGGCGATTTTGCCAAGACCGAGTTCCGCCTCGGGATTGCTGGTGTCTCTCAGATGAACTGATTTAAAATACTGTTCCGCCCTGAGATGGTCTGAGCTCTCCAGGGCGATTCGGGCGAGTCCCAGAAGGTTGAGAGTTTCTTGAAAGGGGTACTGAGGGTGCTGTTCAAGAAACATCTGCGCTTCGGAGAATTTGCCCTGACGCGCAAGAACCCGGGCGAGAAGATGTCGCATTGGCATTGACTCAGGCAGTTCTGTCACACCTCTGCGCAGAAGCTGTTCAGCTTTGTTGATGTTCTCTTCACTGAGCCAAACAGCCGCTTCCAACGCTCGTGCGTAGCCGCTTTCAGGAAGATTGTCGCCAATCGTGGCAAGCTTTTTCATCAGCTCAGGCAAGTTTTTGTTATCAAAAAGCCGCTGCAGTGTAAGTGTATGAATAAGAGCATCGGATGCTTTGAAACGAGCACAGAACTCATCCAAGCAGTTTATTAGTCCTGCAGGGTCAGTAAAAAACTCGAGACCGAGCGCCTTGGCTCTGGATTGATGGTCAGTCGCTTTTTCTGATTCACATACAATCAGAATGGGGCGAAATGCCTGGTTTGGGATGCTTCGCAGGTGTGAGGCAAAGCTAAAAATACGCTCAGAATATTCAGCCTGGCCAACAATCAGAATGTCATATTTGAGTTGTGAATTGATTGCGTCATCGAAGGCAGATTCCAAGACACCTGCTTTGACTTTTCCCGATGCTTCGAGGTCTGAAAGCATTTCAGTTAGGGTCTTGGAAGCAGGGGAATGGTCCAGGCTGATGCATCCTATTTTCACAGGAAAGGCAATATTCAAGAGCTTCCTCGCAGTGCTCCCCTCAAAGTGAGGATGAAATTCCCAATGCAAAGCCGGATTCATCCTCTCTCCAGAGAGAGGATGCTTGTAGAGCGACAAAGCGACTGTTCAATCCAACACCGAATCCGCCCTGCCATTGATTTTGTTCTTTTTGGCTTGCGATGTGATTGAGGCGAACATGGGTATAGGTGGAAACAGAGCCCAACGCGCCACGGAGCCACAGACTTTCCAGTCCTGCGCTCAGCGAAAGGCTTGGGTCGAGAGTATTGAATCTGAATTCTGAGGTCTGCTGGCCGTTGTCCGTAAGGCTCCAGCCGTCTTTGCTCACAGCGGAAGAGGCGAGTGCGGAATAGGCAACAGGCTTTCCGCTCTCCCATGTTACAACCGACATCGCACCATGGAATACGTTTTCAAAGGGGCCAAAGGTGACTCCCGCTGGGGGAGAGAAAGTTGCCAAGCGCGCCAGCGAAACGGTGAATTCTTGAGGGTCGGTCCAGCGCGGATCAGCAGTCAAGAGTGTGCTTTGGCTGCGTGTTGCCTTGGATGAATCCATGGTGACCATTGTCGGTGCCAAGTATGAGATACCGATGCCTGTGAGCTCATCTTTTTGCCATACGGCATCTACTCCCCAACGGTTTGGTTGGGCACTCATGGTGCCTGGGCGGCTGCTCGGATTGTTGAAGTTTTGTTGTTCCAGTGCAACTGATCTGAAAATGTAGCGCACACCCAGCGAAAAAGGTTCAGATGGTCGTGCCGAAATTGCAACGGGGATCTCGTTGAGTTCAGCTGTTATCCGGCGAACGGTTTTGTTGGTCGACTTACGTTCGGTCGTCCGACTTGAAGTGCGATAGCCAGCAGCAGCGGCGATATCATAAAAAGGATGCCAGCTGATATCATAGGTGTTGATACGAGTAGAGCTGAGTTGCAGCCCTTCATCGCTGGTGCCCTTGTGCTGTGGAATAAGTGCCATTGAAGCATGCGCGCTGGCTTTAACGTCATGATGTGCGTTCGAAGAATTAAGACAAAAGGTTCCACATGCACCTTCTGTTTGTACAAGCTGTTCATTCCCTAGACCGAGAGCCGTAGGTGAGGCTTCATGGGTCAGTGGGATAAATGCAAGCAACAAAGCGGTGGCACTGGCCATGGTTGCTACCTCTTGATTGGAACGGGTCCTGGCTGTTTTGGTGCAGCGACGGGGCCAGTTGGTTTTTTGGCCAAGTCGAGCAATTTGAGCGCGCTTGTTTTCAGACTCTCTAGTTCAATGGAAATGAGTGTTTTAGGATTGAATTTATATTTCGAAAAAGAGAGCTCTTCTTCAATTTTAGTGAGTGGAATCTTCTTTAAAACTTTATGAAATTGAAGTTCCTTCATGTGCTCTTGGCCTAGGAATAGCGCGCCCGAGCCATCGTCAAAGCGGTGCTGCAGGCTAATGATGTTGTAATAGTTTCTGTCGATTCTGCACTTCTGGCAGAATTTCCAGTCGCGAGGATTAAGGTTCTCCGCCCGGTTCTTTTCAGAGCAGGTCGGGCAATACTCGATGACCTTGAAGCGTTTGCTCACACCCAGACGCAAATTAACCAGCCGACGCAGTGAAGGATCGTTGGCAATGGAGAGGAAAATTTGATTCTTCAGATCAAAGATTCTTTTGCGGTCAGCGCCATCTTGGGTACGACGTGCGTGTGCCGTCAGGCTCAGACCGCAGAAGATTTTGTAGATGAGAAGCCTTTCGTCGCGTGGTTTTTGCGCCAAAAAAAGTGCGAGCTGATCGAACTTCCGAAATGACAAGGTCTGTTGCGACTTTTTTGTAAATTTGAGGAGATCTCCGAAGAGATCGATGCGAATGCTTGCTGGCATTGGCTTCAGAGTGCCGTTTTTCTTCTTGTCAGAATTCTGTGTGGGCGAGGGAGGCTGTGGTTTGGGTTTGGGCTCACTCTGGGTCATTGCGAAACCTTCTTTCCAAGTTCAATGAGATCCAGAATGGCTTGCTCAAACGCTTCTTTGTTGTTGTTCAAAAAAGCGGATGCCATTCTCACCATGATCCTAGTGAGCTTAACCCGGGCTGCAAAGCCTCTCGATGCGATCTGTTTGACATTGTCTTCGAGGGTTTTCAATGAGGCATGAGCTGGACCCAGCAGATGTGAGTCAATAACCCGCTTTTGGAGCTCATAGGCGAGAGACTCGCCTATGAGACTTTTCCACTCATGGAACGCGAGGCGAGTTTCTGAGCGGATTGTTGAAAGATTCAGTGCTTGCTTGGACACGTGTCAACCGTGTTTTTCTTTAAAGTTACGCATAAACTGTGCAAAGTAACCTGCGGATTCTAGGCTGATGCCATTGTACATCGAGGCACGCACACCACCGAGGGTGCGGTAGCCTTTGATTTCGAGAATGCCTGCCTTTTCTGCCTCTGCGATGAAAAGGGCATCGAGTTCGGGCGATTTGAGTTTGAAGACAAAATTGTGACGGGAGCGATGCTCGGCCACAGCGTGTCCTTTGTAGAACTCACCATCGAGTTCTCCGTAGACCATGCGCGCTCTTTCTTTCGCCCAACGTTCCATAGTTTCAATTCCGCCTGCGGATTTCATCCAATGCAAGTAGCGGTTCATGACGAAAACCGGAAAAACCGGTGGAGTGTTCAACACGCTCTTGGCGTCGAAGATGGAGCAATAGTTCAAAGCGTTACCAAGAAGGTTGCGCTTGGCATTTTCGCGCGCCTGCTCAAAAATGTCGTTGTGGATGATGACAACCGAACATCCTGCGATTCCAAAGTTCTTTTGTGCACTGGCATAAATCAGATGTGTCCGCTCCCAGGGGATGTCACGCCGCGACGCTAGCGCGCTGGTCATGTCGAGCACCAGAGGCACTTTCTCGGGAAACTCGAGGCTGGCGTATTCTGTTCCCTCAACCGTATTGTTCACGGTCAAATGAAGATATTTTGCATTCTCAGGGATGAGCCAGGTTTCAGGCTTCCCCAAAGAACTGAGAGTTGGGTTGCCGTCGTAGACAACAGCCACTTTGCGCTCGGAGGCACGTGCATCAACCGTGGCTAAGTGAGCCCAGACTCCAGTTTCCGTGTACGCCACCGTATCGCCAGGGCGGGAAAGGTGATTGAGCAAAAGGGAAAAATGCTGTTGAGCCCCGAAGGGTGTGATGAGCAGCTTGTGTGAATCTGGGACTTCGAAAACCTCGCGGGCCAGACGCAGCGTCTCTTCATTGAGCGCTTCGTACTGTTTTGAGCGGTGGGAGATTTCCATCACGCTCACACCGATTCCAAAAGTATCAAGGAGTTCTATTTTAACGAGGTCACGGACTGCGGTCGGCAGTGATGCGGGTCCTGGGCTGTAATAGTGGGTTGTCATGGCGTTGTTCCCCAAGAGTTCTGGCTGTTGGGGTTGTATCAGAGCCGCTTCTGGTTTCAAAGATGCTCAGAAGCGAGAGTCCATGCGAACATAAACGTCGTTCCCATTTGAAGTGCCCACGTCCCAGCGCCAGTCCTGACCCTCAACTGCAGCCGGGTCGTTGTCTTGATAGTAGGGCAAACCAAAGGCTTGCTGGCTTTGCTGCTGGCGGAGCCCATAAAGGGCCATCACGCTCCCCAAGACAAACCCGAGGGAAGCTCCGCCTGCAACGATGCGCAGGTTGGAGACAGAATTGTCGGGCACAAAAGGTAGGACGGCGGTGCCCAATGCAGCTCCAAACAGGGCGCTGTAGCCCGCGGCAGTGAAAAGTTCCTGAAATTGTTGACTGCCCACCAAGCCCTGGGCATGCGACGTGCTCGGTTGTGAGAGAACCGCAACTGTTGAAGTCAGTACGATTGTTTTGGCAAGCGACGAAATGCTTATCATTGATGCATCCTCCCCGAAACGCTTACGCCCAAAATGATTTCTTTTTGAGCGTAGCACCCTCCGCAGCCGGTTGGATGTTGAAGACTTGACAAGCCCTGCAGCACTGAACTATCTGCGGGAACTGGTTGCTGCGTTAGCTCAATTGGTAGAGCAGTTGATTTGTAATCAACCGGTTGGGGGTTCAATTCCCTTACGCAGCTCCACTCTCGCCTACTTGCACTCCCCGTTTTCACACGTTTCTGGTATTTGCATTTCCTTCATAGCTTCGCGCAGCGCATCGCTGAATTTGTTCGGCTCTTTGACGTTTTGGAATCCAAATTCCACAGGTGGATTCGTGGTGCGTGGACCTGGGATAATATTTCCAAAGCGAATCTTTTGCGTCGGAACCCCAGCAGAAACCAATGCATCTCGAATAGCACGTCCATGTGCTCTTGAGATTGTGTCGATTTTTAGAAGTCCCCACTCCATGTCGTCGGCCGTTAGAGTTTGCACAAGGTCAATCAGGAAACTTTGAGTTTCAGTGGTGAGGAGCGTATTTCCGGGATCATCATAGAAAAAAATCAGGTTGTCCATGAGCACTTTAACGAGATCGCGGGTGATTTTGATCTTAAACTCGCGCTTACGATACTCGACAATGCGTTTTTCTTTGGATTCAGTTGTAGTTTCTTTGATAGTGAGAATTTCTGGTTGAGTAAAAGGAAGGCCAACCTGGATGCCCACCATGGTATAAAGCCCGAGCCAATCAACATCATTCGCCGTGAGCATCACTCGTCCCACAAAACGTGTGTTGAGGTCTTTATCGAAGATCTGATATCCACCTTGTGCGCCGAATATTACCCCTAGTTTTTTCTGCTGGGTTTCGCTGTCGTAACCAAGATCAGAGGGATAGCGGAATTGAATCACAGGGGACGCAAAGATGTTTTTTCTGATTCGATATCCTGGTGCAATTTCAAGGATGGTGCCGGAGAGTTTTATCGACGTCTCCGCTCCAATTGAACCAGCAGATATTGGATCGCCATTATCGTTTGTAATGAGAACCCCATCTTCGGTGCGCAGGAACTGCTCTCTGGTCTCAAGTCCGGTGACGTTGTAAAATCCCCACCCAAAACCGGCATCAATGATGAATTTATCGAGCAGAACACTGCCCAGGGCTTTACCTTCGATGGCCAAGCCATACTTTGCTCCGAAACCTTTCAGCTTGGTTGCTGGAAAGGTCGAGAGGAGGCCAAGGTCCGCAGAAAAGATGAGACTTGTTCCATACTCCTCAATCTTCGTCTTGGGCCGCTCGACAATGACGCGTCGGACTGTCTTTGTCTCGGTCTTCGTGTCGCTCTTGTTTTCAGGCTTCGCTTCGGGAGAGACCGCGGGTGAAGCAGCTCCCTGATTTTCGGGGCTTCCTGAGCTTGAATCAGCCGCGCTTTCAGGCTTTGGTGCAGGCGACGGGGTGTCTGCCGTTGGAGGCGCATCATCCCGAGCGGGTGCGGCGGTCTCTGGTTTTGCATTTTCTGTCGGGGCAGGCGCGGTTGCTGGTGTTGTCGGAGGTGTGAGTAAGTCCTGGGCAATGGCAGGCTGTGTTGATGCGAGAATGCTCACTGCACAAATCTTTAAGACTTTTTCTTTAGTTTTTATCTTCATCGAGCAGTTTCCCGTCCTAGCATCATTTAGATTACTCGAGTTCTGGTGGGACAATTCCCGGGTCAAAAACTGGCTCCGGAGGAGGCGTTGTCTCAGGAGTTGGGGTTGAATCAAGAGTCGGCTCGGGTGCAGGTGGCGTCGGAGCACGGCCTCCAAAGAATTTTCTTTGTATCTCTTCGACCGATTTTTTTAGCTTTCGGGCATCCTTGAGTCCATTCACCTTGATCTCCACGCGTCTGTTGCGCGCGTAGTCAACCTCAGACTTTTCGTTCTTCACGATGGGTCTTTGGGATCCCAGTCCTAGAGTGGTGAGGTCTGAAGCTGGTACACCAGCCTTCTGGAACTCTGCTGCGACCGATTTCGCGCGCAGCAATGACAGTCTCTGGTTGTAGGCTGCTGAACCGCGGGAATCGCTGTGTCCTTCTATAATCAGATTGTTCCAGATCTCTCTCTCATTCATGAATACTTGTCCGAGCTCTGCCAAAAACTCTGTCGATTTTGGGCTCAACTCGGCACTGTTGAGTTTGAAGTTCACCATCTGCGAATCAAACACGAAGCTCACGTTGTCGCTGAACTCTGCTGTCTCTGCCTTAAGTGAAATAACCTCTTTAACTGTTCGAGTTTTGATTCTGGTTTCTTTTTGGGTCTTGATGATGGTTGATGTGCTATTGAGATGTGAGCCAATTGCTGCGTGCAGCGTACCCAGAAATGAAGTGCGGTTTGCACCGGTCAGAGAGACCGAGAAACTTGCTCCAATGCGCGACATGTACTTCCGGAAGGGGGTTTCGTAAATGAACTGAGGCCCAAGAAAAACCAGGTACGATTCAGGAAATGGATCTTCAGCGAGCGGCAGTGCAGTGAAGCCTGCAGATTTGTTGTTGTAGAGTGCGGTTGCAAGAATACCAACCTGGAACTTTTGTTTAAATTTCAGGCGTGCAGCGGCATCTATGAGCATTGTCAGCTGAGTGCTTGAATATTTTTCTTTGATGGGCACAGGAATCAGGTCGTCGCCAACAATGCCGATGCGTTCACCCGAGTAGAAAGCATATTGCATGCCCAATCCCAAATCCAACGCAATGCGTCGGGTGAAGATTGTTCCCATAATTTTTGCGGTAGGTGCCGCACCCAACTGTGAGGCTTCTAATAACTTGTAGAGCTCGTTTGAGGGTGAGGTGAAGACGAGCGAAAGATCTGCACCTCCGTAGATCCCATAGCCAGTGCCCGACTGTTGATTTCGGTCGAATTCTTTTTTCTCTGAGCGCTTGGTTTTGACTTTGGTTTCTACGGTTGTCTCTTGAATGGCGTCGTCTTCAGCAGGAGAGCCGTTGCGCCGAGGGCGAGGCGTTTCTCCAAAGCCAGAATCAGCTCCGACTGCCGAATCCTGCGTTGTCTCGTTTGTGTTTTCTTGAGCTCTTGCTCCTTGGGATGTGAGCGCAATGAGGGGCGCAGCGGCAACAACAAGGACACGTCGGAGCAGGTACATTCTGAGACCCCCTCGGAAAAGCGGCGTACCAGGATTATACCAATGTCTTTGGTTGTTTGAGGGTCAGAAGGATGGCGGTCCCGCCATGAATCGAACATGGGCTTCAAGCTTCGGAGGCTTGCGTGATATCCACTTCACCACGGGACCTATTTGGCCGGGATAACATCAGTCGCCTTTGCGGGCAAGGTGCCGCTTGAAGCTACATCAGGTCGCCGTAGTATACGAGCCAGAGCAGTGACCCGAACGCCTTGGGTGAGAGTTTTTTACCGTTATCACATGCTTCGAAAAGCAATTTTCTTTGATCTGATGTGGCAAGCGAGAGGTCGATTCCCAGTTCTTCACCGAGAAAGTTCCAGAGCTGAAACATCTCGGTTTCCGAGAGGCAAAGCTCTTCGGTTTGGTTTTCCGACGACCTCGGAAAACTCGCCTCGAGGATTTTTGCAAGTTCTTCCTGCAGTGTCTCTGGTCGCATGAACACTCCAAGAAAGCAGCGGCCCTGAAGACTCAACCTTGAGTCGAGGACCACGCCTCACATGATTTCACAAATCGTCCCAAATCCATTCCCCGGCTGCCCTTCACGAGAATCACCGAACCGCGCAGACTGTCCGACAACTCGCCCATAAAAGAGGCTGGATCCGTATCTGCAGCAGCGTGTCTCATCTCAATGTTTGACGCGCGCATTGCAGCAGAATGTTTTGTTTTGATTTCGTTGTAGACATCATACATGGCGCTGCCGAAGAGGCACAAGTGTGAGTTTTCAAATTTCAGAAGTTTTTCGACCAGTTTTAGATGCCAACTCTTTGACTCCTCACCCAGGTCGAGCATATCGCCGAGCACCAGAATCTTGTGCTGATTTTTCCATTCTCGAGCGAGTAGTGCATCGAATGCTGCACTCATGCTGGCTGGACTTGCGTTATAGCAATCATCGTAAAGTGTCACGTTGCCGTTGAGTTTGATAATCCGTGAACGCATCTCTGGCGGAACGAATTCTTTCCATGCGTTCGTGAGCTTGTTCACGTCCGGACAAAGAAGTGCGGCCGTGGCAAGCGCAAGTGCAAAGTTCTGCGCGTTGTGAATTCCCGGAAGAGCAACCTCAAAGTCAGCCTGCCAAGGACTGTGTTGTTGAGCTTCTGTGCAGGGTGTCCAGTGCGCATGTACGCTGCTTGATGTCGCGCCTTGCCGCAGAATCGAGTAGGTCAGCAGAGATGTTTTTCTATTGTCGAGCAAGCTTCTGGCTTTGGTGGGAATTGCTTGTAGCGCAGGCTCTTCACAAACAACGACATCGTTTTCGCGTATTTCGCTTATCACTTCGAGCAAACGTGGTTCTGCACATTGCCAGACCCGGCGACACGAACTTGGTGCTTTGCGGAAAAGGACGAGCTCTTCTTTAACCGCAGTGTCCCACGAGCCGAGGCCTGCGAGGTGTTCTGGTCCAAGCGCGGTGAGCAGCGCAATGTCTGGAGTTGCGATTGCAACGTGTTCTTGCATAGCGCCCACATCGTCGATGCCGATCTCAGCGACCAAAGCAGCTGTGCCGATGTTTCGAGCATGTGCCTTTTGGGTGAGAGTGATAGCAAGACCCAAGAATCCGTTTTCGCTTTTGTGTGTCCGGGTCACCGGCGCATCGAGAGCGCCAAGAAGGCACGCCAGCATTTCTTTGGTGGTTGTCTTGCCATTGCTACCGCCAACCGCAATGACCGGAAAGGTGAAATCGGTCCGAAAGGCTTTTCCCAGTGCGCGCATGGCTTGGGTTGTGTCGCTCACTGCGAGGCACTGAGGAGCGAGCTGTGGTCTGCTTTGTAGCCAGCCCTTTTCAACCAATGCTGCCACGGCGCCACCCTTCAGCGCCGCTTCAACAAAGTTGTGACCGTCGTGGGTCTCGCCCCGGATTGCCACAAACAGCTGGTCAGACCCCACCTTGCGGCTGTCGGTGCTGAGCGATTGAACTATTTTGTGGGGGGTGGCGAGCTGCTCAAGAGGTGCCGAAATGCACTGAGCCAGTTCAGACAGAGTTTTGGGCCACATGTCGTTCCTCCATGGATGACAAAGAATACAGTGTGTTAGCCCCAAAGGCGACAGGGCCGCGTCAGAGAGGCCACGCTGTTGAGTGTCGGGCCCATTGCAGGCTATGACTGCCGCCACAACAGACATTTGGTCCGGAGAACACCATGGACAGTACAATCCCTTACGCCCCGAAAAACAAAATTCGATTCGTGACGGCTACAGCACTTTTCGATGGACACGATGCGAGCATCAACATCATGCGGCGGCTGTTGCAGCAAGGGGGAGCTGAGGTCATTCACCTCGGCCACAACCGGAGTGTTCAGGACATCGTCAATGCCGTCATCCAAGAAGATGCTCAGGCGGTTGCAGTAAGTTCTTACCAAGGCGGCCACGTTGAATTCTTCAGGTATATGCGCCAGTGCCTCGATCAGGCTGGCCGCAAAGATGTGAAAATTTTTGGTGGCGGTGGGGGGGTGATCATTCCCTCTGAAATCGACGACCTGCACAAGTCTGGGGTCACTCGTATTTATTCACCCGATGACGGGCGTAAGCTCGGGCTTATGGGTATGATTGCCGACATGCTCGAACGTTCTGATTACGCGCTTTCAGACTGGCCCAAAGAACTGACTGAAGAACCTCTTGCCGCGACACAGACCTTGCGTCTGGCACGTGCCCTGACTCTGCTAGAGAACCAAACCAAAGCTCTTCCCGCAAAAATCCAGACCCAAGTTGAATCTTCTCGCTTGAAGTCATCTCTCGAAAAAGATGGAGCGCAGCACAAGGGAACCCACCCTTTGGTCCTGGGTGTCACGGGAACTGGTGGTGCAGGTAAGAGTAGTTTGACTGATGAAATTATTCGTAGATTTACGCTTGAATTTCCGGAGCGAAATATTTGTATTTTCAGTGTCGACCCGTCCAAGAAAAAGACGGGTGGTGCATTGTTGGGTGACCGTATCCGCATGAATGCCATCAGTCATCCAAGTGTGTTCATGCGCAGTTTCGCAACACGCGGAAGTAAGAGTGAATTGGCACACGTGATGCAAGATGCAATCGCATTGGCACGCGCTGCCGGATTCGATTTGGTGATTGTAGAGACAAGCGGTATTGGCCAAGGCGACACCGGAATTTTGGGTGTGAGCGACCTGGCGATGTACGTGATGACAAGTGAATATGGCGCTGCAACACAGCTCGAAAAGATCGACATGTTGGATTTTGCCGATCTTATTGCCATCAACAAATTTGACCGTCGTGGTTCAGAAGACGCGTATCGTGATGTCAAGGCTCAACTGCGGCGTTCGCGTTTCTCTGGTCAGCATGTCGAAGATCACCTGTACCCCCTGTTTGGGACGATCGCCTCCAAATTCAATGACGACGGCGTAAATGCTCTTTACCGTGCTCTTCTTAAGGTTTTGAATCAGCGCTGTGGTGCAGAGATCTGGACCGAGAAGTTGCCTCTGCAAGTGGCTTCAAAGAGCACCCAGGTTTCGCCCATCATACCCCAAAATAGAACGAATTATTTGAGTGAAATTGCCTCCACGGTGCGCTCCTATCACAAGGAAACCCACAGCCTTGCTGAACTGGCGCGCGATATTCAGGCACTCGAGCGAGCAGAGAAGCTTGTTGCGTTGAATGCGGAACAGAGGAAGGTTCAAGAAGGTCGATGGCAGACGTTGAACGAGGAGACCCGTTCAACGCTCAAGCAATGGGATGCTTTGTGCGCGAATTACCGTGGCGAAAAATATAAATACGAAGTGCGCGGACGCACGCTTGAAGTGCCCACACATGTGGTTAGCCTTTCAGGCTCTAAGATTCCACGCGTGGCTTTGCCGCGCACGCAAGACTGGGGCGAAATTGTTCACTTTACGCGCTCGGAAAATGTCCCTGGATCCTTCCCCTTTACGGCAGGTGTTTTTCCGTTCAAGCGCGCCGATGAGGATCCCAAGCGCCAGTTTGCCGGTGAAGGTGGACCTGAGCGCACCAACAGACGCTTTCATTATCTGACCCAGAACGACCCTGCGAAGCGCTTGTCAACCGCATTCGACAGCGTCACTTTGTATGGGGATGACCCTGCACAGCGGCCCGATATTTATGGAAAAGTGGGCGAGAGTGGGGTGAGCATCGCAACCTTGGCTGACATGAAGCAGCTCTATGCTGGATTCGATCTTTGTGATCCTAACACCAGTGTGAGCATGACCATCAACGGACCAGCTCCCATTCTTTTAGCCTTCTTTTTGAATGCTGCGATCGATCAGCAGGTTCAAGCGGCAGAGAAAACTAAAGGACGCATGCTGAATCCAGATGAGTTTCTTGCCGTGCGCAGTGAAACCCTGCGGCGTGTGCGCGGAACGGTTCAGGCTGACATTCTCAAGGAAGATCAGGCACAAAACACGTGCATTTTCTCAACTGACTTTGCTCTGAAGATGATGGGCGACATTCAGGAGTTGTTCATCAGCAATGATGTGCGCAACTATTACTCGGTGAGTATTTCGGGGTACCACATTGCGGAAGCTGGGGCCAACCCTATCACTCAGCTGGCTTTCACTCTCGCCAACGGTTTTACCTACGTTGAGTACTACTTGAGCCGTGGCATGAAGATCGACGACTTCGCTCCGAATCTCTCGTTCTTCTTCAGCAACGGTATGGATCCTGAGTATTCGGTGATTGGTCGCGTTGCACGGCGCATTTGGGCCATTGCAATCCGTGAAAAATATAAGGGCAACGACCGCTCGCAGAAGCTCAAATACCACATTCAAACCAGTGGTCGCTCGTTGCATGCTCAGGAAATTGATTTCAACGATATCCGCACAACACTCCAGGCGTTGTTGGCAATCAATGATAACTGCAATTCATTGCACACCAATGCTTACGATGAAGCAATTACCACGCCCACCGAAGAAAGTGTGCGTCGCAGTATGGCAATCCAGATGATCATCAACCGTGAGTTTGGCCTCGCGAAAAATGAAAACCCCAACCAAGGCTCTTATTTCTTGTCCCATCTCACTGACCTTGTGGAAGAAGCTGTGCTTGCTGAGTTTGATCGAATTTCGTCGCGCGGTGGTGTTTTGGGTGCGATGGAAACTCAATATCAGCGCGGTAAAATTCAGGAAGAAAGTTTGTATTATGAGACCCTCAAGCACTCGGGTGAGTTGCCTATCATTGGCGTTAATACTTATTTGAATCCGCGTCAGGATGAGATTTCCGGCAACCTCAACATTGAACTTGCACGTGCATCTTACGAAGAGAAAGATGCACGACTCAAAGCAATCAATGAGTGGAAAGAATCGCATGAGCAGACTGCTCAAAAAGCGCTGGAACGCCTTAAGCACGTGGCACTTGTCAACGGTAACGTGTTCGAAGAGCTTCTCAATACGGCCCGTGTTGCGACCCTGGGTCAGATGACCCAAGCGCTTTATGCAGTGGGCGGGCAATACCGACGTGCGCTTTAAGAAAAGTAGGAAATAAGCATCGATGGTTCAAAAGCGACATCGCAAAACCACGCAAAGTAAGCGCTGGCTGGAACGTCTTCAGAAGGTTGAGTCTCCGGATGTCACTTATGTGTCTGAGACTTTTCCCATTGTGATGAAAAAAGCACGTGGCATGAAAATTACCGATGTCGATGGAAATGCATACCTCGACTTCACTGCATGCTTTGGAGTCATGGCTCTGGGGCATGGGAATCCGGTAATGATGCGTTCATTGCGTGCGCAGGCTTCACGGCTTGTGCATGGCATGGGGGATGTGCATCCTTCCGCCTCCAAGGTTCTTTTGCTCGAGTTGCTCGCTCGTTTAACACCATTCGACCAGGCCAAATCGGTGTTGAGTTTGTCGGGCGGTGAGGCGATGGAATCAGCGCTCAAAACGGCCATGGTGGTCACCGGACGACATGAATTCGTGAGTTTTTCAGGGGGCTATCACGGCCTTCATTTTGGCCCTCTTGCGCTATCAGACCGTGCGACTTTCACGCGAGGATTTGAGCCATGGTTGCAGGGTAAAACTCACGTGGTTCCTTTCCCGCTCGTGCAGCCGGAGAACAGTTTGGGTTGCGAGGCTCTCGACGCGGCTTTTTATCAAAAGACACATGGGCTCGTTCACTGGGATACTTCTCTTGAGAAACTTGAGGATGCGTTACGCACCCGCAAAATCGCAGCGGTTGTGATGGAGCCTTTACAGGGGCGTGGGGGAGAACGCACATGGCCTGCGGGATTCCTCGGGCAGGTGAAAAAGCTTGCGCACCAATTTGGCACACTCCTCATCTACGACGAAATTTACACAGGTTTGGGGCGCACGGGTTCGTTGTTCGCGCTCGATCATGAAGGGGTGACACCAGACCTTTTGGTTCTGGGTAAGGCCTTAGGAGGCGGATTGCCGCTCAGTGCCTGTGTAGGCGATTGCCTTGATGCCTGGGGCCGTTCCACGGGGGAGGCTCGCCACACCAGCACCTTTCTTGGGCATCCGTTGGCTTGTGGGGTGGGTGTAGCCACTGTGCATGAGATTGTCCGTAGACTTCCTGAATTTAAGATTGAGCTCGAGTGTGTTGAGCAAAGCTTCATCCGTTTTTTGGACGAGTATCGCAGGCGCGATTTGCACCTTCAGCACCCCGTTCAGTTGCGGGGGCGTGGATTCATGCGAGGGCTGTGGTTTCCTGCCTCCGAGGCTGGCTTTGCCGCCAAAATATCCGAGGAACTTCTGGCGCTTGGATTCATTACTCTGCCCTCGGGTCCACGCGGCGATGTGCTCTCCTTTACCCCACCCTTGATCGCGCGCGGGAAAGAGTTTGATCTGGTTCTTAAGGCAGTTCTTCAAGTTTTGGCAAAATGATTGCCGACATGTTGCATAGAAGATTTCTCCCATTCTAAGGTGACAACAGTGTCTCCTCGCGTTCGTTGAGGCACCCAGGAAGAAGGACGTCCCCATGACCACAACGCACACAAAACCCCTGCCGCTTACTATCTTGTCCGAAGATGAGCGTATGTTTTTCCAGTCAGCGCTGGAATTTGCGAAAAAAGAAATCGCTCCTCACGTCTTGAAAATGGATGAGTCTGAGTCCATGGACCCCGGAATCATCCGCAAGATGCACGAGCTCGGATTTATGGGTGTGGAAGTTCCAGAGAAATACGGCGGTGCGGGTAGTACCTTTTTCAACGCCATCTTGATTATCGAGGCTCTCGCGCAGGTTGACCCGAGCGTGAGTGTGCTCATGGACGTGCAAAATACCCTCGTTGAGAACGCATTCTTGAAGTGGGGCAGCGAACATCTGCGCAGCAAATACCTCCCTATGCTGACCAGCTCTAAGGTGGGCTCGTACTGCTTGACGGAGCCCAATAGCGGCTCAGATGCTTTTGCGCTGCGCACTCGCGCTTGGGACGAAGGTACGCATTATCGCCTGACGGGCAAAAAGGTGTTTATCACCAATGCTAAAGAAGCAGATATTTTCATTGTATTTGCCAACCTGAACCCCGATGCGGGTTACAAAGGCATTACTGCTTTCATCGTTGAAAAATCGATGCCCGGCTTTGCTCTGGGCAAGAAGGAAGTCAAGCTCGGTATCCGCGCGAGCAGCACTTGCGAGGTGATCCTTGAGGATTGCAAGGTGCCTAAGGAAAATGTGCTCGGCGAAATCGGCAAAGGCTACAAGATCGCAATTGAGACCCTGAATGAAGGTCGTATTGGCATCGCTGCTCAGATGCTTGGTTTGGCAGAGGGGGCCTACGCTGCTGCCATGACTTACGTGAAGCAGCGCGAGCAGTTCGGAAAGCAACTGAGTGAATTCCAAGGGGTTCAATTCCAGATTGCGCAGATGGCTACCGACATCGAGGCGGCAAAATTGATGGTCTATAATGCAGCGCGCTTGAAAGACGCCAACCTTGACTTTGTCCGCGAGGCAGCGATGGCAAAGCATTTTGCCAGCGATGTTGCCGAGAAGGTGGCGAGCCTTGCTCTCGAGCTTTTCGGTGGATATGGATTTATTAAGGAATTTCCCGCTGAAAAATTCTATCGTGATGCCAAGATTGGCAAAATCTACGAAGGCACCACCAATATGCAGCTTCAGACAATTGCAAAGATGTGCCTGAGTCGCTAGAACCCCCTTGAATCAGCGTTAAAGATCCAGCGGATCGTTGATTCCAACGGTCCGCGGTTTTTTTAGCGATCGTGCACCGTCAAACCCGTCACTGGAGTTTCATTATGTCGAAAACGCTTTCTCTTCTGTCCGAGCGCGCCAAGCTCGCAACCTTTTCGGTTCTCGCAAATGCCTCTCTTGCAACTGTCGCTCTCGCCCAGAGTGCGCCGGCAGGCGACGGCCCTGTGGCTGTCCCTGGAAACGCGACGGGCGGAGCCGCTGGCGGAGCAGCACCTGCTGCTGCAGCGGGTTGGATGAACTTGGTGATCTTTGGCGGCATGATTCTGTTCATGTGGTTCTTCGTGATCCGCCCTCAACAAAAACGCCAGAAAGAGCACCGCAACTTCATTGAGAGCCTGAAAACCGGCATGGAAGTTGTTACGTCGAGCGGTTTGATTGGGCGCATTACTTCAATCACCGACACCATCGTTACGCTGGACTTGGGCAACACCTCGGTACGCGTGCTCAAGCACACGATTTCGAGCGAGCTGGGCAAGCCAAGCCTCTCTCCTGCTTAATATAAAAGCACTACACACTCTCTTTGCCTGTCATTGTCCTCTCACACGTAACCACCGCAGTGGTTGGGTGGAGAGGATTTTCTTTGGCAAAAGATCGCGCTCTGAGTGGCCAACAGGGTATCTCGTTTGATACTGTGTCGGGGCACTGAATATGAACGTCTGCAGAATCTGAGGAAAAACGGGCTATGGAAAAAGGCCAGGGATTGTTTGGTGGCTTGCCGCTAATGTGGTGGGTCAAGTTCTTTCTGATCATGTGTGCAGTGGTTTTTTCAATTGCTTTCACTGTTCCCACCTTTCTGGGTGATCCTGCAGAGTGGAAACGCGAGGCTCCTGTTGCAGAGGAAACCTTGGGCAAACCGGTTGCCTGGTATCACCGGATGGCTGAGTCTGTTCTTCCGTCGTCGCGCATTTCCTTAGGACTTGACCTCAAGGGTGGACTCCACCTCGTGCTTGAGGTGGATGTAGAGAAGTCCATTCGCGACAGCATTCAAAGAGCCATGAATCGCACGCGCGACCTTGCAGAGCGCGACGGCATCAAACTCCAGACAGTGAATGTGGGCGATGACTACAAGTCTGTCATTGAACTTACTGACGCGACCAAAGCTGATGCAGTTAAGAAAACTGTGTCGGAGCAGACCTCTCTCATTCAGTTTGAAAAAGTCGACGGCACAAAGGTGATTTTTGTTGCCAATCCGGCTGAGGTCTCGCGCTATGGTGGTGAACTGCTGCAGCAGGCCATCAACACCATCCGTAATCGTATCGACCAATTTGGCGTAGCTGAGCCAAATATCTTTCGCCAAGGCGATCGCCGCATTGTCGTTCAGATGCCGGGTTTGGAAGATCCCGGGCGCGCCAAGCAACTCATTGGCAACACCGCGCAGCTCGATTTTCGCATGGTGTCCAATGAGTTACGTCTTGACCAAATTGAAAAGGTTGTCGAGGAAGGCCGTGCTGCTTTGAGCATTCCGAAGGAAGACACAAAGCCCGAAGCGCTTCAAAAAATCTCGCAATGGGCGCGTGATAATGGGAAAATCAGCAAGAACGTGACCATCATTCTCAAGCGCGATGTCGAGTCGCAGGGGGGGGTAACCTCCACGGCAACTGTCATTCCCTACTTGGTTGAAGCGTCAGCAAAGCTTACGGGCGATATGATCGACACCGCATTCGAAACCGTCGATCAAAGTGGCCCCGTTCCTCAATACGCTGTGTCGCTCAACTTCAACCCGCAAGGCGCAAAAATCTTCGGCGACCTCACCAAGCAGGCAATTGAGCCGCAAAATGCACCCCACCAGATCGCCATTATTCTCGATGAAAACATAACCAGTGCACCCGAGGTCAAAGGAGCCATTCTCGGTGGTCGCGCCCAGATCACCATGGGACGCTCCCAGGATATCGAGCAACAAAGAACAGATGCGCAAGACCTCGCGCTTGTGCTTCGTGCTGGTGCATTGCCTGCGAGTGTAAAGATTGTTGAAGAGCGTCAGGTGGGCCCAAGTGAGGGTGAAGAAAACATCAAGGCCGGTGTTGTTAGTTCACTGTTTGCGGGGGCGCTGGTTGTTGTCTTCATGATCTACTTCTACGGTATGTCTGGTCTCGTTGCGAACCTGGCTATGCTCCTCAATGCGGTGTTGATTCTCGCGTTCCTTGCGGCTTTTGGTGCAACTCTCACGTTGCCAGGTATTGCCGGAATTGTTTTGACCATGGCGGTGGCTGTCGATGGAAACGTTATTATCAATGAACGCATCCGCGAGGAAATGCGTAATGGGCTCAATGCTAAGCAGGCTTTCTACAAAGGCTACAACCAAAGCTTTGAAACTCTCGTCGACGCGCATGTGACCTCAGCAGTCGCGGGGATCGTTCTTTTGATTTACGGCAACCCTGCGGTGAAAGGTTTCGCCATCACCTTGCTGGCCGGAATCATTTCAACACTCTTTTCGTCCTACTATGTGACCGAAGTTATTGGTCAGTGGTTGATTGAAAAGACCCGTATCCGCCGTTTCAGCTGATGCTGCCACATTGAGGAATTGAACCATGAGATTGAAGTTCGGCAACGTCGAGATTTTTCCTCCAAATTACACCTTCGACTTTATGAAATGGCGCGGAGTGACCATAGGTCTTTCACTGGTATTGGTTGTGGCTTCGCTTTTGATTGTTGCTATTAAGGGAATCAACTACAGCATCGACTTTCTTGGTGGTGCTGAAATTCATGTGTCCATCAGTGACACCTCGTTCACGCGCGAGAAAGTCCTGACACTCGCTGAGCAGGCAAACGTGGGCAAGCTAGAGGTCACGAGTATTGGCAATGTTGCCAAAGATGGTTTTGCTTCCTTTGTGATTCGTATCCAGCGCGAGCGCGGACAGGATGAAAAAGAGATCGGAAGCAAGGCGGATGAGCTGTACAAGAAGCTTGAAACTGCGGTGGGCACCGACAAAATAAAACTTGATTCAAAAACCAACATCTCCGGAAAAATCGGTAAAGAAGAAGAGCGCAAAGGCTATTTCGCTCTGCTGCTCTCCTTCTTGGGCATTTTGGCTTATATCGCGCTCCGCTTTGATGCGCGCTTTTCACCTGGAGCGGTGCTTTGCCTCGTGCACGATGTAATTATCGCACTTGGCTTTATGACTCTGCTTGATAAACCCTTCTCAACGGCATCTATTGCGGCCTTCCTTACGATTGTTGGTTACTCCATCAACGATACCGTGATCGTTTACGACCGTATTCGCGAGACTCAGGAGACATCGCCCAAAATGCCTCTCTTGGATGTCATTAACCGCAGTATTAGCCAGACCATGAACCGCACAGTTTTGACCTCTGCCACCGGTTTGGGTGCACTGCTGATTCTGACTTTCCTCGGCGGTGGAGCCATTGAAGATTTCGCTCTCACCATGTTCATTGGTATTCTCGTCGGAACATACTCCTCGATTTATGTTGCAGCACCCCTGACACTGCTGATGGATGAATATCTTAAGCGTTGGGGCTGGCGTCCTGCCGAACCTGTTCAGAAGGCCAAACAGAAAAAGGATCCCAACGAAATTCCACCAGTCATTGTTCGCCGTCGTCCGTCTTGAGTGGTGCTAAGCGCTAGAATTCGACTTGAGCGTTTTCAAAGGAACTTATTTCAGTGGCTACTCTGTCTGAGCGCGTTGACCCTGTAGAGATTGGCGGTTCCGAGCGGTTTCGCTGGCGACTCTCTCCTCGCGCTCTGAGTGATGTGCGCCTCCACGAACACTTTATTTCAGAGAAACTCTCGACCTTGCGTGGCATCGCTGCGGAGGGTGTGCTGGCTGATAAGGAACTCCTCGCGCACTTGCCACCCTGGCAAAGTTTCAAAGACATTCAAAAAGCCGTGGCGCGTGTGCTTTCAGCCATGGAATCGGGCGAGCGAATTGTTATTTTTGGCGATTACGACGTTGACGGGACAACCTCCTGTGCAATGTTGAAATTGGCGTTCGCGGAGCTCGGCACTGAGGTCGAAGTCTACATTCCCGATCGGCTCACCGAGGGCTACGGACTGAACCCTATTGGCCTTGAAAAGATCGCGGCCAATGGACGAGCTTTGGTGATTACTGTCGACAACGGTATTTCTGCAGTTGAAGCATGTGTGCGAGCAAAAGAGCTCGGCCTTGATGTTATTGTCACCGATCACCACGAGCCACCGGCCATTCTTCCGGAGGCCTTTGCGCTTCTCAATCCAAAGCAGCCGGGGTGCGATTATCCCTTTAAAATGTTGGCTGGTGTGGGTGTTGCGTTTTATCTTTTGATTGCTCTGCGGGCAGCCCTGCGTGGCCGAGCCCATCCTCGCGCTGAAAAGCTCAACCTGCGCAAATATCTGGATCTCGTGGCCATCGGCACGATTGCCGACGTCGCTCCGCTCAATGGTGTCAATCATATCCTGTGTCGCGTCGGTCTTGGCGTACTTCTTGAGCAGGTCATCAATGGCCAAAGGGTGGGTCTTGCGGCGCTGCTGCGACTCGCAGGTTGGAAACTCGAGAATGGGCTGGTCGACGCCACTGATGTCGGTTTCAAAATTGGCCCGCGCCTGAATGCTGCAGGCCGTTTGGGTTCTGCCATGGCTGCGGCGGAGCTGATGATGACGTCCGACCATGCTCGCGCGAGCGAATTGGCCGAGTTTCTGCATGGCGAGAATGCTGCGCGTCAGGAACTGGAAAAGAAGGCTGTCGATCAGGCGCTCAAGATGACTCTGGCGGAATTCCAAAAATCAGTTTCCGTGGTGCTCTATGATGACTCCTGGCATGCAGGGGTAGTCGGACTTGTAGCGTCTCGGGTGGCCGAGAAACTGCATAAGCCTACGCTGATCCTCACCAAGGTCGACGATAAAATCAAAGGGAGCGGCAGAAGTATCCCTGGCTTCGATCTCTTTGCCACCCTTAATCAAATGCGTGAACGCTTCCTGTCATTCGGCGGGCACGGCTACGCAGTAGGTATGTCGCTCAAGCCCGAAGATCTTCCCTGGTTGCGAGAGTCGTTTGAAAAACAGGTTCGCGAGGCACTGGGAAACCGAAAACTAGCACCTGCCCTTGAGCTCGACGGCATCGTTTCGGTCGAACTTCTCGAAGAGAAGCTGTGCGCAATGCTCGATTCTCTCGAGCCGTTTGGTGCGGAAAATCCTCGCCCGAAATGGTTGATTCAACAGGTCAGGCTGGGGCATAGTAAAAGAATTGGTCAGGCAGCTGATTCCAAACATGCTCGAGTATGGCTTTCATCACAAGATTCAGGCCCCCTGACCGCTTTTGGTCTGGCCCCCGAGATTGAACAGTTTGTTGCTTCTCGGAAGCCCGTGGATCTGGTCGTTGAAGGACGTTTGTCACGATGGGGCGGACGTTTGCGCCCTGAGTTGCGCATCTTGGATATCGCTGCGACGCGTCAGCTTGAGCATTGAGAGCATCGGATGAACCAGACAAGCGATCAAGAACCTTGGTATGCGCCTGCCGGCAAAAAGAAAGCAGCAGCCGTTCCAGTCCATACGCCCATAGGTGGCGAACCCACACCATCTTTGATTTCATCGGTGGCAACCTTTTTTCTCCGCCTGTTCAAGCTATGGCAGGTGATTCTTATCTCCCTGTTGCTTGTGTTTGCCTCCTACCTGGCTATGCGCCTGACCATTGGTGGTAACACTTCAGCCACTGCTGTGGCGCTCGTCATCGTTGTTCTCTCAGTTGTATTTTCTTTGCTTTTTATTTTGCGTTTCCTCGGTGCCGAGCTTGCGAAGGTTCTTCCGCTACACAAAAACGACACTCCTCTGACTGTAGCCCTTTCCTGGTTGAGCAATTCGCTCAAACTGGAAGAAGCTCGCCGAGGTCCGCCCGCTCCTGAACTTGCACTGTCTCAGTTCGTGACTCAGGTGCGCTCCTACGCCAGTGAGAAGTCGTTTCAGAACGTTCGACCCAATCCCGATCGCATTGCCGAGCCTGGGAGCTATCACTCTGAGTCGGCCAATCTTCTCAAGCGGCGGTGGAACGAGGTTGTCGACAGTCTCGACGAATTCGAAATCTATTTGGCGAACGACCCGCAGGGCATGATCAGCAAGCTCGTGAGCAAAAATCCACCTAAGTTAATCGATGCTGCGGTGGTTTTCCGCGAGGTGGCCGATTCCTTTGATACAACTTGGCGTCGTAAAGGTATCAACATCGAATCAGCCATCGTGACTCCGCTTAAGGCCACTGCGCACGAAGGACTTCTGCGTCGCCTTCTGGTGGGCCCTTGGCGTGCCTCCGCTTACTTTGCGAGGCGCGGCGCCAGTGTGGTTTTCTCTGCCAAAAGCACCAGTGGCCGTGTCACGGCGCGTTGGGATGTGGATGGTCTCTCCATTCCAGATGAGTATTTGAAAATTGCGACGGATTCCTCCCTTCCGGTCAACGACCGTATAGAAAAGGGTTTGGTTGCTTTGGCACCTGACCCTGCAAACAGCCCGAATACGCTGTACGCTCTCATCAGCTTTGTGACCTGGATTGATCTGGCTCATGCATGCGAAATGGAGTTTGAATTCAAGAACACCAACAATGGGTTCGTGATTGAATTGCGTCTGAAATAACAGGGAGGTTATTCATGCAAAATCGATTTGTTTATCTGGGTTGCCTTGGATTAGTTGGATTCTTTGCTGCTGCTGCGGTGAATTCCGTGCAAGCGGATATTCGTGTGCTCGCAGGTGCGGGCCTTGGCGAACTTTCGCAAAAGGACGATTCGAGCTCCAAGAAGCCCTCGGGTCTGGATGCAAAGCTGGCTGCCAGTTTTGATGTCCTTTCTCCGGTTCCCGGTCTGGCGATTTATGCTGGCCCTGAATTTCTCACTGGAACCTATACCCGTGACACAACCGTGGTGAATCTTCCTGTAAAGGAAACCATCAGCAAGACAGCGCTGGGACTTCACACTGGTGTTCATTTTGGCATGATTCCCGTTGTATCAATTCAGGCTGAACTGAATTATGCCGCAGCTATTGGCGGTGA